>CAYHST010000011.1:10445-22126 GCA_964359415.1 uncultured Candidatus Saccharibacteria bacterium | reverse complement strand
TAAATAATCTTGTATCTTTTTTGGGCTATTGAGTTTAGAAAAAATCTTGCGCTCGATAGGGGAGAGCACGGCTTTTAATTTGTCGCTGTAATTCATGGCGATTATTATAACGTCATTATTTGTTATTAATATCCTTCCCGCCGTGGAATTTTTCATGTATGTCTCGTAGCCGTTTGTTCGTAACATGCGTATAAATCTGCGTGGTCGACACATTTTTATGCCCCAAGAGTTCTTGGACGCTTCTCAAGTCCGCGCCGCGCGCCAAAAGGTCTGTCGCGTAGGTATGCCGCATGGTATGAGGCGTAACCTTTTTTGAGATTCCCGCGAGCATCGCGTACCGCGATATCATCAACTGTATGTATCGCACTGATAGCCGCTTGCTGTCTGGGTCACTGGAGCGCTGGTTGATGAAAAGCGGCTTGTAAACGTCGGGGCGTGAATCAAGATACGCGCGCAACCACTGCGCGGCGCGAGGGGATATGAAGATTGTCCGAATGTGTTTTCCTTTGCCGATAATAGAGAGTTCAAAGGTGCGCGCCGGATTCTTGTCTTTAAGGAAAGATACCTGGTCAGCGTCGAGAGATACCAGCTCTGATATGCGCATGCCGGATGAGAAAAAGAGCTCCATGATAGCTCGGTCGCGCAATCCGGATGGCGTCTTAACATCGGGAACCTTGAGCATGTTTTCCATATCGCTCATATCCAAAAACGAGGGGATTTCGTCGGACTTTTGCCTCGCAAGCTTCACTTTTGACGACGGAAGTGTGACTATGTCGCGTTCCGCGAGAAACCCTAATAATGCCCGCAGAGCAATCAGGTAGTAGTTCTGCGATTTCTTGCCGAGATACTCTTCAGAGGGCGTTTTGTACGTCCTGGCGAGATATAGGCGGTAGTCCCAAATGTGCTGTGCAGTAAGCTCGTGGGGGAGCAATCCCTGATTTTTGGTATGTTCAAGCCATTTGACGAAAAGTTGCAAGTACTGTCGGTAATTTCTTTGAGTGTTGTTTGATAATCCTTTTTCTATTTCACAGTAATCCAGAAAAGGAAGTATGTATTCCTTGATGGGGAGGATGTCGCGCGAACTTTTCATAGACCGATTTTAGCATACGGTGCATATTCGCACAATATACGTAAAACGAACCTGTGGATATAAATATTGGACCACGAATGGCCTAAAACCACTTCCCCGCGTCAACGACACATAATTTACGTTTCGAGACGACCGTCTACTATTAGTAGTAGCGGGTGTGACAATGATAGTATCGCAGACCGTATTTCATAACCATTTATTAATTCTAACAATCTACGCCTAGGCGTAGATTGTTAGAATTTTCGCAATCAGCAAGACATGCGATTATCCCCCACTTCCCTACCTCGCCCTTCGAAGCTTTAGCGAAGTAGGGTTCCGTCCTACTTCTTCCAAGGAATTTCAAATTGCTTGAATTCGGGCAAAAGTTTTCTTCCGTACAAAAGTCGCGCGATTACTTCCGCGTGCGACAAAGCGCCGGTGAGTGCATTGTGCGGCGACGGTTCTTCCGGTATTCCGCAGTAGTTGAGAACGGCATCAAGGTCCAACGCGGAGCGGCGATGCTTCACCGGAGGTTGGAGTCCCCTTTCAATCATGTGCATGTAACAGAGAGAGTGCGTGTCAATCGTGCGATACGCGAACTGCCAATCAGTGTGGCCAGCGCGCTCCGCGGCGTCTTTTAGAAAATCTCTATCGAAAGAAACATTTTGTCCGGCAAGCGTTCTTTCTTCCACGCTCTCGCTCCAGCGCAAAAAGGCATGTATTAAATCCCCTTCGCTTTGTTTTTTCTTGTCCATAATTTGCTCCTTTGTAAATCCGTTCACTGCGAGCGCCTCGTCCATGATGTGCGCGCCGTCCCATACCCTGCATTCTTCGTAAAACCGATTGGTCGGATTCGCGAAATCAAGCGCGCCCACCGACACGATGGAGTGTTTCTTCGGCTCTGTCCCAGATGCCTCAACGTCGACGATAAGCATGTTAGATTTTATTATGAGCGAAGCGAGTTAGAAAATCTTACATCCCGCCCCAATTTTGAGCTCCAGCAGTTCATGCCTGCGAGTTCTCGTTGTGGTTGCATATTATACAGTGTTGCATATTTCTTCAATGTTTCAAAATTGGGGCGGGATAAGAAAAATATAGTCGCTACGCTCCTTATTTTTCTAATCCCTTGCAATTCTTCGCCGGAGAGTAGCCGGCGGCGCGCGCTTTTTCCTCGCTTGCGAACCACACCTGATTTTGAAGGGCAATTTTAGCGGCGGAGGCGCACCACGGAAAATAGTATGCACTTCCCGTGCGGGATGCCACTATCAGCCCTCCGACGTTCATTCCCCGCGGCGTCGCCTCAAAAGGCGCCTGTGAAATGGAAACAGGAGGCATAACGGCCTCCAGAACGGACAGTCGCCCAAGCCCGAACGAACCCAGAGCTACCAAAAACACGATGAGAACAGTCCCCCATCCATCTATCAAATCTTCAGTCAAATTCTTGATTTTGAGCCATCCTTCCTGTATACTCCCCATGCTCGTAATCATACGGGTCGTGGAATGATTTTCAACTACCTACTACGTATTACTTACTGCTAACTAGTCTATATGGCCCATACAAAAGCAGGAGGAACAGCGCATAACCTGAATGATTCAAACCCTAAGTACCTCGGAGTAAAGCGCTCCGACGGACAGAAGGTAGGCATCGGAGAAGTAATCGTCCGACAGCGCGGTACGAAGATTTTGCCCGGAAAGAACATCGGGGTTGGTAGCGACCACACTCTATTTGCAATGGCCATTGGCACGGTTAAATTCCGTTCAAAGAGAAAAACGGATTTCGATGGACGTTCAAACGTACGCCGAGTGGTGGACGTAGTCTCGGCTTAAACAGCCACCACCTCTATTGTTGCCGCGGCTCGGTGTTCTCCGAGTTTTATTTCTACTTTTTCTGACCTAACCTCTCGAATCGGCTTTTTCAGGGAAATTGCCTCCTCCCCTATTTCGCATTTATATTTATTCAATATCTCCTGCGCAATTTTTGCCGCCGTTACGTGTTCGTACAAATGACCTTTTTCATTCGCACGCATTTTCAGCACTATATTTTCTTTAGAGAGTTTCTCCGCCAATTGCTTGAATTCCGCGTCGCGCGCCTGCGCGTTTGCCTGCCGTGCCGTCTTTCTGGCATCGCTTTCTTTCAGATTGGATGCGATCGCCTCTTGCGCCAACCCCCGCGGTATCAGGAAATTGAGTGCGTATCCATCCGCGACGGTTACAGTCGAGTCCCGCTTCCCCACCCCGCCAACGTCCTTGAGGAGTATCACTCTCATGGGCCCATGGTACATGAGATTCAGTGATGCGCAAAAACTCTTTCAGGTCAGTCTGACTAACCTTCTGACAAAGAAAGAGATTAGGCAAGACTGCGCAAAAATCTGTCTACGCTTGCACGAGTTTTGAAATAATACTCTGCGGCGCTTGAGGCGGATTTACCGACACGGATTGTAATACCCCTCTTAAGAGCGCGGAAGGCGTTTTCGTCGGTCGTGTCGTCGCCGATATATATCGGCACGGCTTTAGCGGGCGCGCTCTTGCGCGCAAGGCGCACGGCGCTGTCTTTAGTGCGGCCCGCGCGCAAGCGGATGTTGAAAATATATTCGGCCCCTTCGCTTATATCAAGAAGGTGTGCGAACTTCTTTGAGATGCTCTCTGCGTCTTTTTTGAACCGCGCCGCGCGCCTGCGCGCGAGCGCGCGAAAATGCACGCTGAAAGTCAATCCCTTGTCCTCCACGATTACCCCGCGGTAACGCTGCGAGAGTTCAAAAAAATCCTCGCGCGCTTCGCGAAGCTTCGCACCCTGGGCGCGCGAGAGTTTCTCGCGGCCGCGCGCCTTTCCCATTCGCCACTCGGCGCCATGATTTCCCGCATACCATAAGTCCGAAAGACCGACGCGCGTGCGCACATCTGCGAGTGCGCGGCCGGAAATGACGGCGACGCGCCCGCGCCCTCTGCATGCCGCAAGGAGAGTGCGCGTGCGTTTCCGCATGCGCGCCATATGCGGACGCGCGACGATAGGCGCAAGGACGCCGTCAAAATCAAGCATAAGCAGAAACTCGTTTTCCCCGACTCGCCGAAGTATCCGTCTCATGTGCTTGTCGGCATCTTTCATGCTATTCAAGCTGGGAGAGCGCTTTGATAAGTTCCGCCGACCATCGGTAAATATTGTAGTCCCGTACCGAAGCGCGCATCATTTTCATACGGCGATGCTGTTCTGTTTTCGGCATCATGAGAGCCGTGTGCATTGCCGCTGAAGTTTCTTCAGCGCTATACGGATTAACCACAAGCGCGCCCTTTAAGTCCCGCGATGCGCCGGCGAACTGGCTTAATACAAGTACCCCGCATTCATCTCGGCGCGCCGCCGCAAACTCCTTGGCGACGAGATTCATGCCGTCGTGCAAAGACGTGACGAGGCATATGTCGGCGAGCTGATAGAGATTGCGAAGTTCCTCATGGCTATAACTGCGCCGTTCAAGGATAATCGGCTTCCAGTCCTTGGTACCGAATTTTGCGTTGATTCTCTCGGATTCGGCAACGACCCGCTCGGAATACTCACGGAACATGCCGACTGATTCGCGCGTGGGTGAACCTATCTGCAGAAGCGTAGTCGTGCCCCGGTACTCGGGATGAGCGTCCAGAAGAAATTCAAACCCCTTGAAGCGTTCCGGAATGCCTTTGATGTAGTCCATGCGGTCAACTCCGAGCACGAGATGCTTGCTCCGTATTCCGAGCCTGTCCAAAATGCCGCGGTCGGGTGCTTCGCTTCCCTCCGCACTGCCGGGAAACGCGATGGATATAGGAAAAGGCTTCACAAAGGTGCGGTGGTCTTCGCGAAAAACCGAAAAATGCCCGTAATCAATGCGCGATTCAACTTCGCTCGCGACCGTTTCCACAAAATTGTTGCAGTTTTGCTGAGTATGAAATCCCATAAGGTCCGCGCCGAGCATTCCACCCAATATCTCCTCTCGCCATGGGCAGATGTTGAATTGAGCCGCCGACGGCCAAGGAATATGCCAGAACATCGCCACCTGCGCGTCGGGGCGGCTTTTCTTTATGAGAGCCGGCACGAGGGCCAGATGATAATCTTGCACGAGCACTATGGGCCGCTCAATATGGCGTATCTCCGCGAGAAGCGTCTTTGCAAAAAGGCCGTTCACCTTGCGGTACGCGACCCAGTCTTCTTTCCGGAATTGAGGGCGCACATGGGCCATGTGGCACAGAGGCCAAAGCGCCTCGTTTGAGAAACCGTTGTAGTATCCGTTCACGTCTTTGGGGGAAATCCAGACGCGCTTCAACGTGTACTTCGGTTCTTCGTGCGGAACTTTAAGTTTTCCGTCCGCATCCGCCGTTTCCCTGTCGGCGGCGCCGCCGCCGTGAGCTATCCATGTGCCTCCGCACGCTTCCATAACAGGCTCAATGGCGGTAATCACGCCGCCCGCGGGCGTTGTCCATTTGACCTCGCCTTTCACCTTGGTGTTCACGTAGGGTTCGCCGTTGGAAATGACGAATATCGGCCTGTTCTTAAGATACGCTTTTATGAATTCCTTGAGCCGCTCGGCGGTCCATGGCGAGTCTAGTTTTTCCAGGCGCATGCGAGCTTCTTCACTCGCCGCGGAGCGCGCCTGCCGCAGACTTGTTGTTACCTTTGATATCTCCCCCGCAAGCGGCTTAAAAAAGCTTGAGCTCGGTTCCGTGCCGGCATCGGAATCGCCCTTGCGAACGGCTTGCAGAGATTCAACCATTTTGGAGATAGCGTGGGAAAAAACCCACCGCACCAAGATAAAGATGGCGGCCGCGAAAATCAGGATTTGGAATAGCAGCCGGATTATATTATCCCGCCAGATGTCGCGTATGCTCTCGTCTATATATGTGGCGTTTTGAGCGACCGCGAGCGCACCGACGACGCGCTCGTTTTCATGAAGCGGTATTATGCGGACATAGTACGTGCCGTCGCGGCGACGGACAAAATCTCCGCCAGCTTCATCGCTGTCCATTATTGTCGTTACAAGTTTCCCGTCTTCAGGAAGTGGCATATCCGCGGACCCCGCGGCAAGAGCACCCGAGCTGTCAAAAACGCCAAGCCCCGCAAGCCTCTCGCTGCTCACAAACCGGTCTATAATCCTTTGCACGGTGCTCGTCGCGCGCGTGTTGTATGCGGGTTCTACACTTTCTGCAAGACTGTCCGCCAGGACTTGGCTGCGGGATTGCAGGCGCGAGGTGAGTTCAAGCTGAGCCTGATTAGCCTGATTAATGGCGAAAAACCCCACAATGAGGCTCACAACAAGAACAACGCCGGCAGTAATGAGGAGAACCTGCTTCATTAAGGAATGATACTCGCTATGCCGATTACATCAAGTGGTCAAAAACCAGACAATGAGCGCGGCCGATGCGAGGATATTAAGAATGGATGGTATAGCAAGCGATAACAATCCGCGATGAATGGAATATATGAGCCAAACTATGCTGTTCCCAAATATTATCGCGTAGGTCGTGAGCGACACATTCTCTGATGACCCGCTCATTATCACCGTAAAGACCTGCGGGTACAGCGCGAAACCTGATAACACCCCGGTTAGCACCGCCAATTTATCAATCCAGTGGTTGTGAATGCTGATGGGCATACGAATGACCGCATCATAGCAAGGTTAATACATTAATACATTACAGTGCTTTCGCGATTAAGCCTATCAGTAAGATACCTATACAGTTGAATGTGAATGAAATGGGTATAAACCAAAGCATTTTCATTTTTGAAAAACCCAAAAGGCTGATTCCCAATTCATCAGGGAGCGGCGAAGCGATGATGAGACCGCCGACGACAAATGTAAACCATCTGAAGAATCGCAGGTGGAGAAGCGCGCTCACCTTTCTTCCCGCTTTCCGATGCCCGATCAGTTCAATCAGATGCTCTGAAAACCTGTCGCGAATAAACCGGAAAATTATCAAGTCCCCTATTACTGCCCCCGCTCCACCGAAAATGGCTGTCAACAACACCGAATTGGCGCGGGCAATTTCACCGAGGGCAACTATGGCTGGCGCCGTTGTAAAGACTGAAGTAAAAAACATTCCCGCGATAAAACTCCCCAATAACTCCCACTCCTGCGTAGCCGTTAGTATGTTTACTAAGACTTCTGTTTTCACCAAAATCACGGCGGCGAAAACACTAAGGGTGATGATTGCTGTGTCCCGCAGTAAAAAATTGCTGTTGCGTTGCTTGTTTTTCATTTGAGTGCAATAACCTTCACACAGCAAGTCTACAGCAGACAGTTTACAGTTTACAGAGTCAATGCTTTGAGATTTTGCTCACTACTGTTCACTGTAGACTGTTAACTAGTTCTACGGCTTTGTCCATCTGCGGATCTTTTTTCGACTTCGTATCTTCTTCCGTCACTTTGACCTCAACATCGGGAATAATGCCGGTGTTAGGAATTTGTTCGCCGTCCGGCCCCAGCCAGCGGGCAATCGTCAATTTGAGCGCCGTTTCTGACGTTATGTCTACCAGCTCCTGTACTGAACCCTTGCCGAATGTCGGTTCTCCAACAAGCTTGGCCTTCCCGTAGTAACGAAGCGCATCCGCCAGAATCTCGGAAGCCGAAGCGGAACCGCGGTTTACAAGAATAACCATCTTCAATTTATTCGTGAAAATATCATACCCGCGCGAACGGTGAACGATGTTTTGCGCGTTACCGGCGTAATCCTCCGTCACCACGATTTTCCCCGCCGGCAAGAACCAGCTTGCCATGTCCACCGCGGACTCGAGATACCCTCCCGGATTCCCGCGCAAATCAATAATGAGCCGTTCATTTCCCGACTGTATGAATTCGCGCAAACCGCTTCTGAAAAGGTCGGAAGAATTTGCCGTAAAACTCATAAGCGATATTACGAACACCCCGTCCGGAAGCGCTTTTATTTCCATCGTCGGCACGTTTATCACGCCGCGCGTTACTTCAATTTCTTTTACGGCAGACCATCCATCGCGAAGAATGGTCAGAACGACCTCGCTTCCGTCCGGCCCGCGGATTTTCTTTACTGCGGCGGAAATATCCATTCC
Source organism: uncultured Candidatus Saccharibacteria bacterium (assembly GCA_964359415.1). Classification (GTDB taxonomy): domain Bacteria; phylum Patescibacteriota; class Minisyncoccia; order Phycocordibacterales; family UBA2100; genus UBA10103. Next base: position 14,015 of record CAYHST010000011.1, on the reverse strand, counting down.
CTTCGTATCAATGCCGTCAATTTTAAGGACTTTGTCCCCGCTCTTAATCCCGGCTTTCTCGGCCGGAGAGCCCTTTAAGGGCGAAACGACTGTCAGCACTTGGTCGCGTACCGCTATTTCCATTCCAACGCCTTCAAAACTGCCGCTCATGTCATCAACAAAGAGCTTATTATCGCTCGGCGGAAGAAAATATGTGTATGGGTCATTGAGAGAACCCGCAAGCCCTGCGACCATTCCCCACACGCGGTCCTGATTTGCTTCCGCCGTACTGGTCGCGATAGGCGTACTTGTCGCAACTGAAGCCGGCACAAATTTCTCGTCTATGATGTTCCACGCTTTCCAAACCGGCGAGAAGTCAACGCCAGCCGGCTGTGCATCAGATACGCCAACTCCCGGAAGTACTCCGATGGTCTTCTGCGCGGAGAAACCGCGAATGCCGAGCGCGTAGCCCGCAACGAGTCCAACTGCGCCCAGAGCAATAGCGCCGATAACAGCGGACCGCCTGCATATTGTTTCTTTTCTTTCAGAATCCATCCCGTTAGAAGCCCGCCTGCCATCGCCTGAAGCTGCGGTGGCGACAGACTCACTAGTTAATAAAGACATAACGTTTATTTGTTATACCACTTATATCGCTCTGGCTTTGGCGGGCAGGCTTTTTCCTCCATAAGTTATGTTGATTTGTGTTATTCAAATTCGTCTCTTGTCTGAATCTCCGAAAGAAGGCTTCTAACGGGATCCATTCGGCGAATTATCGCACATTAGTGTTGGATGCCAAATGCCGAGGCGGAAGACTGTAGTCATCCCCCCAAAAAAAGAATCTTTGTCATTTTGTTGAATTGCTACTGGCTGCAGGCGGAGCTACTGGCTGGCATCTGGATACGGTATAATGGCCAGATGCGCACGGATTATAGGCACAACGGCATAACCTGGGTAGACTTCGAATCGCCGACAAAAGAAGAGATTAGCGGCATCGTGGAGCAATTCGGCGTTTCAACAATGGTCGCGGAAGAGTTGCTTATTCCTTCAATAAAGCCGCGGGCGGAATTTTATGATGCGTACATGTACGTCGTTCTCCACTTCCCCACTCTTCGGCGTTCGCATACATCAATAGAACAGGAGGTTGATTTCATTGTCGGGCGCAATTTCATCATTACTACCCATTATGACATCGTTGACCCTCTGCACAAATTCTCCAAGGTCTTTGAGGTCAACTCTATTCTAGACAAGAGCAACATGGGAAACCACGCGGGATTTTTCTTCTTTTACATGCTTAAGAAACTCTATAAGGGGGTTGAATACGAGGTGGAACGCGTCCGGCACCATCTTGGAACCATAGAGGGCGATATATTTTCCGGCCACGAGGTCGGCATGGTGGAGGCCATATCCAACACCTCGCGCGACCTCCTGAACCTCCGGCAAACGATTGAACCGCACCGCGAGGTTCTGCACACCGTTGAATCGGAGGGTGCAAAAATATTCGGCGACGACTTCGCGCCGTACCTGCGGGCCCTTTCTAACGAATACTACCGCGTCCACAACCACGTAATGCGTAACACGGAATCGCTGCACGAGCTTAGGGAAACAAACAATTCGCTTCTTTCAACTAAGGAAAACGAGACCATGCGAGTTCTCACTATTATGGCGCTTCTCACCTTCCCTCTTTCGTTGGTCGTTTCAATATTGGAAATCAACAGCCCGCATAATCCGCTGCAAGGTGCCACATACGATTTCTGGATAATTATCGGCATAGTCATCGTACTCGGCACATGCATGGTTCTTTACTTCAAGCACAAAAAGTGGTTTTGATATGCCCGGTAGGACAATTTCGAATCGTCTTGCATGAACACTGTCCGAACAAGCCGACATATTGCCGAGTGTACAGAAAATCAATATCTTCGTATGATTATCAGCGACAGGAATTATTCGAAATTGTACTGACCGGGTATGAGCCACGGCTTCCTTAATAAATTGTGGGGAAAAATATCCCGAAAACCCTCGCTTTTTCTCTATAACACCCTCGGCGCGTCAAAGCAGGAATTCGCATTGCCTGCTCCAGCAAAAAATGTCCGCATGTACAATTGCGGGCCGACAGTTTACGACGTTCAGCATATCGGCAATCTATCAATGTTCGTTTTTACCGATACCCTGCGGAAAGTGCTGGAATACAATAATTTCAAGGTAAAACAGGTCATCAATATTACTGATGTCGGACATCTGACGTCGGACAGCGACGAGGGCGAAGATAAGATGACAAAGGGTCTTGAGCGCGAAGGACTTGAGCCGACCCTCGAAAACATGCTCGAGCTCGGGGAACGATACACAAAGATATTTCTTGGAGATTTGACTGAGCTAAACATCAACACGGGAAAAGTGAGCTTCCCGCGAGCCAGCGGATACATTCGGGCGCAAATCGCAATGATAGAGACGCTTGTCGAGAAGGGGTTCGCGTACCCGTCGCTAGATGGAGTTTATTTTGACACTTCCCGATACCCAGCTTATGGCGCCCTCGGAGGCATACATCCAGAAAGCCAGGTTGAAGGAGCGCGGATTGCCACAAATAAAAACAAGCGCAATCAAGCCGATTTCGCTTTGTGGAAGTTCTCCGCGTCGCTCGGATGGAGCAGCCCATGGGGGAAAGGATTCCCCGGGTGGCACATTGAATGTTCTGCAATGGCGCGCGCCGAACTCGGCGAGCAAATCGATATTCATACCGGCGGCATAGAACACATCGCCATCCACCACAACAACGAAATCGCGCAGTCCGAGTGCGCTACTGGAAGAAAACCATTTTCGCGTTTTTGGATGCATCGCGCTCACATACAGATAGACAACAAAAAAATCGCGAAGTCTCTCGGCAATGTCGTGTATCTTTCGGATGTAATCGCGCGCGGGTACCATCCCCTTTCCTTCCGCTACCTCTTGCTGGGAGCGCATTATCGCACTCCGCTTAACTTCACTTGGGAAGCCCTTAGTGCCGCGGAAAAAACATTTTTCCGTTTGCGTTTGATTGCCGATAATTATCCGGTCGGAGGCAAGGTGCCGGCGCGATATCAAAAGCGCATGCTTCGGCGATTTAATGACGACCTCGATACGGCCGGAGCTATCGCTGTTCTGTGGGAGATGATAAAAGACAGTAAGCTGTCGCACGCGGATATCCGCGCCAGTGTTTTGGACGCCGACAAAGTGCTGGGGCTGAATCTCGCTGAAATTGACGAGAAAGCAACGACTGCTTGCGTAAAGCTATTCGGTAAAAAGATTGAGGCGGGGAAATTGCCGGAAAACGTTCAGGCCATGCTTGAAGAGAGAAACGTCGCGAGAGAGAAAAAGGAATGGGAACAAGCCGACCTCTTGCGCAAAAATCTTGAGAACATGGGGTACATTTTGGAAGACTCCGCCAAAGGAACTGCTATCTTCAAAAAGTAAACGGATTATTTCTTTTCGGCCGTGACAAAATTGACGAGCCGTCCCGGAACAACAATCGTGCGCGAGATTTCGTGACCCTGGAGGCGGCCCGCCCCCCCCCCCCCGCCCCCCGCGGGAAAAAAGATTTTTTTAGATTGGGGAAGGCCA
>CAYHST010000011.1:3880-10435 GCA_964359415.1 uncultured Candidatus Saccharibacteria bacterium | reverse complement strand
CCCCCCCCAACCCCTTGGGGGGCGGTTTTTGGTCCGCGGGGGGCGGCGCCCCCCCCCCCCCCCCCGCGCCGCGTCTTCAACAGTCTTTTTATCAGAGTCGGAAGGCACTTGAACTTCTCCGCGCGTCTTGCCGTTTATCTGAATTACAATTGTAATATTTTCGTCTTTCAGTAGCGCGGGATTAAACTCCGGCCATTTTTCCGAATGTATTGATTTTTTATTTCCGGCTTCATGCCACAACTCTTCCGCGATGTGCGGAGCGAACGGAGCGAGAAGTTTCAAAAAAATCTCAAATTGCCTTGTTCCAATCGAGCTTTCTTTTTCTATCGCGTTCAGAAGTATCATGAGCGCGCTTATGGCCGTATTAAACTTAAGTGCTGAAATATCCTCACCGACTTTTTTTATGGTCCTATGCAAAAGCGGCTTAATTTCCGAATTTTCTGTAACATGTAAACTCACTACTGTAGACTGCCCCACCCTCCACACCCGCTCAAGAAATCTGCGGATTCCGACGACTCCGTTAGGATTCCACGGGTAGCTTGACACTTCATTGTACGGCCCGATAAACGCGAGATACATGCGCACCGTGTCGGCTCCGAGGCGCATGACCGCCTCGTCGGGGTCAACGACATTCCCGCGCGACTTGCTCATCTTCTGTCCGTCGGGACCGAGTATCAAACTTCTGTTCATTCGGCGCTTGTAGGGCTCGGAATCACCAACCAACCCCAGGTCGTACAGAGCTTTATGCCAAAAACGCGAGTAGAGGAGGTGCATTATCGTATGCTCCGCTCCTCCGGAATAAAGACTGACCGGCATCCAGTTCTTTTGTTTCTCTTTGTTCGCAAATTCTTTTTTGTTTTTCGGGTCCGTATAACGCAAAAAATACCAGGAAGAATCAACGAATGTGTCTAGCGTGTCTGTTTCCCGTTCTGCCATGCTTCCGCATTTCGGACATTTTACCGCTATCCACTTCTTCGCCTTCGCGAGCGGAGACTTCCCGCTTCCCTCCGGCAGATAATCTTTGACCTCCGGCAGTTCCACCGGCAGGTCTTTGTCCGCAACCGGCTGTGAGCCGCATTTTGCGCAATGAATAATCGGTATCGGCACTCCCCAATACCTCTGCCTCGATACTATCCAGTCGCGGAGCTTGTAGGTGGTTTTCTTAACGCCCAGTTCCTCGGTGACGGCTTGTCTTCCTTTTTCCGATGCCATGCCGGTAAACTTCCCAGAATCTATCATCAATCCTTCTCCGATATACGGAAGTTCGCCGCCGGATATCACTGCCTTCACCGGAAGCTTGAGTTTCTGCGCGAATTCATAATCACGCTCATCGTGCGCTGGCACGGCCATAATCGCTCCGGTGCCGTAATGCCCCAGCACGTAATCGGCGATGTACACGGGTATCTTTTCCCGTGTCGCGGGGTTTATCGCGTCAACTCCCTGTAATCGCACGCCGGTTTTTTCTTTATTCGTTTGACGGTCCATGTCAGTTTTCTTAGCCGATAGGGCGATATATCGCCCTATTTCGCCCTCGTTGGTCAAAAGTCCGTGATGTCCGAGTGCAAGTTTGACCCACGCGTGTTCCGGCGCCAGCACCAGATACGTGGCTCCAAAAAGCGTGTCGGGGCGGGTTGTAAACACGGTAACTTGGGGCGCGAGTTGCGCGAGAATCAATGGCTCTTTCTCGCCGCAAAAATGCTCTTTTTTTGCCTTTTGTTCTATAAATTGCGCGCCAAGAAGATCTGCCAGATGCGCGAGATATGCCCCTCGCTTGCCCTTTTCCAAAGTATCCGAAAGCACGGTAATAAAGCCGCATAACTTTTTCAATTTTTCATAATTGATATCCCACGAAAATGCTTTCCAAAACGGACGCTCTTCCGCGTTCGGAAATGACGGGTCTATCGCCGGCGCCGCAAGAATCAATCCCGCGATGGGGCGATTTATTTTCTGCAATAATTTCATCGCAACGGCGCCTCCCAAGCTGTGGCCGATAATGACAGTGTTCTCGTCTATGTGGCAGTGGTCGAATACGTATTTGACCTGCTCGGATTCTTTGGGCTCGTTTGTGTTCGGCATATCCGGCGCCTGCACAGCATATCCCTTTCGTTCCAGCTCTCGTTTCAGCCATGGATGGAAAGTTCCAGCCGCACTGCCTTTATATCCGTGCAGAAGTAAGAAATTCGGTTTCGGAACATTTTTGTTCTCAAATTCCAGCGGAAAATTAATCTCGGTTCCCTCGCTTCTTCCTATCCAATTTCTTTGCGATTCTTTTATCTGCTCCGGCCAATCGAGCTGTGCCAAGTCGTCTATCAATCTATCCGCGTAATCCGTTATTTTGATATTCCACTGGAGCATTTTCTTTTGCTCAACCTCGGCATCACAGCGCTCGCATTTGCCATCCGTAACTTGCTCATTTGCCAGCACTGTTTTGTCTTTCGGGCACCAGTTAACCGCCGTTTCTTTTTGGTAAGCGAGTCCGCGCTTAAAAAGCTGTAGGAACAGCCACTGGGTCCATTTGTAATAATCCGGGTCGCATGTGATAACTTCGCGCGACCAGTCAAACGACGCTCCCATGGAAGCAATCTGCTTCTTCATGTAGGCAATGTTCCCCTCCGTCCACTTGCGCGGATTGAGCTTGTTTTTTATGGCGGCATTCTCCGCGGGCAGGCCGAACGCATCAAATCCTATCGGATACAGGACATTTTTCCCCTGCATCCGCATAGCGCGCGCCAAGATATCCGGTACGGCAAACGCGTACCAGTGCCCCGCGTGGAGATTCCCGGAAGGATAAGGGAATTCCACGAGCAGGTAGAAGTTGTCTTTCTTGCCCGCCGAAGCCTTGGCGGAGGAGGGGCCGGTCACTTTGTCAGGCGTTTTATAAAGCTCCGCTTTAGACCACTCCTTCTGCCATTTCTTCTCTATCTTTTTATGGTCATATGACTTCATATAATCACCATATCATACCGCATTAACGCCGAAAACCCCGCATATTGAGCGGGGTTTTCGGTACTTAAGCTATTGGACTCTTGCCTTTGAGAACGGCGGATACAGTTCGGGGTCTATTATCCGCTCGAAGCACACCAGCCCCGCTCCGTGGGCCCACACAGACTGCCCCATGTCCCCGATACCCTTGACGCCTGCAGGCACGGCAGGCACAGGAGCAATCCTTGCGAATGTCTGCTGATTTGCCTGCGACTCGGCGTTGAATGTCGCGCAGAGCTTGAACGCCAGCTTTCCCGTTATTTCATATGAGTACCCTTGGCCGGACTGCTTATCAACTGGCACAACAAACCCGCTAATGGAGTCGTTAAGATCGGACAAGGCCGCGGGAAGCTTTTCTTTTTGTTGCCAATAATTCACGATTTGCCACTGAATGCTCGTGAGGTCGTTCGCTTTCTGGTCGTCAAAGCGATACATGCGTATTTCGCTGGGCGTACCCATGATGAAAAACCCAGAGACTATGGCTACGATTGCCAGCACGGCGACAGCGTAGCCGACCCTGTTCGCGTACTCTGGAAATTGCACCCAATATCCGCGCACATCCGCGAGAAAGTGCAGGAACGCTCCGCCCGCGACCAGAAGCACCACCAGCACCTTGAGAACGAAAGGCGTGGTCAGGTCGCCGCCGAGAAAATAATTGATGAGGGTAATGAGGTCGATAATGACGGCCGCGCCTGCCGCGAATACCGTAAGGAAAAGAGCCCAGCGGCGCACCCATAGGTCTCGCTTCTCCGGTATCCGCGCGATATCTCTGCGTATGAGGCGCATCAGCACGAGAAATACGGGAAATAGAACTATGAGCGAAGCTATTGCAAATCGCATGCCTCCAGAGTACGGGTCAACATAGTTGTAATTCAACGGGTCTGGATAGGCGTGATTAATGTATTCGAATAAAAGAGAAATGAATGAGAAAACGCTCACGTATAGCGCGACCATCGCTCCGGCCCACAAAAAGAAATCTTTCGGCGTTACTTTTGGTTTGTCCATAAAAATATTACTCATCCATTGCTAATTGCTAATTGCTTCTCTATCCGCACGACACGCTTCTCCAGATTAACGATTGCAAGCGCGTCTTTATCCACGGCCTTACCTATGACTCTCATTTCGCCGAGTAACTCATGCTTAACCTTATCAAGCTGACCCTTAGTCGCCATATCGGAAAGCCGCTCCTCGATATTTGAGATTCGCCCGTCAATCGATATGAGCAACTTGAATACGCGTTCGTTACTGGTTCCTTCTGATTTCTTCATATGCGTGAATTGTAGCACCGAGATAATTTCGCGCTAGCTGTGCTTAAACTCCATGACGTCGCCGTCTTGGACGATGTATTCCCTGCCCTCCGAGCGCAGAAGGCCTAATTCTCTGGCTTTCGCGAAAGCCTGCCCTGCGGAGCCTTGCGTGCCCATCAAAGCCTTGGCGGAGTTGGGGCGAAGGAGGGAACCGACCTCAAGAAGCTTGTCGCATTGAATAACGTCAGCGCGGATGAACTTGTCGCGAAAATCCGTGTGGATTGCGGCTCCCGCTTCCGGCGCTGTCGCGCCCTTTTTAATTGTCCATGCGCGCGTTTCGTCTTCTCCGGTCGTAAAAAATGAAATCAGGTTCAGCACCCGGTAACCGGCTTTGATGAGACCGCTTAGTCCATCGTCTGGAACGCCGAGTTCCCTGCGGAAATTCTCGCGCTCGTCGTCATGCACGTCCCGAAGTTCCCCCTCAACGCCTGCATCCACGAAAACCCACTCTGATTTTGATTCTTCAAGAAATCTCTGGAGCGCTTTCCACGTATCGCCTCTCTCCGCGTCCACGTTCACAACTCCGCTTTTGCGATTGAGAACATACAACACCGGCTTCAGCGTTAAAAGGTGCAGAGATTGTGATGCTCTTTTTTCTTCCGCGGAAAGTTCAACAGTTCTCGCCGGCTTGCCATGTTTCAGAACCGGCACAATTTTTCGCAGAACATCCCTCTCGGCAATGATGTCCTTTCCTCCGGAGGAAGATCCGCCTCTGGCGGAGTCTCCTCCCTTCGCGTCGCGCTCCGCGCGCTCCAAGCTCTTTTCCGCAGTCTGCATATCTGCGAGTACCAGTTCAAGATTAATAACTTCAATATCGCTCACTGGGTCAATTGCGCCCGATACGTGATGCACGTCGTCATCATGGAATATGCGCACCACCTCCGCTATGGCATCCACCTCTCGAATGTGCGACAAGAATTGATTGCCCAACCCCTCGCCTAGGGATGCGCCTTTAACAAGACCGGCAATATCCACAAATTGAACCGCCGCGGGAATCGTCTTCGCGGAATGCGCCATTTCAGTCAATCTCTTGAGCCGTACATCCGGAACTTCAACAACTCCCACGGATGGGTCAATTGTACAGAAAGGATAGTTTTCCGCCGGCACGCCTTTCAAAGTAAGCGCGTTAAAAAGCGTGGATTTCCCCACGTTGGGCAGACCAACAATGCCTATTGAAAGCGACATAATACAAAAAGCGAGTATACCAGACCCAAGCATTAAAATACCAGAGAAAGCACAATGCTATCCCTCTCTTTTCTCGTAGAACGTCGGCCTGTGCGGCGGAGTTTCATCTTCGTCATCATCGGAATCATCCTTGAAAGCATGCTTGATTTGCGACATAGCATCTTCTTCAGAATCATCCTTATCGGGGCGATTGTCCTCAAACTCATTCAAAGAAGCCATCTTTCCGATCTGGTGTAAAACCATAGCGCGCACTGTCTTTACGCTGAAGTAAAAAGCGAACATTAAAATGATGGAGATTGCCTCGCGCAAAGCAAAGGCAGTGTAGGTGGCGATGCCGTAGCCGTTAAGCGCCCACGCCTAGTAGACAACCGTGCCGACGCCAGCGGCAATTGAATCGGCAATGAGAATGGATTTTTTCCATGGATTGGTAAGCGCGGCCAGACATACAAGGACCAGTGAGCCAATAACGACGAATGGGAATTCCGCGCGAATCTCGTCGCCGTAAAATGGAGCGGTAAAGAGCATAATCGCCGCGGCTCCGAGAAAAAATTGCCTCACGAGATCGCCGTAGTAATGAGAAACCGTCTCGCCAGGGGCATAGTATATATGTCCTTTTTTCATCATGCGCCAATGATGGCATAGGCATCAAATATGCGCAATTACCCCGCGTACCACTGCGGAACACGCCACTCCAACTATGCCTTTTTCTCGCGTTTAACAATGCCTTCCGCGGAATTCTTCGCTATATTAAGGAGCGCTTCAACGCTGTCGTGTTTCCCGAAAATATTTCTTGTTTTTGCTCCGCATCGCACGCACTCGTGAAGTATGAAGTATTTAGCTACAGTCCCTTCCGTCCCCATCGGCTTCATAAGCCCGCCGCATGCGTCCGCTCTATCACCAGGATTAATATCAACATGCTTGCTCCACAGGCATTTCGTGCAATGGTTTGTATAGCCATCGCCTTTAACAAACTCTCCGCAATTATCGCATCTAAAGTCCTCAATTAATCGCTTAAAACTCATATGAACGCCACAACCTGCCCCGTAGCAAGCGCGAAGCGCTTTGCCTCGAGGTTTTCGCA
>CAYHST010000011.1:0-3780 GCA_964359415.1 uncultured Candidatus Saccharibacteria bacterium | reverse complement strand
AGAAGCACGACCGCCTTGTTTCCCGAAAACTCCAGGATGCCTGTTTCATTAGCAAAACTTTTCTTTTCGCCTCCCGCAGTTTGCACGATGATGGAACCGCTCTTGAGAGCAGTTACAAACGGCTCATGGTGGGCAAGAATTGTCAGCTCCCCATCGGAACCCGGTAGTGTCGCCGAAACCGCCTCTCCGTCAAAATGCGTCTCGCCAACGCTTGAAATGATGAGATGAAAAGTGTTCGCTTTGCTCATGTTCTAATTGTTCTAAATGTTGTAAATGTTGAAGACGTTTAAAACACTAGAACAATTACAACATTTATAACATTTACTGCGCATTGACCTCGTCAATGCTTCCCTTCATATAAAACGCCTGCTCGTTCAAGTCGTCGTGCTTGCCGGCGAGAATTTCGCCGAATCCTCTTACCGTTTCGGCCAACGTTACGAATTTGCCCTTTGAACCAGTGAACACTTCCGCTACGCGGAACGGCTGGGAAAGGAAGCGCTGGATTTTGCGCGCGCGATATACCAACTTCTTGTCTTCTTCGGAAAGTTCCTCGATGCCAAGAATCGCGATGATGTCTTGCAAATCTTTGTATCGCTGGAGGACGCGGCGCGTTTCGTTCGCCACTCGATAATGCTCCTCTCCGACGATGTCGGGCGTGAGAGCCGAAGAACCAGAATCAAGCGGGTCAATCGCCGGGTAGATTCCAAGCGAAGAGAGAGCGCGGGAAAGCACGATGGTGGAGTCCAAGTGCGAGAATGTGGTCGCAGGTGCAGGGTCTGTGAGGTCGTCCGCGGGAACATAAATGGCCTGTACGGATGTTATGGAACCCTCTTTGGTGGAAGTGATGCGCTCCTGCAGAAGTCCCATTTCTTCCGCAAGCGTCGGCTGGTAGCCGACAGCCGAAGGAACGCGGCCCAATAGAGACGAGACCTCCGAACCTGCCTGGACAAAGCGAAACACGTTGTCCATAAAGAACAGGACGTCTTTTCCTCCCTCATCGCGAAACGCTTCGGCCATAGTGAGACCGGAAAGCGCGACGCGCGCTCGGGCGCCCGGAACCTCGTTCATTTGTCCGAAAACGAGCGCGGTTTTTTCGAGCACTCCCGATTCCTTCATTTCGTGATATAAATCGTTCCCTTCTCGCACACGCTCGCCTACCCCCGCGAACACGGAGTACCCGCCGTGTTCTGATGCCACATTGTGAATGAGTTCTTGTATTAATACCGTTTTACCGACTCCGGCTCCTCCGAAAAGCCCGGCCTTGCCTCCTTTGATAAACGGCGTCATCAAGTCAATCGCTTTTATTCCCGTTTCAAATACTTCCGCTTTTGTGCTCTGGCGCATGAATGCCGGTGGGTCGCGGTGTATCGGAAGCCGGCGGGTGTTTTTCGGAATGTCTGCCCCGCCGTCAATCGGGTCGCCTATTACATTGAACATTCTGCCGAGAGAAGATTCGCCGACCGGAACCGAAATCGGCTCGCCCGTATCTTTCACTTCCGCACCCCTCGCAAGACCGGCCGTATCTTTCATGGAAATACAACGAACGCGATTGAGCCCCAAGTGCTGAACGACTTCGAGAACAATCGTACGATTGTTCTCGCCCTTCGTAGCTTTCTTGTCCGTCGTAGCCTTGGCGGAGTCGGAAGCGGAGGAGGGCATGTCGACGGTTAACGCACTCTTTATCGCTGGCAATCCTTCCGCGAAATGCACGTCTACAACCGAACCGATAATTTGTGTGATTGTTCCTGTGGACATATTGAATAGTAAGTAGTCGGTAGTTAGTAGTTAGTAGTAAGTAATAAGTAATAAGTAGTCTATAGTGAAAAGACTTATACTTCAAGCGGGTTGAATCCTGTATTAAATAGATTCTTTGTCGAAATAAATAGTGGCTTTGGTAAATCATTCCACTTGGACCATTTCCACTCTTCGCATTTATCTGGCTCCATTACCCGTGGCTCGCCTGATTTCCAATCCGCGACATAAAAAAGCGTGAGGTAATGGAATCCTAACTCCTTCGCAATATCATTTGTAAGAGTTGCAAAGCGGATGTTTTTAATTTCTATACCGGTCTCTTCCTTCGTTTCGCGAATAGCGCATGCCTCCAGCTCTTCATTCATATCCAATTTACCGCCAGGAATAGCCCATGTACCCGGCATGAGGCCGCCCTTACGTTTCCCGATAAGAACTTTCCCGTCCTTGCGTATGCAAACTCCTATGCCAACGCCGGGTCGCTCTTTTTCCATACTAGAAGCTAGTAGCTAATTCATTTCATCGCCTCAATACCGCTGGTAATTTCGGAAACCTCGCGTGTAATCGCTGCCTGACGGACTTTATTGAAGGTGCGAGTGTAAGCGCTTGCCATTTCGTTCGCTTTATCCGTGGCACTTTTCATCGCAACCATGCGCGCGGAATGTTCAGATGCCTTCGATTCAATATGCGCGTGGAAAACAGCAATGTTTAATAACTTCGGCAAGAGGACTCGAAGCACTTCGTCCGCGTCCGGCTCTATTGTATAAACGCTCGGCTTCACTGCTTTTTCATCGGCGGGAATTGGAGAATATTTTCCTTTCGCGGGCCTGATGCGCGCAACCATCAGCGCGAACATTTCCGGAGCAATCGGGACAATCTGCCTAACCACCGGTTCTTGCTCGAAAGTTGATATAAAATTCGTGTAAACGACGATGCAGGCCGACACCTCTCCATCTTCATGCCAGTCCAAAACCTTGTCGGTGACCATTTTCATCTCTTCCTCGGAAACTCCGTCCGCGACGTTCTCAAACTTCAACTTCACATCGTAGCCGCGAGACGCGAAATACTCCCCGCCTCGGCGCCCAACAGCGATAACCACGACATCCCCCTTATTGAGGTTTAACCTCAATATTTCGGCTTCAGCCTTGCGTATAACGGCGCTGTTCAAGGAACCAGCAAGCCCTTTGTCGCTTGTGATTATCACGAAACAGGTCTTGCCCGATTTTATCTGAAGAAGCGAATGGCGCTTCACGTCAGAAGTGCCGGAAAGACGCTCCAAAATCGAGAGCGATGTAGCCGCGTACGCGCGCCCAGAAAGCGCGCGCTCTTGCGCCTTGCGCATTTTCACCGCGGAAACGGCCTGCATCGCTTTTGTGACCGTGCCGGTCTTCTTGTAGGAATGGATTTTTGTCTTAAGACTCTTTAAACTTGCCATAGATTAGTTGTTTCTGTCTTTATCCTGTGCTCTTTTTTTGCGCAATTCCTCTCGAACAATATCTCGTATTCTTGCTTTATTACCGAGCAAAGACTCAATTTGAGTAATTCTCGCTCGAATCGCATCTTTATCAAGTTTCTCGGTTCCGAGCACTCTGGCTGCGTCCCCGGCTATTTCTTGAGCGGATTTGACTGCTTCTTTTTTCCCAGATTTGAACGCCTCCTGCGCAAGCCAATTGCTCGTATCCTGTAAAACAGCGCCTGTGAGGGATGCGTTTTCTCTCTTCAGATCTTCCCGAAGCCCTTCTTCATAAGCTTTTACTGCCAATTTGAGCTCCTTTTGGCCCGCTACTACATTCTTGATGCTGTTCCACATAGGCTAAGCCTTTGCAAACAACTCCTTGTGTGCCAACCGGAATTCTTCAAGAGCGCGGTCAAGTTTCTTTTTTAATTCTCCCGATACGATGCCGGATTTCTTTATCTCTGCAAGTTCTTTGGAATACTGCCCGTCAACAAACTCCAGCAGAAGCGCTTCCGTTTCGCTCACGCGCGCGATGGCAACATCGGCAAAGAATTTCTTGTCGGCGGCATATAGAA
>CAYHST010000010.1:3135-22342 GCA_964359415.1 uncultured Candidatus Saccharibacteria bacterium | reverse complement strand
GACGGAAGTCTACGAGGGTATGGTGATAGGAAACACCTCCAAGGGCGAGGAAATGACGGTGAATCCGACGAAGAACAAAAATCTCACGAACGTCCGCTCGTCTTCATCCGACGAGGCGATTACGCTCGTGCCCCCGTTTGAATTGACGATTGAGCGCGGGCTCGAAGTCATGGCGGAAGACGAATATTTGGAAATCACGCCAACAAGCGTACGCCTGCGAAAACAGTTCCTCACCGACATAGACAGAGCGCGCGCGCATCGCAAAGATTAGGCGTAGGGCAGGGAGGTCTGACCTTCTGTCGGGACATCCTCGTACCAAACTGATGCGGTCGCATCAGTTTGGTACGAGGCGCTGTGACACCTTGTCTGCACCGGAATTTTCCGAGGAGTGTCCTTGGCACTGCACGTCCACTTATCGGGACTTCCGAATTCTTAAGGTGAGACCTTAAAGAGTCACTCCCAAGGCCTCACCATAACCTTATGGATCCGCATCGGAGTTATCCACTCCGTCTTATTGTCGCTTACTCATTGCGACCTCATAATTGACACATAATATATGGTCGGGCGCTCTGCGTTCGCTTTTGAGGTAGTCTTATTAATTAAATTTTTATAAATAGCATATGCAAAAAAGCTTCGGTATCACTACTCGCTCGTTCTTCTCCTCGTCCGCGATTTTGATTGCGGCGATTTTATTATCAGCATCCATGATTAGCGTGGCGAGAGCGGCCGTTTCGCCGAACACAGCAACATCGCTCGTCAGTCTCAATCAGACCATAAAGGCATCGTCCGCGCCGACTGCCATTTTTGGTCTCAATCTTGCTGGCAATCAGACACTCGCCTCAACATCTATCGCTTTCACCGCGGTGAGCGGCTTCTCAACCACGACAGACCTCGTTGCGCTTTCAAACGCAACCTCGTCCGGCGTTGCTATCTGGCGCGACAATAAAGCCGGGGCCGCGCCGGGCGTGTTCGACGCGAGCGATTATGTCGTGCCGCTCTTGATGGCCTCGACTTCGTGGAATGGTAGCGCTACCTCGACCTTGACGTTTGCGACACCCGAAGTTATTCCTCTGGACGACACGGGCGGCAACCTCGGCAACGACTACTTTGTTGTGATTCAAACTGCTAACAATCCTGGATTGGACGGCCACACATTCACGGCGAGCATGTATCCCGGCGCCAATGGCTGGACGGGAGCGCAGCCCGCAGGGCCGACCGCAATCACGACCAACATGATAACGGGCGATACTGTGGCGCCGACATTGGACGTCAACATGACCGGCCCCGCCAACGACTCAACCGGTGTTCCGGTTTCAACTTTCATCCACCTCGGGTTCGGGCCCAACGAGATTCTTGACCAAACGACATTAAACCCGAATAACGTGACTTTGACGGTGGGCAGTACACCGCCGGTCGGCGCGATGCTTCGTCCGTTTCCAAACGGGTTTGACTTGGTTGTATCCGGCCCGCCTACTTATTCGGCCCCTTCAAGTTTCGCCAAGGCGACATCCTCAAGTGCGTTCTTCAACATCAGTGGCACGAGTCAAATCTTCCCACAGGGCAGCTATGCAGCACCGTCTCGAGGAGACATTGTATACACGCAGACAGATACTTTCCCGCCAGAAGTCGGAGTTATAACAAATGCCACTCTCACATCTGGCACCTTTGCAATCAATAACAACCCCGCTTTTCGTTCTCTCCAGATAACCAAGTTTGTGGCACCAACCACATCAGGATATACGGGAGGAGGCGCAGTCGTAGGCGTTGGCGACCTTATAGTAGCCAACACAAGCGCGAATCCGACAAATGTGCGGTACAGCTGGCATATCGCTTCAACCTCTGCGGCCATCAATAATGATGCACTTCGTCTCGACGACGCTCTTGCCGCTCCGACATATGCGACGACCACGTTCGCGCGTCTTATGCCTGCCGCGACCTCTACTATTGATTCTTTGCAGAGATTCACGGCGACGACGACTCTTAACGCGGGTGACTTGGTATTTGCCAAAGTCGCATCGGGGGCTGACAATCTGAACATCTATGCGTGGCATCTTGTGACAACCGGACAAGAGGTTACAGCCGCCCCGCCCTTGGGGGCGACTGGTACGACCACAGCGCTTCGCTTGGATAGCGTGGTAGCAGTCGCGCCGACATTCGCGGCAGGTTCTGTAATAGCGAAAATTACTTCAGTCGCGAATGGACCAACAGGCAGCGGCCCGCAGGATGCGACGGCTTTCAGCAACGGCGATATGATGTTTGCGAAGACATCTGCAAATGCCGCAAATCTCAATTCGTACGCATTCCACCTTGTGTCTAACGGCGCAACTGGCGCGACATCAACCCTGCTTCGCTTGGACAATTCTGCCACTAACCTTGCTCCATCCACCACTTACGTAATCAACGCGAAACCGGGCATAAAAGACATGGCAGGAAATGCGCTTGCCGCGACCTCAACCATTACATTCACTACCGGCGGAACAATTAGCACCAACACGACGCCACCAGGTGTGCAGAACTCACAACCGCAGATGGGCAACCAATCGTTCGCGCCCAACGGTAAGATTAATCTGACATTCAGCGTCAATATGCTTGCCGACGGAAGCGAGAACGCAGTCAATAACACCGCGGTCGTCAAACTTTCGAATGCAGTCAACGGTCAGCCGGTAACGGCGACCTCGACATCGCTCTCATACAATGCTACGAACAACACGCTGACGATTACACCTACGACGAACCTGCCGGTCAGTACCGACCTCGTTGTGCAGGTCACGACAGCGGCCAAGAGCGCGACCGTCCCCGGCACTTTTCTTCCCATGGAATACCGCCTCTACTTCAGGACTGCTAGCGCGAGCGATAACGCGGCCCCGACGATTCTCGGCGTTTCTCCGCCGAATGGCTCAACCGGAATATCCATGAGTCCTGTTTTTACCGCAGGATTCTCAAAGGACATGGACCCGGCGACCATTACATCAAATACGCTTAAACTCTTGGCGCAGATCGGCGGCGCGAGCATCACGGGCACCGTAAATTATAGTCCGCAAAGCCGCTCGGCGAGCTTTGCTCCGACAACACAATTGAGTGCGGACACCGGTTACTCGTTCGTTGTTGGCGCCGGTCTGACGGGACCCGCAGACCTTTCTGGTAATCGGCTTAGCGCGACCTCGACGACATTTGCAACAACGACGGCAACCGCAGATGGCACGCTACCTACTGTTGCATTTGCAAATGCCGATAACTTCGGCATCGCTATCACATTCTCGGAACCGATGAAAACAGGCGGCGGCCCGAACGCCGCGGACAACATCGCAAACTACACGCTGGAAAGTCCGACTGGTACCACAATTTCATTGGGAAATCAGACAATTACCTATGATGCCGGCTCAAAAACGGCGCGCTTGAGCGGCCTCGCGCTCCAAAACGGCAACCAGTATAAAGTGACTGTAGCGGCGCCCGTGCAAGACCTCGCGGCGAATCCCATTTCCACGTCCGGCGCGCCCCCGGGCAACCTCGCTTTCGGCACGGTCCAGAACTCTACCGCGACAGGGGGACAGCTTGGTCCCGGCGGCGGAACAATGAACTTCAGCACGCAGGGCATGAATCCCACTCGCGTTTCTCCGGAGTCGCGCTCCGCAGGCGTCACGTCAAACTACAAAGTTGAGTTCCTGGCTGGAACATCTATTCCCGCCGGCGGACAGATACAGCTCGTCTTCCCGTCCGGATTTACGATTACGAATGCTTCGACTACTGCCGTGGCGACCTCATTCTGCAACGCGGACATAAACGGTCCTATGGTCGGCACGACCACCATTGCGACAGTTTCCAACGACAATGCTTCCGGGATAATGACTCTAACTACGCAGACAGCGGCTACTGGCGCGAATTCGTTCGTGTGCCTGGATATTTCCGGCGTAGTTAACTCTTCCATTCCAAACTCCAGCGGCTATACCGTTGACATAAAGACCCGCGATACGGTAGCTCTCAACCGCGCGATACTTGAAACGAAAACATCCTCGCCGTTCTTCTTGGGTGTTGCGGGTTCGCGCCAGCTCTTGGTAAACGTCTTCAATGACGGGAACGCAAATGGCGCGAAAAACGACAATGAGGGTATTGGAAATGTGCGCGTATTTCTGTTTTCTCCAGCATCAGGCGGCAACTCAACCACCACAGTTTCTACAGGTGTTGCGACATTCAATTCTCTCGCGGACGGGGATTATATGATTGGAATTGATTCCGGCTCGCTCGCGATCGCTTCATCCACGGTAACGTTTAATTCCGCTCCCCAGCCCTTTACGATTTCCGGCGCCAGCCCGACAAAGAACTTCATAGTTTCTGGAGGAGGAAGTTCCGTGACCATCTCCGGAAATGTTACTGGTCCGTCGGGTACGTCGGTTGACGTTTTTGCAACAAGCAACAACGGGTTCTCCAGGAAAACAATTATGCTTGACGGCTCGGCGGTTCCATATTCGATTCCTGTAACTGCGAGCACGACTTACAACGTAGGAGTCGGCCCCGCGATGCCTGAAGCATTCTTCACGCCGGGAGCTCCGCCTCCGCCTCCGCCTACATTCACCTTCATGCCGCCACCTAACATCACTGTTGTGGTCGCGACAACATCGGTTACTGGAAAGAACTTCACGCTCACAACCGCGAGCAAGACGATTACCGGCACAGTGCTTGATTCCAATGGGAGCGCCGTTTCAAACGCTGGCGTTTTCGCGCGGCCTCTCTCCAATTCATCGGGCGCGGAAGTCGGATTTGGAACGGGAGGACAAACGAATACCTCCGGCTCGTTCACTCTGAATGTCGTCCCTGGAACATACCTGGTTGGCGTGTTCAAGGGAGGCATGCCGAATGTGCCTGACCGGCAGATTACCGTGCCGACTACTGGAGCCAACACTCCGACATCGCTCGCATTCTCTCTCGGAGCCGGAACTTCTCTCACAATCTCTGGAACGGTTAAAGACGACGGCGGAAACGCGATTCCTTACGCCGGCGTAAACGCGCGCAAAGTTGTCTCTACATCCAATACCACGCCCCTGGGCGGCGGCACCGACAATTATGTCGGAGGGCCGACTGACTCCAACGGCGCATACACGCTTTATGTTGACGCGGGTACATGGGTAGTTGAAGCGTTTGCGCCCGGATTCGGCAAGCTCGGCCAGAAAACTTTGACGGTAACGACCTCGTCCCTCTCCGGCCAAGATTTCTCGGCGCAGACCCTTTCTCTTGGAACCATAACGGGCACAACGACCAAAGAGAGCGTAGTACAGCAGGGCGTCATGGTGCGCGCGGAAGGTGCATCAGGCGCCAACATGAGTGTCTCCGATGCTAACGGCGTATACACGCTCAAAGTCCCCGCAGGCACGTACGGCATCTCGTGCTTCTTCCCGGGAGTCGGCGAAGGAACACCTTTGACCGGGGTCGTGGTAACGACAGGCGCGACAACGTACAACAACAACTGCGCGCTCTTGGCGCCGATAACCATCACAGTTAATCTGACGGACGGAACTAATCCGATTACCGGCGCATACATAGACATACGCAATTCTAGCGGCCGCGGAAACGGCACTAATGTTTCTTCCAACTCCGGAGCGAACGCGGCGTATACCATTGTTGTTCCTCCCGGAACATACACTGTACGCGCGGGACACCCCGCATATGGAACGATAGGCAGTACTGCTAGTGTCTCTTCCACGCAGACGATTACTTACACAACAAGCGGCGGCGCGCTTAACGCCGCATCCGGAACAGTCACAGCGGGCGGGACAGCTGTCAACGGCGCGTGGGTTACGATTACCGGAACTCCGACTGGACAAACGAATATCGTAAACAGAGGCGGCCAGACCGACTCAACCGGCGCGTTCTCAATTCAAGTCCCAAGCGGCTCATACCAAGTTCGCGCGGACAAACCCGGATACATCGGTTCAACCGCGAGCCGGCTCACGGTAGCTGGAACAACAGCAGTTGGAGCGCTCGCGATTACAGCATCAACACAGACAATCTCCGGAACCGTCACGCTTGATAGCGCCGGAGTTTCCGGAGCTTTTGTTGACGCGCAGGAAACTGGCGGCGGATTCGCGGTGGCGCAGACCGATTCCGCGGGCGCGTATTCACTCTCGATAAAGAACGGCACATGGACGGTGCGCGCGCACTCAATGGGTTATGAAGGAGGGCCTAACACCGTCACTGTGGCCGGCAACAGCCCTAGCGGGCAAACGATAACTCTCTCCGCGATTTCCGGATTTACCATAAGACCGGAGCGGCAGGAAACGGTAACACCGACTTCGGGCGGAATGTTCACAAACTCGGATATCGGCGACGCGTTCAAACTTAATATTCCTGCAAACGCGCTTGGCACCGGCTCAAACGCGGGAACGATAAAGAGCCAGGTCAACACAGCAGTGCCGCGGTACGTATCCGGCACGGCTCTCTCCAAGAACGCGGTCTCAATCAGCGCGGTGGATTCCTCCGGCCAGCCAATCAAGACTCTTAACGACAGCGTGACTATCGTTGTGCCCTACACCAGCGCAGATTTGCCTGCCGGGGCGAGCGAAACTGACCTCCAGCTGGGAGTTTGGAACGACGCAACATTGAGTTACGACGTTCTGTCAACAACTGTGAATACAGCCAGTAGCACATTGACCGCCGTTGTGTCCCACTTCTCGGACTTCGTTCCTCTCGTTTCTTCGGCGGTGCCGGCGGCAGCCGCCGCGAGTACGGCTACGACTCCTAGCGGCGGAGGAGGAGGAATCGCTGGAGGAGGCGGAGCGACGAACATTCCGAAAGCGCGCGCTCAAATAATTTATCCTGACGGCCGCATCGCGTACGTCGACCAGATTGGAGGAGAATCGGCGCCTTCCGCCAAAACATCCGGCGCTGGCGCATCAGTTGCGGCGTCCGTCTCGGCGAAGTTCACCGCGCCCCTAAAACAGGGCTCGAAGGGCGCGGATGTTACCCGCCTCCAGAAGCTTCTTGGAGTTGAATCTACGGGTTTCTACGGAGCGCTCACTCGCGCGGCGGTTGAACAATTCCAAATCAAAAATGGAATCGCGAAGAAAGGTCAGGCAGGTTTCGGAGAACTAGGTCCAAAGACCCGCGCAAAAATTGCGGACGTGTTTGGTACGGGAGTAGCGGCGCCAAGCGCTTCAGCACAAGGCCAAGCACAAAGCGGAAATGCGGCAGTCGCTCCGGGCACCGTCGCCATTCTCTCCGGCGGCAAGTTCCTCCGCGCGCTGAATGTGCGCGCGACTGGAAGCGATGTTCGCACTCTCCAGCAGGTTCTCAACAGCGACCCTGACACGACTATAGCGGCAGAAGGGGCCGGCTCGGCGGGCAATGAGACCACGTACTTCGGCGGAGCGACCCTGAAAGCCGTGCAGAAGTTCCAGGAGAAGCACGGCATTGCAAATCCCGGCGACGTGGGCTACGGCAATGTCGGCCCGAAGACAAGAGCGAAGCTGAACGAAATTCTGTCGAGGTGATTCCTCGGCACTCAGTCTTTGCGAGCGAAGCGAAGCAATCCAGGGAACTAATCCCCGAGGTGACTCCTTGGCTTGTGCCCGCCTGCGTGCGTACTCGCGCGGGCAGGCAAGGTGTCTCCTCGGAAAAACTCTCGGCTTGGCTCATGTAGCATGCACGATAGACAGCATCCCAATACTTCATTTCAAAATGAAGTATTGGGATTTTTTACGAGGGTTCTTGAGAATGATAAGATAACGGGATGGATATTTTTTCTCACGGGCTTTGGGCAGGCGCCGCGGCTAAGGCCGCAAATAAAATAATCTCGAAAAAAGATATAAAAGCCTGCCCCGTAGCTCCGCCGAAGGCGGATGGTATCGGGGTTTGGCACGCAATAGCGTGGGGAGTGTTTCCAGATTTATTCGCGTTCACTCCCGCATTCATCGGCCTCTTCTGGCTTCTCGCCACCGGGCAAATGAGTGTTGGAGAATGGCCGGGCAGGCACGGTGCGAGCGAGCCAGCGGGGGATGGCACTCCGGCGCTTCAGCTCGCGGGATATCTATACAATTTCAGTCACAGTCTGATTATTTTTGTCCTCATATTCGGCCTCGCGTGGTTGCTTATGCGGAAACCGGTATGGGAAATGCTCGGGTGGCTCCTGCACATCATTATGGATATTCCGACCCACTCATACGCATTTTTCCCCACGCCGGTCCTCTGGCCGCTCTTCGGTTGGAAATTCAACGGCTTCCAATGGGCAACACCGTGGTTTTTGATTCTTGATTATGGCTTATTGATTTTAGTGTATTGGTTGTTGAGGGAGAAGAAAACAAACGAACCATAGGAATTGGTTTTAGAAATAATAGTGTTAATATCATTGAATGCAGGAGTTAGTCGAACATGTCACCCCAAACATACCGTATCCAGAGCTCTATGCATCCTCGTCTCTTAACCTTCGATTATTAAGGGACGTACTCAAAAGTAAGGGTGCAGTGGAAAAAGGTGGAATTGTTACGCCGATTGATTTGCGTCGCACATCTGAAAAACTTAAGGATCAAGAGATTCTAGATGCTGTATCGACGCATCTTGGAGTGTCCCTTGACCAAACGGATGCCAGCGCCAAATCTATTAATAAGGAGAGCTTAGAGACAATCTTCGGGAACATTAACATCGCTCTCACGGAGGCTAATCGTTATATAACGAATGTTCTCGAACTTAAGGCGCCCACCGAAAAGGTTCATTCTATACAAGACATTCTGAAACTTATTAGGAAAACCAGTTCTTACAAACAAACTGAACGCAAGGGGCTGGAAACTCATGTTGGGTATTGTGCGCTTATCTCTGTTGCGTTTGCTGTATTTGAATTACAAAAAGAAGAGGCACATACATTGGCGCAAGAATTAAGATACGTGGAAGGATGTTTTTTTACGCAAAACGAAAGCAATGATTACAGGCCTTTATTCATCGAGCCTTTTGAGGGAGATTCCAGTGTTGGAACTACGGTCGTGATAAACGGGATTACGCCCCAATGTCGCGCCAGTCTGTTAACAAGAGATAAAAAGCCTGACAGTCAGATCACCAAATTCTTGATGTCCCCAGAGGCTACTGCAACAGAGGCCCTAAAAGATGCCATAGGTATGCGCCTTGAGATGGACAGGGATAGAATGGAAGATGTCATGGAACGCCTTCTCACATATCTCCACGAGAATCTTGAAGCGGTTGATATAAATATTGAGAATAGAAATATGTTCGACGACACCCAGTTTATGGAATACAAGAAACAGAGATTACTACGCTTATCTTTTTCAGGACAAGTAACTACATTTACTAGCGCCAATCCCAGATCCGCGGATAGTTTCCGGGTTATAAAAATAAGGTCAAAAATAAAGATTCCTGCAGGCGTGGGTTCTTCTCAGAATCATATGCGTCCGATTGAGATACAAATTACAGATACCGATAATAGGAACGAAAGAAAACTGTCCAGTCATCAAATATACGAACTTAAAAAATATATTACGGTGATGACGCGTCTTTTTGGTGGTTGCAGTGAGAAATGGCTGTTGCAACGTTTGCGCAAGATATCAAGTGTCAATGGATACGCAGAGAATATCATAAAAGGATTGCAAGATCCTAAAGTCGGTTTCTTGATGCGTCTTCCTCGCACCAAGGGAATATATGCCGCAACTGATGTATACAGGCGTTGGCTTGAAGTAGATGGATTGATAGAGGATGAGAAAATCCGACCCCAATTAATGCATAAGGTGACAAATTGATTGCCAGCAGGATTGACAAATGGGCATAAACAGTGTATGATTCTGTCCACTTATGGTTCGATTACTCTCACCACAGGTGGAACCTCCCACAGAGCATGAGGCGCCAAGAAAAGCTCCAATGAGCGTTTTCTTGGCTACCGTTTTTGTCGTATTTGTTCTTACTCTCTCGGCGGCGGACTCTGTCGGATTCGTACCGAATTACATCGATGGTTCGAATAGTGGACCCTCGCAAAACAAAATCGCGCTCTCAAACTTGCCCCAGCTTGGCGGCCCATTGGACGAAGCCGTTGTTTCCGCGGAACCGGCTCGAATGACAATTCCCGCGCTAGGGAAAGACCTGCCAATCCAAAATCCTGCGACAAAAGATATTGACGCGCTCACCGAGGTTCTAAAAGCAGGCCCCGCGCGGTACGTGGACTCCGCGAAACTTGGCGAGAAAGGGAACATGCTTCTCTTCGGCCACAGCTCGCATCTGCCAGTCGTGCGCAATCAAATGTACAAGGCCTTCAATGACATCGAGACGCTCGCGGAAGGGGATTCTATTTCCGTTTTCGGGGGAGGGAAAGAATACATCTACCGCGTTACGAGCGTCCGCATGGCGGATGCGAAAACTGAAACAATCGACCTCTCAAAAGGGAGCGCGCGCCTTACGCTCGTCACGTGCAACACGCTTGGCGAGAAAACCGCGCGCTGGATTGTGGAAGCCGAATTCGTAGGCACCGTGCCTTCGGCGGATTAAAAAGAAAAGTTTTTAACTTTGACTTATAATAGCCGACCGGCCATTATAAGTCAAAGTGAAATTAAGCCTTAAAGCATAGATGGCGCACCAATTATTGATAGATGTCGTGCAGACCAATGTCCAAAAAGAGAGCGCGATTGTTTTCAAGAAATAAAAATTTGATTCTATATCTTCTGTCTACCGAAAAACCCCACGCGCCTTTATCTTTGCCGTGAAGCTTGTGAGTTTCTAGGCTCGGATGAAATGGTTCACTGCGAAATAACACTTCCTTCCGGTCAGCCAGTTCTACAATTCTCGTCGGAAGACGCGAGGCAGATTTGAGAAAACCGCGCGAGTACTCAATTTCCATGACTACTTTCGATATTTGACGATAGCTTCGGATATCGAATTAGCAGTAATGGTTTTTCCCTCTCTATAATCTCGCAGACCTTCTTCCACAAGCTTGTCCAAACGCTTCGCCGCTTTGCCGGTTAGGTAGTATTCGGGAACCGACGCCCTTACCAGCCGTTCATACTCTTTGATGGGCAATACCACGACGCCCTTCTGCTTTTGTACGGATTTTTGGGAAAG
Organism: uncultured Candidatus Saccharibacteria bacterium; assembly: GCA_964359415.1. GTDB lineage: Bacteria > Patescibacteriota > Minisyncoccia > Phycocordibacterales > UBA2100 > UBA10103. The sequence continues at coordinate 11,302 of CAYHST010000010.1, read as the reverse complement.
AGTAATTGTTGACATGGAATTGACGATAACATAGGCAAAACCACTTGACAAGCGCGGGGGAGGTGATATAATGTCCGCCGATGTATAAAGCCAGTAGCCTGTTGCTAGTAGCTCGTAGCCAGAAAAAGATTACTGTTTGGCTACAGGCTGCAAGCTACCGGCTAATAGCTAACTCAATTGTGTTCGCTCGAAAGCATTGGAAAGACTTGCCCTGAATTGGGTTGAAGGGTCTAATGCTCCCGACTGAGCGCAATGTGATTTAGCTCAGCATGTTTGCAGTTAGCAGGTCTTTGTCAACCACTTAGCCCAAGGAGGGCCAAATGAAACGCATCATCATCGCAGCAATCGTGGCCATTCTGGTCACGATGCCGACGCTTGCGTCGGCGCAGTACTACCCGCACCGCCCCTCGGTGGCGGTGCAGGCCAGGGACGCGGCCGTCACGACGTTGGCGGTCGTCGGAACGGTGGCGTTGGTCTGTGCGGCATTCTCTTGTCGCCAGGCCCCGCCGCCGCACTACGGCTACTACCCGCGGCCACATGACATCGTGGTGGTCGACAGACCGCCACAGGTCATCATCGTCGAGGAACGGCGGTTGTCGCGGGACGTTGTCGTGCGGGAAACCGCACCGACAACGATAGTGGTGCAGGCCGACCCCAAAACGCCGGGGACGGCGTGCCGCTCCAACGCCTACGGATGGTCCGGAGTCTGGATCATCCAGCAGGACGGTTCCAAGGCATGTCAGAAGTTATGACGTGCCGACGGTCGTGGGGGAGGAGGAAATGCTTAACAGCACCTCCCCCCGACCATTATTTTTCAGCTTGTGTTTATCAGATGGCGTTCCAATTTCGAAATGGAATTCCATCGGGTGAGCGTAAGTTTACCTGTTTCGCTGTTCGTTGTTAAATCTATATAGGAGGCCACCATGGCCAGAATGACACTGCAGGCCGCACTGCCGGGCGGGAATGTGCCGGTAGATGTAAACGTAACCCAGGCGGGAGATCGCTCATGGTTATGGTGGGTAGTCGGGGCTGTCGCCGCGGCAATCGTTGTCGTGTTTCTGTATCTGTCGATCACGCATGTGGCCGATGAGAGCAGGGTGAAAGCCGCCGTCGCCTCGGCGCAAGCCGAGGCCGCTGCACGCGAAGCTGCCATCAAGACGGCGACTGACACGGCTGTGGCTCGTGCCACCGCCGAAGTCGTCTCTCGCGAGGTGGCAATCCGCAAGGCGGCAGACGAAGCCGCCACCGCAGTCCGCAACGAAGCCGCGCTCCGCGAGGCCGCCCAACGGGTGGCCGCTGCGGAAGCAGCGGCAGCGCGGGTGCCGGCACCGCAAACCGCGGCCGTCGACCCCGGCCCCGGACGGAGCTACGGCTCCTACGAGGGTCACCGCGGGTCGCCCGCGGTGACGACAAAAACCCCATGCAACCCCCGCCCCGGGGTTCACGGGTTCCGCGGCCGGGATGAATCCGGCCAATGGGGCTGTGTCGTCGCGCCGAAAAAGGCTTGATGACGCAGGTCGGGAGGAGTAACGCAACCGCCATTTCCGCGCGTTGCCCTCCCGATCAGTATTTTCTTTCAACCTTGACATTACAAATAATACTGATATAATCCCACTTATTAACAATCTTATTAGCTTTATCAATTATCAAAACTTAACTATACGATTATGACAAATACATCTGTAAAAAATACGTTCGCCTTCACTGGATTTCTTGTCGCGGTGCTGTTTTCTATGGGTGCATTTGCCACAGTCGTATATGCTGATGACTACGGCTTTTATCCTGACTCTGGTGGATACGGCTTCTACCCGGATACAGGCGCCTCAACTAATAATTATGGCTTCTATCCAGATACGAGCGCTTCGACCAATTACGGCTTTTATCCAGACGTAAGTGCTTCAGCGGGTTATGGTTTTTATCCAGATGTAAACAATGGAAGTTCCATAGACCCGAACGCGGGAACGATTGACATGAATGCTTCCACGATTGACGCGAACGCGTCTAGCATTGACACTTACGCTTCTTCAATAGACACCAATGCGTCAAGCTATCCCACATACAACACTTACGGTGTGTATTCGTCTCCGGGCTACGGCGGCTACGACTCCGGCTACTACGCTACACAACCTTCTTACGCGACACTTGGTATCGGATACAGTTCTTATCCCGGTTACTACGCCACCGTTCCGACTTACTACTCTGGCGGCTACAGTTCCATGCCGACTTACTACACGACTCCGGGATACACAAATCCTGCGCCGGTAGTTACATCGCCTTCTTACAATTACGCGCCGACGACAATAACCGAGACTACTTCAACGTTTGCTCCGACGGACGTTTATACTTACTCGCCGACCGACGTCTTCACTTACTCTCCTACGGTAGTCTACAGCCCGACTGACAGCCACGACACCGTTAATAGCAACAACATCACCAACACCATCAGCAACAGCAACAACACCACCGGCCCCGTTAATATCTCGATTGTCTCGCAGGCGGCTCCGCAGAACACGGTGCAGTATGTTTCGGGAGGCGGCTCGTACTTCAACACCACCCCTGTGTTCTTCAACACCCCGACGTACTTCCCATCTCCGGCGCCTTCTTGCCGTATCGTGGCGGGCGGCGGTTATGGATTCGACGGGTTCATCACAAGCAACTACTACGGAAACAGGGCTGTTGTACTCTCGTGGACTTCCAACAATGCCAACAGCGGCTATATTACTCCGCTTGTGGGCACCGTGGCTCCAGCCGGTTCAACAACCGTCTATCCGAATCAAAACACGCTCTACACGCTCACGGTTTCAGGGAACGGCGGAACATCTTCCTGCCAGACGTACACCGGAGTCAGCAACTATGTTGCGCCTGCTCCTGTTCCCGTCTACAATGCGCCAGTGATTACCCAAACAGCGGCCGCGGCTCCTTATGTCGCCCTCACGCAGATTCCTTACACGGGATTTGACTTCGGAACTTTCGGCAACGCGCTCTACTGGATTCTGCTTGTCGGATTCGCGGTTGCCGCATCGTACCTTGTACTTTACTTTCGCGGCGGCGCGTTTGCGCTTGTGAAGGGAATGATTCGGGGAAAGTCAAAGTCAGCAAATCCACGAGGAGACCCCGGTACCATCCTCCTTCGGAGGAGCTACGGGGCAGGCACCCTGCCTGCCCGCGCGAGTACGCACGCAGGCGGGCAAAGCCAAGGAGTCACCTCGGAATCTGCCGCGGTTGCAAATCTCCGAGGAGAGACCTCTCCTGCCCGCGCGAGTACGTACGCAGGCGGGCAAAGCCGAGGACTCACCTCGGGCGGGACGAAGGATTCCATGATTTCTGTCGGTTCAACTGATGGTGCTGGTCCGCGCATCGTAGTTCTACGAGCGTAAACAGGTGTGCCGCCGGCCTATCGTTTGTGATAGGCACCTGTAGACGGTCCTTATTGAAATCTAAAGCTCCAGAGTGAAAAACAAAAACCGCCCTTCGACTAAACTCAGGGCGGTTTTTGTTTTGTGTACTACAGTGCCCGTTCCTGTATTTCTTTCTTAAGCTTTTGGATTATTTCTTCTATGGGAAGAGCTCCAATTTTTCCACCGCGACCTTCAACAGTTGCCGAGCCGTCTTTTTTCTCTTCATCCCCGACAACCAGAATGTAGGAAACTTTCTCCGTCTTGGCGTTCCTTATGCGCTTGCCAAGCGTCTCGTTCGAATCATCAAGTTCGGCGCGTATGCCGGCATCGCGGAGTTGGATAAAGATATCGTTCGCGTATTCTTTTTGTTTTTCCGAAATTGGAATTACCCTTGCCTGCACGGGCGAGAGCCAGAGAGGGAAGGCGCCCTCGTAATGCTCAATGAGAAATGCCATCAAACGCTCGATGGCGCCGATGGAGGAGCGGTGAACGACAAACGCGCGTTTCTGCTCGCCGTCCGCGCCCGTGTATGTAAGATTAAACCGAACGGGCATGCAGAAGTCGTATTGCACCGTGAAAGCGGTATCTTCCTTTCCGTTCGCGTTCTTCATTTGTATGTCTATTTTCGGACCGTAAAACGCGGCATCGTCCTTGACCTCCTTGAACTTCCCGCCGCGCTTTTGGAGTACTCCGCGCAGAAGCTTCTCGCCTTTTTCCCACGCGGCATCGTCTTTATAATATTTCTCCTGATTTTTTCTGTCCCCGAGAGAAAGGCGGAAAGTGTATTCTTTTCCGTGCTGGAAGCCAAAAACTCCGGCGGCGTATTCTATCAAGTCGAGCGCTTTCTCAATTTCCTCGGCCGCCTGTTCCTCCGAAGCGCAGATTATGTGCGCGTCTGCGAGACAGAACGTGCGAACGCGCTGAAGCCCCATGAGTTCGCCCGATTGCTCGAAGCGGTAGAGCTGGGCAAGTTCCGCGAGCCGCATCGGAAGCTCGCGGTAACTGCGGGGCTTTGATAAGTAAAGCTGGAAGTGATGCGGGCATGTCATCGGGCGGAGCATGAACTTCTCGTCCTCAACCTCGATAGGCGCGTACATGGAATCCTTGTAGTGAGGATAATGTCCCGATTTAATGTACAGCTCCAATTTCGCGATATCGGGAGTATGCACGTGCATGTAGCCGCGTTTTATTTCCTCGTCAATTATGAACCGTTCAAGTTCGCGCCGGATGGCCGTCCCTTTTGCGGTGAGCATGGGGAGTCCCTTTCCAACTTCTTCGTCTATATAGAAGAGGTCGAGTTCTCGCCCAAGCTTTTTATGGTCATTATCTTGCGGGGGTTTATTTTCTTCGCTCATGGTACTTTAATATTACAGTGCTTTTGCGCGTTCAACAACGAATGATGACTCGCCGTTACGGAGAGAAAATTTGCCTTTGAGCATAAGGCACGCGCCGACGATTAATATGGCTTCGTTTTCTTTGAGAGTTCGCGGAAACAGTACGATTTCCACGCTGCCGGAATAATCGGAGAGGCGCCCGAAGGCCATTTTCTCGCCGTTCTTCGTTAGGATGAATTGCAGATTTTCAAGCAGGCCGGCGATTACAGTTTCCGTTCCTTTGGGAAGTTTTTCCTTCGCGTTGATAATGGTCATTTTTTGTTTCGAGAGTTTTTCTTTGTGAGCGTCCAAGGGATGTCCGGATACATAAAGTCCGAGGAGTTCTTTTTCCCATGTGAGCCGCTCCGTCATCGTGGCGGGAGGGGCATCGCGAAGAGTGAGTACAGCCGGCGAAAGCGCACCTCCGCCGGAGGCGGATCCGCCTCCGGCGGAGAATAGGGAACTCTGATTTACCGGTATGTCGGTATGCTCTTTATGGAAACTCAAGAGTACATCAATACTGGCAAGCAAGGCGCCGCGCGCGTCGTTGCCTACGTAAGCGCCCGAGGAGACACCTCCCCCCATGGGTGAGGAGTCACCTCGGGTGCCGCACAGCTCATCCAGCGCTCCGCATTTGATGAGCGATTCCAAAGACTTTTTGTTCAGATTCTTATCGGGAACTCGTTGCAGGAAATCTCCCACATCGGTAAACCTACTGCCGGAGACCACTGCTTTCATAATGGAGTCAGCGACGCCCTCGCCGAAGTTCTTGATTGAGTAGAGACCGAATCGAATACTCTTGTCGTCAACGACGGTGAAGTTTCCCTGGCTTTCATTAACCGATGGCGGAAGAATTTTAAGCCCCATGCGCGCGCATTCGGCGACTACCTGCGCCACTTTGTCCACGTCGCCCGCGTCCGCAGTCAAGACGGAAGCCATATAGTCAACTGGGAAATTGGCCTTCATATAAGCCGTTTTATAGGCAAGATTCCCGTAAGAAGCCGCGTGCGCCTTGCCAAAACCGTAGGCGGCAAAAGTTTCTATTTGTTCCCACAGTTTCTGAACAAGAGCTTCCTTCATTCCATGCTTGATGCATCCGCGCGTGAATCTCTCTTTTTGCGCGCGCATTTCAACTGGAATCTTCTTTCCCATCGCTTTGCGGAACTTGTCGGCTTCAAGCCATGTGTATCCGGCAATTTGTATGGCAATCTGAAGAACGTCGTCTTGATACACGATGATTCCGTAGGAATGCTTTAGTATCGCTTCCATGCGAGGGTCAAGATAATCCACGAGTTCGGGCTTTCTCTTCCGCTCAATGTACGCGGGAATGAATGCCATGGGGCCCGGGCGGTAGAGCGCGACCATCGCGTTGATGTCGTGAATGCTGGATGGCTCGAGATTAATGAGGTGAGCAGTCATGCCGGCGCTCGCGAGCTGGAACACGCCGAGCGTTTCTCCGCGGCCGAGCATTTCGAAAGTCTTTTTGTCGTTTAGCGGAAGATGGTCGAGGTCTACGCGCGCGCCGAGGCGTTTCTCTACGCGCGCTATTGAATCAGCGAGAACGGAAAGGTTTGTAAGCCCCAAGAAATCGAACTTCAAAAGTCCCGCGTCTTCAACGGCGTACATGTCGTATTGCGTTATCTTTTTTCCGCCTTTCGGGTCGAGCTGTATCGGCACGTAATCGGTGACCGGACCCGGAGCAATTACAACGCCCGCGGCGTGTACGCCCATGTGCCGCGCGTTTCCCTCTATCTTTTTCGCCAGGTCAATAACCTCGCGCGCGTCCGGGTCGCGTTCGTACATTTCTTTAAGCTCCGGCACTTCCAGAAGCGCGCTGTCTATGGTGACGGGGAATCCCTGTTTGCCGAAAGGAATGAGTTTCGCGATAGTGTCGCCCGTGCCATACGCGTGCCCGAGCGCGCGGGAAACATCGCGCACGGCCGCGCGCGCCATCATCGTTCCGAATGTTCCGATTTGGGCGACATGGTCCTCGCCGTATTTCTCGCGAACATAATCAATAAGTTCGTCGCGGCGATTATCCGCCAAGTCCATGTCTATATCGGGCGGGGACGGGCGTTCCGGATTCAGAAATCTTTCAAACGGCAGTTGATACTCCATCGGATTCACGGTCGTTATGCCGGAGAGATATGACACGAGGGAACCGGCGGCCGACCCTCTGGTATTGGTAAGAATTCCTTTTTCTCTCGCATGCCGGAGAAGGTCCGCGACAACTAGAAAGTACGGAGAATATCCTTTCTCTCCGATGACAGACAGCTCGTAATCAACGCGTTTTTTGTTCTTCTCCGTTTCCGGCATCCCTCGCTCCTTGAATCCCGCATATGCCAGTTCTCTCAAGGCGTCGTTGTGCGTTGTGCCTTTTGGAACTGGAAATTCGGGAAACACCCATGTGCCAAGCTTCAGTTCCAGATTGCATTCCTCGGCGATTTTCACGGAATTCGCTAGTGCTTCGGGGTATTCGGCAAAGACTTCCATGGCTTTCGCGCGAGGCAGGAACGAGAAATCGGGAGCGTTTTCCGCGAAGTCGCGGTTTAAGACGCCTGCGGTGCGGATTTTGTCCACGAGCTCGCGCGCCAGCGCGTCTTCTTTCTTCATGTAGTAAATTTCGTGCGAAGCGACTAAGCCGATGTCCGATTCGCGCGCGAGCGACGCGACGCTCTTCATCAGTTTTTCGTGGCCATCTATTTCCGGATGGAGCGTGATTTCCATGTAGCACCCGCCGGCTGGCGGAGAGCCGAAGACAGAGGCGTGCCACATGGCGGATTCCTTCGCGCGCTCAATCGCCCTATCGCGGAGCGCCCGCACATGCTCTCCGTCCATCGCCGGAAGTATCGCTATCAACCCCTCGCGGTGAGCTTCAAGAAGCTCTCGGTCAATCCGAGGCCGGACGAAAAATCCTTCCAGGTGGGATTTTGTTACAAGTTGCATGAGATTCCGGTACCCTTCTTTGTTTTTCGCCAGCAGGACGAGCCGCGTCGGCGAATCGTCAACGCGATGCTCTTTGTCGTGCCTTGTGCGCGTGGCGACATAAAAATCAACGCCGATGATGGGCTTCATGCTTTTTTCTTTGCATTCTTTGTAAAAAGAAATCGCGCCATAAAGATTTCCGTTGTCGGTGAGCGCGAGCGATTTCGCGCCATCGGCGGCGGCGGCGTCAACAAGAGCGGGAATTTGCGGCAGGGCCTCAAGAAGGGAGTAATGAGAATGCGTATGCAGATGCACAAAATCAGGTTCAGGATTCATACAAAATGCGAGTGGGTACTTGCCCCGCCTGCCTGCCGAAGCCTTGGCGTAGGCAGGTAGCTCCGCCAAAGGCGGATGGTATCGGGGTGCAAGTTAACAAAATCTTTTTCTGGCGCGAGTGACATACGGCTAGTA
>CAYHST010000010.1:0-3035 GCA_964359415.1 uncultured Candidatus Saccharibacteria bacterium | reverse complement strand
AGCCACGCGGCAATTTCGGGTACGCGCCTTTCCAAATGCGAATGCGGGGCTAATCGGATTTCCCATCGCGCGTGTTCCGCGTGCGGCAAATACAACGGCAAGGTTGTTATTGATATTGTCGCTCGGATGAAGCGCGAACAGCGCCGAACCAAGAGGCATGAGAAAGAGTTAAAGGAATCCGGCAAGGAAACTAAAGAAAAAGCGACATCCGAGAAAACATAACCAAATAAGTCTTTTTATTGCTCTTTCAAATAAGTTGTTATGAGTGAAACGAATTACAGATTTTTGACCCAGCACCTTCGTTTCTCAATGAAACAAAGGTGCTGGGTGTAAGAGCTTCTAAGTTCGTTATCACTCACTAAGAATCTCTAACACATGGCTAACAGACATCTAGCTAGGTCGGTGGTTCTCCAAGTTCTCTTTGAACGCGATTCTTCGGGCGGGAAGATGACGCGCGAAGAATCGGAAAGCAGAATCCGCGATTACGCGAAAGAATTCGGCGCGCGCGAATCGGACATGCCGTTCATGAAAGAGCTTCTAAAAACCGCTATCGCGAAACAGAAAGAAATTGATGAAGTGATACGGGGTGCCGCGCCCGAGTGGCCTATAGAAAAAATCGCGGCGGTAGACCGCAACATTCTCCGCCTCGGACTGACGGAGCTGTTGTATGCCGACAAAAAGCAAGTGCCGGAGAAAGTCGCGATAAACGAGGCGATAGAATTGGCAAAAACGTTCGGAGGAGCATCCTCGAGCAGATTTGTAAACGGCGTATTGGGCGCAGTGTACGTGGAGTTGGGCGAGCCGGGGAAGTCGGATGGAAAATCCCGCAAGAAAGATTCCAAGGCCAATATGCCGACGGAACACCTTGCAGGCGCTGTTGTGTACGCTCGTTCAAAAGGAGACATCTATCTTGCTTTTGTCCATGATATTTTCGGGCATTGGACTATTTCAAAGGGGAGGGTCGAGGAGAGTGAAGATGTGAAGTCCGGAGCGATTCGCGAGATAAAAGAAGAAATGAATCTGGACATTAAGATAATAGACGAGCTTGGCGTTAATGAATATGTCGCGAACGACCCGAAGACTCAAGGAGGAAAAAAGCGCAAACGCGTATCCTACTTTCTCGCCGAGTCGCCGTTTACGGAGCTTCGGCTTGGAACAAGCGGAGGATTGGATGACGCGCAGTGGTTCCCGCTTGCCGAGGTCGGCAATCTAAATTTTTATGACGATACGCTAAAAATAATCATTCCGGCAATCAACATCCTCGCGCAGAAGGAAAAGAAATAAACAGTAAACAGTAAATAGAAAATAGTTAGTAGTCAGTAGAAAAATCAAATTACTCAACGCATTTCACTACTAACTACTAACTAATCCAATATGTCAGACTTCAAAAGATTTCAAGAAAGAATCGGATACAAGTTTAAGAACGAACGTTTACTGGAACAGGCGTTCACGCATCGTTCATACCTTAACGAGAACCGTGCCTCCGGGCGAGAACACAACGAGCGCTTGGAATTTCTTGGCGACGCGGTTCTTGAACTTGTCGTTACCGAATTTCTGTTTGCGAAATATCCCGATAAGCCGGAAGGGGATTTGACCTCGTATCGCGCCGCGCTTGTAAATACAGTAAGCATTTCCGATTCAGCAACCAAGCTTGGGATGAATGAATTCCTCTTGCTCTCGCGCGGCGAAGCAAAGGACACGGGCCGCGCGCGGCAAATCATCCTTGCGAATGCTTTTGAAGCGGTTATCGGCGCGGTTTATCTCGACCAAGGCTACGAGCCGGCTAAGAAATTCATTTCTGAACAGCTTTTCCATAAGACAGACGATGTGGTGTTAAAAGGTTTGTGGCAGGACGCGAAAAGCCGATTTCAGGAAATCGCGCAGGAAAAAGAAACTGTAACCCCTTCTTACGACGTCATAAGCCAGACAGGGCCGGACCACGACAAGCGTTTTGTCGTCGGGGTGTACCTAGGAGAAAATCGCATTGCGACAGGGGAAGGAAGGTCGAAGCAAGAAGCGGAACAAGTGGCCGCGCAGAAAGCGCTTATAGCAAAGAATTGGTAGGAATATCGATGATAGGTAAGTACATCAATTGTACATATGTACCGTTAGTGTACTTAGACGATTTTGAATTTGCGTTTGAGTGTTAATGATCCATCAATACTTCGCGCCGTTATAAAAGATACATAGGGTGTAATTCCATAAAATCTTGCCACCTTCAAAACAGTTTCCTTGATTGGGTGCGGGTATATCCATACCGAACGCTGATAGAACAAAATCCCAAGGTTCTGTAGGTGGCGAATAAACGGTATGCGAACGGAAGACTTCAGAGAGGGAATATCAAAGACAACCAAATACCATTCTCTGGCCCACTGTTTAGGTGTCGGGATATTTAGTTCCCAAAGCGACTCTTCCGTTAGGATAGCGTTGCCGCGCTCCGATATTTCATAGGAGCGTTCGCCTTCAATGATGTAACCGCGCCGCTTTAATTCGTGCATTCGTCTCCACACTTGCCGACGATTTTTGGGCGTATCTTTTGATGTTATTTCCCGAATAATTCGAGGAATTGCCCACGGTGGTGGAATAGCGCCAATTCCAACAAGGAAAACACCAAGAGCAACCATTTTCAGGATTTTCACTGTTTGTTCCCTACGACGTTTATGCGGTGCGCTAGGCATAGTGCGGCAAGTACACTAATGGTACATATGTACCATTAGTGTACTACATAAATTAAATATCTGGAAACTTGCTCTCCTACGAGAACCATATGTTTGATACAATGAACATCAATGTATCCCGTTAGAAGTTACGGAAGTTCTGAAGGTCGTACAACCGAGGCATTTTTGGCATCGGTCAAAATTTTACTAGACACGGATAATGAGTCGGAAGCGCAAGCTTCCTACTTCTAACGGGATGTATCTCAAATCCATAGAGCTAGTTGGCTTCAAATCGTTCGGAAAAAAAACCGATATTGCTTTTGCCTCGCGCATCTCTGCGATAGTGGGGCCGAACGGTTCCGGAAAATCAAACGTCGC
>CAYHST010000009.1:0-22726 GCA_964359415.1 uncultured Candidatus Saccharibacteria bacterium | reverse complement strand
AGATTCCGTACACTTCGTCCACGACGAATGTTTTCATTTCCGGCTTGGAACGGTCGTATTCAAGCATGTTGAGACCCATCGGGCGCGCCGTGTACGCTGGGTCAAAGTAGATGACATCGTTCATTCGCTCCGGAGGAATTGCCGCGAGAATATCTTCAATATCGTTTCCGTGCGGGTCTATAAACGCGACTCCTTCGCCGTTCTGTATGTCCTGAATAATCATATTTTTTATAAGCGTCGTCTTTCCGGTGCCCGTCTGCCCGATAACGTAGCAATGGCGCATGCGGTCGGAAGCGCCGAAGTGAACGGGTGTTTCCGTCGCGCCGTATCGGTTTATTCCCATAACAACGCCTTCGGCAGACATAGCCACGGGCGCGGGCATTTGCTTTGCAAACGCGCGCTTCAATTCGCGCGACGTTGTTACTCGTTCAGCGGTAAAGTGGAACATAGCCGCCACCTCCGCGAGGCCCAAAGGCATCGTAATTGACCAATCAAAGGTGCGATATATAAAATCACGAAGGAAACCGTTTAGACTCCAACTGCCAACCTCTTTGAAGAGCAGGTGATTTCCCTTGGCATCGTCGTACTGATTGAAGGGCGCTATCAAATTCTGCACAATATCCTGCGCTCGCTTTTTGTCGGGCGCAGAAGCAACTAGGCGAATGAGAACTGGCGCTATGCGGCTCTTTAGCTTGCGCCCGATAGCTTCCGATGCGACTTGGTCCGTGCCGCGCCTGAACTCCTTATCTTTATCCTCCTTGTAAACTTGAGGCATAAAAATCGCCCTCGCGAACTCATCAACAATATCGCCCAGCATAGTCTCGGAAACTGTAAGCGCGCGCCAAAGAGGCCACCCCTTCTCGATTACCCGTATTATCTTTTTGTAGTGCCTGTTATACCGGTCGCCTTTGGTGCCGACAATGAATTGAATCGCGGCGCCCTCTCCATGCTTCGCGAGCTTCGCGAAAGCGGAGAGCAGAACATTCATTGGGTCGAGCTCAAACATCTCGGCAGTCTTCAGAGGAAAGGCGGGGTGGTCGGCAAGCTTCGCTATCGCGCCCGCGTTTTCCCCTTCATAATTAAAAATATTATAGTCGCCTCGGCTTTCCGAAATACGGGCATTCGGGAAAACGGATGATATCAATCGTTCCGCGAGTACCTTCTTCGCGCTTGGAACACCAAGATACAAAGAAACTTCCTCCGACCCGTTCGGAACGGCTATTTCAAGCGAGAAACCTTCATTCGGAGATATGAGCGACGTGAGACCCGCGTAGAGCTGTTCGGAGGATGAGAGTATTTGCTCCAGTTTCATCTGTGCCTGCTGTTCTTTATCTCTTCCCCCATATGCCTGCGGCTGGATTTCAAAAAGCACCATGTGAAGCGCGCGCTTCATCTTTTCTGGCGGCGCAAACCCCTTCTCCGGCAGGCCTTCGGCGATATAGCGCACCAACATTCTATGCAGGTCATCCTCCAAATGCGGATTTTTCATGCGCGCGACGACAGAAAGCGCGTTGCGTATTCCATGCTCCGCGACAATCTTCAACAGGCCGTCCATCTGCGCGTCGTGTTCTTCCGGCTCAAGATTGAGCGCGTGCCGAATCGTGTCATGCTCCGGCATGATAACCGCCTCATGCAAAACGGCATGAGCAGGCGTGGCCGCGTACGCGGCGATTTCGCGCTTGGCGATTCGGTCCCTCTCTATGCGATTTTCCGCAGTTTCCAATTCCCCCGACTTCTCTTTCACCTGCTCGCGCAAATAGGCAAGCTCCTCTTGCGGAGACTTGAATTTTTCCGCCGTCTTGGTTATTCGCTCTGCAATAAAGCGCGGTTCCATCCCGTTAGAAGTAGGAAGCTTGCGCTTCCGACTCGTTATCCGCGTCTAGTAAAACATCGACCAATGCAAAACATTCCGCGAATATTTGTTGTTTTTCAGAACTTCCGCAACTTCTAACGGGATCCGCTGTAGCCAATGCCGACATCGTCAAATTATAACATCATCTTCACGATAATTTTCCAAAAGAAAAGCCGCCCGAAGTCGCGAGTGAGTACATGTACTCCGGGCGTCCTTTCGTGCGGCTTGCGCGGTCAGTCGCTTCCCAGCAGGCACAACTGAAGCATTACGCCACCATCACTGGGCTGGTGCCTTTCGGGATACGGATACGACGCATGAATTCTGACCCTTGGGTCGTCGTTCATGACGTGTTCCAATGCATCCAGAAATTCACTGTGATGGCCCTTCTTGGAATCGACTTTGACGAAACGCTTGCCCGCGGCCACGGTTCTCTCGATTGCGGCCTTGATCCTGGTTTTTTCGTCACTGATGAATAGGCTGGTCATCTTGACCTCCGTCATCTACCACATATGGTGTGGCGTCCGACGAGGACTATACTACACAACAAGAATCAACTCAACGCCTTAGCCCCGATGTCACGACGAAAGTACTTTCCTTCAAAATGAATCAATTCAACGGCTTCGTACGCGCGGACAAGCGCGATTTGGAGAGTGTCGCCCACCGCGGAAACTCCAAGAACTCGGCCTCCCGCCGTAATCAAGGACTCCCCTTGATTTGAGGTGCCGGAGTGAAATACGACAACGCCCGGGACTTTTTCGGCTTCTTCTATTCCGGTTATCGGAAATCCTTTTTTATATGCTTCGGGATATCCTCCGGAGGCAAGAACGATGTTTACCGCAAATCCGGAGTTCCATTCAACATTCATCGTGGACAGTTTGCCGTCGGCAGAAGCTTCCAAAACATCTAGCAGGTCTGTTTTTAGCAGGCGCATGTACGCTTGGCATTCCGGGTCTCCGAAACGCGCGTTAAATTCCAGAACTTTTGGACCTTGCGACGACATTTTAAGGCCGGGGTATAGGATGCCCGCGAACGGCGCGCCATGTTCCGCGAGTGCGCGAAGCGTCGGGCGCACGACGCGAGCTTCTATGTCTTTCATAACTTCAGCCGAAACCCAAGGCACGGGAGCAATAGCGCCCATTCCGCCGGTATTTTTTCCCGTATCATTCTCGCCTATCTGCTTATGGTCCTGCGAAGGCGGAAACAGCACAAAATCCTTGCCGTCCGAAATCGCGTGAATAGAAATTTCCTGTCCATCAAGGTATTCCTCAATGACAACGTCGTCTCCGGCATCTTTGAAAATGCGCCGTACCATAATTTCGTCAAGCGCAAATTCGGCCTCGGCAAGAGTCGCGCAAACGTATACGCCCTTTCCCAAGGAGAGCCCGCTCGCCTTGACGACTATGGGGGCGCCTCGCTCGCGAACATACGCGAGAGCGTCGTTGTGATTGGAAAAAACCTCGAATTCAGCCGTTGGCACTCCCGCTTCTCTCATCAGGCGCTTCGCGAATGCTTTTGATCCCTCGATATGCGCCGCCGCTTTCAGGGGCCCCCAGACGCGCAGACCGCGCTGTTTAAACAAATCTACAATCCCATCTCCCAATGGATTATCCGGCCCGACAACCGTCAAAGCGATGTTTTTCTCTTTGGCAAATTTCGCGAGATTCTCAAAGTCCATCACATCAATCGGCACATTTTCGCCAAGCTTTTGAGTACCGCCATTTCCCGGCGCGATGTAAAGCTTCCCGGCGCGCGGAGACTGTCTCAATTTCCACGCAAGCGCGTGTTCTCTCCCTCCCGAACCAATAACCAAAACATCCATAGTCGGATTATATACGAGAATTCAAGAAAATGTTTTATGTACGTGCCTTCTTATCCTCATTAGCTTATTATTTAAATGGTACAATCAATCAACAGGTGTTGATTGATTGTACCTGACGCATCGTAACGATAACACTCAAGATGAAAACTCTAAATAATAAAAGTCGGCAAGAACGAACTATAAAAATCCTAAAGATGATAGCCATCGGCGCACTCATTATTGGTATCGGTGCCGCACCATCTCCGCGTGCGGTTAGTAAACTTCTTGCTGAATTGGCACTTGGAGATAATCCAAAAAATAGAAGGTATGCGGGCCGAAAAATCCGTGAACTGAAGAAGCGAGGATATCTTGAGGAGTATGGCGTTCGATATGCTGTCAGCGACAAAGGCCAGAGAATACTCTCTCGTGAGCGTATTATGTCCCTTGAAATTCCGAATCCACGCAAATGGAATGGCAAGTGGTATCTAATCATGTTTGATATCCCTCTTACGCAATCGTATGCGCGTCAGGCACTCAATACGATTTTACTCGGCATGGGTCTCTTGCAGTACCAGCAGTCGGTACTTATATATCCGTACCCAATCAAAGAAACTGTTATGCACATTTGCAGGTTCTACAAGGTTACCCGTTATGTATCGTTCGTCACGGCAGACGATGTCGATGGCGCAGACAAGCTTAAGATCCAGTTCGGCCTATCCTGAAATCACGCTGAACTCACACCCCTATGGGGGGACAATCAATCAACACCTGTTGATTGATTGTCCCCCTGTCAGTCGTCAGTCGTGACTATCTGTGGTTCTTCTCGATATACCACATCGCCTCTTCCGGTGTATCAGCAAAGAATGCAGAGTCCATGACTTCTTTTTTCAGAAAACCTTCCGCGCTCATTCTTTCCAATTGTGCCTTGAAGCCGTCATAAAAATGGTCCGTGTTTATAACAATAATTTGCTTGTTGAGTAGGCCGTTTTTTCTCATCCGTAGAACTTCAGTTACTTCGTTGAGTGTGCCTATCCCGCCAACGAGTACAACTATCATATCGCCTCTCTCAATAAGTCCAAGATTCATTTCCCTGGCATCTTTGACGACGATCATTTCGTCAGCATTCTTATACGCCTTATCCTTAATCTTTTCTCGGATAACGCCGATCACTTTCGCTCCGCCACGCTGTGCAGTGCGAGCAATAAGACCCATCAGACCCTCATCGGCTCCTCCCCAAACAAGCGTATGTTTATGTTCCGCAATCAATCGGGCGAGTGTCTCGGCATCCGTTTTATATTTCTCCGACACCTCGTATTGCGAGCAAAAAACGCAGATATTCATCCCGTTAGAAGTAGGAAGCTTGCGCTTCCGACTTGAAAGCTATTGCTCGTAAACACTCGACCATTGGAAAGCATGTGTAGAATGTATCACAGTCCGAACTTCCGTAACTTCTAACGGGATTCATCGCTTCATTCTACCCTATTCCTTGGTCAAAACCTCCGGACCTTTTTCAGTGACAATAATTGTGTGTTCAAAATGCGCGGTGCGGGAGCCATCTTTTGTGCGATATGAATGGCCGTCTTTATCAACATATAAATCACCCGAACCGAGAGCCATCATGGGCTCAATCGCGATGACAAGCCCCTCTTCAAGTTTCACTCCGCTTCCGGGAGCGCCGAAATTTGGGACGTGCGGTTCCTCGTGAACTTTGAGCCCAACGCCGTGGCCGGAAAGATTTCTCGGAAATCCAAAGTTATGTTTTTTCGCGACGCGTTCTACAGCGTATCCGATGTCGCCGGTGGTGTTCCCGAGCTTTGCCGCCGCAATGCCCGCAGATAACGCTTCTTGCGTACCCTTCAACAAGCGCTCGTCTTCAGGATTATGCTTTGTTCCGGCAATAACCGTGGTCGCATGGTCAGTAAAAAAACCTTTGTGCTTTATGCCAAAATCGAGACATACGACATCCCCCTCCTCAATCGGACGGTCGCTCTCGCTCGCTGGCGAATGCACGATTATGTCATTAACCGACACGCACAAGCCCGATGGAAATAGCGTATCATTTTTGCCGCTAGTGTAACCGTAAAAAGCAAGTTCGTCGCCTCCACTTTTCACCATTTCCCCCGCGCGCGCCTCAAGTTCTTTCGGCGTGATTCCCGGTTTGACCATTTCGCTCAAAACTCTCAAATGCTTCGCGAGCCGGCGCCCCCCCTCACGCAATATCTCTATTTCCTCTTTTGTCTTTGCGATCATGCGAGCCTAAGCGCTGAAAGAATATTTTTATGTATCGTTGCGATATCCGGTTCTCCGTCAATCTCATGGATAACGCGGCCGCGGCTCTTTAGAAGCTCAAGTTGCGGTAACACGTCGGTTTTTGTCCACGCAAGCCGTCTGCGAATCGCTTCTTCGGTGTCGTCGTTGCGGCCGCGGCCGACCAATCTCTTCACTGCGGTATCATCGGAAATAATGAGGTTGATGATTTGCAAATTATCGCGCTTTAGGAATTGCATCATGTCATCGAACCCGCGAGTTTGGTCGTCTCCGCGAGCAAGGCCGTCTGCAATGATATGCTCTTCACCCGTAAAATCCTCAACGAGCAATTTTGTCTGGAGATAAATGGCCATGAAATCATAAATACGGATTCCGTTGTCAATAATTTCACCGGTTAATTTGCCGGCGTACGTGCCAGTATCTCGCAATTTGCGCAGTTCGTGGCCCATGTCAATGCGAATTACTTTGCGGTCAGACCTGGACATCAGATAATCGACGAGCATTTGCACTTGCGTGCCCTTGCCGGCGCCTTGGGATCCGAAAAAAAGTAGAGTGACAGGTTTCATATCTTAGATTTAGTTAGTGAGCATAGCGAGTTTAATAAATCTTAGACCCAGCACCACTTTTGAACACCATGGTTTTCTGCCTATGAGTTCTGATTCTGATTGTGGTTGTTTGCTGTAATGTTGCATAATTATCACAAGTTTCAAAAGTGGTGCTGGGTGAAGCAAAATATAGTCGCTGTGCTCCTTATTTTACTTCAAATTATAGCCCTCTTTTTTAAGAATCGCCACAACCTGCTCCACCGCTTCGTCCAATTTTCCGTCCGCATTCACGACCTTGTAGTCATAAAACGATTCCTCGTCTCGCATCTCGGCTTCGGCATTCGCTCGGCGTTTTGCTATATCCGCGTTTGAAAGTTCCGGGTTCCGCTCTCGAATGCGCCTTTCAATGGCGTTGATGCTTTCTGGAACTATGAAAATCGTCACCGCGTTAAAATTTTCCTTGAAGTAGCGCGCGCCGACAATGTCGGGATTTACAATAACGACTTTGTTTGAAGAAATCTTTTTATTCAGGTCCTGCGCGTACGTCCCATAATATGTGTTTCGATTCGAGATGTAGGTGGATTCAATAATGCCTCCTGTCTCCTTTTCGCGCCCAAATTCTTCGTTGCTCAAGAAGTAGTAGTCAACTCCGTTTTTCTCCCCCGCTCGCGGCGCGCGCGTGGTCGCGGTTACAAGACGGCTTGCCCTGCGGGGAAAACGCTCCACGATTTCATTCGTGATTGTAGTTTCTCCGCTTCCGGTAGGACCAGCTATGACGACAACCTGTCTTAACATAAATTCGAAATCATAAATCCGAAATCCGAAAAAATATTAAATATAAAATTCAAAACCAATGAAGAATTTCGTGCTTTTTAGTCATTGAGATTTCGTGCTTTTTCGGATTTCGTGCTTCGTGCTTCGTGCTTCGGATTTCTAGTATTCCCTAATCGAAGTTTGTGCGTCAATCTTTTTCACGACATCCAAAACAACCGAGACGACAATCAAAAGCGCGGTACCGCCTACTGTAACCGCGGTAATGCCGGTAACCCCCTGCAGAATGATAGGCAAAATTGCAAGGAACCCAAGAAAGAGCGCGCCAACGAGAGTAATCCGCGTAATAATATTGCCGAGATATTCCGACGTCATTCCCCCCGGGCGGACTCCCGGAATAAACGCGCCGTTTTTCTGCAAATTTTTCGCGATTTGCGTGGGTTCAAACGTAATCGCGGTGTAGAAATACGTGAACAAAAACACCATTCCGAAATAGAGCGCGCCGTATATCCACTGATTCGCCAGAACCGAAACTACCCACGATGCGACAGAAGCGACCAGTGCGACGGAGCTTTTCGCTAGGAACGTCGCTATCATTTGCGGAAAGAGAAGAATGGAAAGCGCGAAAATAATCGGCATGACTCCCGCCTGATTAACGCGAATCGGCAAGTACGTGGAAACGCCCCCCATCACTTTCATTCCTCGTACGCGTCTCGCGTATGTGACTGGAATCGGCCTTTCCGCTTCCGTGACGAAAACAACGCCCGCGACAATGACAAGCGCAACAGCGGCAAAACCAACGTACGCGGGCAACTGGGAAATATCAAAGCTAAAAATGAATTGTGATATTGCGCTCGGAATGCCGGCGACAATGCCAGCGAAAATCAAAAGTGAGATGCCGTTTCCAACACCAAATTCCGTAATAAGCTCTCCTATCCACATCAAGAGTATTGCGCCGGCCGCGATAACGATGACATTCGTCATGGTGTGCATAAAATCCATTTCGGGAACAATGCCGTTTTGGCGCAACAAAATAAGAAAGCCAAATGCCTGTATGAACGCGAGCGGAACCGTCAGATACCTCGAATATTGCGTGAATCGCATTCTTCCGGAGTCGCCCTCCTCCTGATACATCGCTTTCAATGATGGAGAGAGAACGGACAAGAGTTGCATGATTATGGACGCGGTTATAAACGGAGAGACTCCAATCATCATGATTGAAAGATTGGAAAAACCGCCGCCGGAAAAAACGTTTAGAAGGCCCAAGAACTGGTTGTCGCCGAGAAAGTTTTCTAATGCGGCCACATTGATGCCTGGAATCGGAATAGCGGCGAGCAGACGAAACACGACGAGGGCTCCGAGGACGAATAACACCCGACTGCGCAGCGTCTCGTCGGTGACAATGAGCTTAATCTTGCGAACAAATGTATCAAACATATCTTAGATTTAGTTAGTGAGCGGAGCGAGCTTAGTAAATCTTAGATCCAGCACCAATTTTGAGCTCCAGCATTTTCTGCCGATGAGTTCTGATTGTGATTGAGTACGATAGTTTTGCATATTGTTTGTGAGTTTCAAAATTGGTGCTGGATTCTCGTACAACATAGTCATTACGCTCCTTGTTGTACGGAACCTCCGGCTTTTTCAATCGCTGCGCGAGCCGAAGCGGACACGACGCATCCTTTGAAATTCAACTTCTTGTATATCGCCCCGCCCATAATTTTGACCGGCGGGAAGAGAGGGCCGCGCGCGCGTATGATTCTTTTTTCTTTCAACACCTTTGGCGTAATTTCCGCGCCATCTTCAAAATGCGAACTCAAAATCTGTAGCGAGACCGGAATTGAATCCTTACGAGACGGATTCACGGTGCGTCCGCGATTCTTGCCGTATCCTCGGCGCTTCGGAAGCTTTTTTATGATGTCGCGAAGTTCCGGGCGCTTTTTTCTGCCCGCGCGCGCGTTCTGCCCCTTAGTGCCGCGGCCTGCGGTCTTTCCGCGCTTGCCTCCGCGCCCAACGCGCATTCGAGAGCGCGCCGTGATTCTTTTTAGATTATTGAGTCCGATGGTCATATGTTAGAGATTCTTAACGAATGATAATGAGTTTAGAAGCTCTTACATCCCTCCCCAATTTTGAGCTCCAGCAGTACCTGCCGATGAGTTCTGGTTGTGGTTGGTTTTGATAGTTTTGCATATTTGTCGTAAGTTTCAAAATTGGAGAGGGATAAGTAAAATATAGTCGCTACGCTCGTTATTTTACTTACTTTTTTGAAACTGCCTTTAACGCTGTCATCGCCGCGCGCGCGTTGTTCAGAGGATTCTTGGAGCGCGAGAGCAATTTGGCTGTGACGTCGGAAATTCCCGCCAACTCAAGCACCGCTCGCACGGAAGAACCGGCGACAAGACCGCGCCCGGGACTTGGCCTAATCTCCACCACCGAAGCGCAGTACTTGGCTTCCACGTTGCGAGGTATGCTTCTCGTTTTCGTCAAATTTATCGTTAACATCCCGCGTTTGGCCGCGCGAGTCGCCTTTTCTATAGCGAGAGCAGTGTCAGCGGCTTTTCCCAAGCCCACTCCAACGCGCCCCTTCTTGTCGCCCAAAACAATGGCAACGCTGAAGTTGAAACGGCGGCCACCGGCCATGACACGAGCGACGCGGCGAATGCCGATGAGCTTTTGGGCAAATTCGCTTCTTCGTTCATCGCGGTCTTTCCTAGGTCCGCGTTGAGGACGTCCGCGCCCTCCGCGGTCGCGGTCTCCGCCTCGGCGCGGAAATGATTTCTTCTCTGGCTCTTTTATGTCAGCGACAGGTGAGGCGACATCCTCAACTGGCAACAGAACCACTTCCGGCACAACAACCTCTTCCACGTCATCTATTATTTTTGGTTCAGCGGTCATAATATGTATCAATCTACGAATTTATTCCAATCTACAAATAACTGCAAATATAAGGAATTGCAATATTTGTAGCCATTCGCAGTATTCGTATCATTTGTAGATTGGGACTTCATAATTAAAATTCTAATCCGGCGGCGCGGGCGGCATCGGCAAATGCTTTGATGGTGCCTTGATATTGGAATCCTCCTCGGTCAAAAACTACTCTTTTCACGCCTTTTTTTTTCGCGAGCTTTGTCAGCGCCCCGGCAGAAGCTTCCGCGCGCTCTCTTGGAGTTTTCCCTTTCTCGCTGGCGGAAGATACAGCGGCGATTGTGCTTCCCTTTGAGTCATCAATGAGTTGCGCGATGAGCCGCGTGTTTGATTTGTATACTGAAAGGCGAGGGCGCTCTGCCGTTCCGATTACCTTGGCGCGAACACGGGCGTGTCTTCGTATTCTATTGTCTTGTTTGCTTGTAGACATATTTTGTGTACCAATCAACGAATGAATTCCAATCTACAAATAACTACGAATGAGAAATCCGGATATTTGTAGCCATTCGCAGTATTCGCATGATTCGTAGATTGGGACATATGGATTTTTATGCGGCGGCAGTCGTTACTTTCTTGCCCGCCTTCTTACGAACCACCTCCCCTTCATATCGAATCCCTTTGCCTTTATACGGCTCCGGTTTCTTGAGAGCTCGTACCGAAGCGGCAAATTCGCCAACTTGTTCTTTGTCGGAGCCAGTGATAGTTATGACATTTTTCTCAACGACGACGTGCAGGCCATCCGGAACCGCGACCTTGACCGGATGAGAGAAGCCAATCGCGAGCGAGAGCGTCTTGCCGGAAAGCTCGGCCTTGAAACCGATGCCCTCAATCTGAAGTTTCTTAACAAAGGGCTTGTTTACGCCCTGAATCATGTTGCGGATGTGCGCGGCATATGTTCCCCAAAGCGCGCGCGCGAGACGTGTTTCGGCGGTAGGCGCCACTGTAATGGAATTACCTTCAACCTTTATTGAAATGTTTTGATGTACCGTGCGCGTCAGCACGCCGCCCTTTCCTCTGACGCTCACAGCGCCATCAGCCACGGAAATTTCCGTACCGGAAGGAATGGTGATTGATCTTTTTCCTGTTCTGCTCATATATATGTTCAAATCTACGAATTTATTCCAATCTACAAATAACTACAAATGTAAGGTGTTGTAATATTCGTAGCAATTCGTAGTATTCGCATCATTTGTAGATTGGGACTTCATATGTTTACCAAATTTCAAACAACGCCTCCCCGCCGACATTCTCTTTGCGAGCCTCCTTGCCGGTAAGTATTCCTTTTGGGGTTGAAAGTATCAAAGCGCCGTGGCCGTAACGAACCGGCATAATCTCGTACACACTGCGGTACATGCGACGCCCCGGTTTTGATATGCGCTTCACTCCGTGGATAATATGCACTCCTTCGCTGTCATATTTTAGAACTACATCCAAAGTCTTTTTCACCTTCTTCCCTTTTTTATCTATTGATTTGACGTACCCAGCATCTCGTAACTTTTCGGCGACTGCCAACTTGAGCGCGGAAAACGGAACGGAAATCGTTTCTTTCTTGATGGCCCCTGCATTTTTGAGGCGGATTATGAAGTCACCAATGGTATCTGAAGTCATATAATGTGCCAATCAACGAATGTATTCCAATCTACAAATAGCTACGAATAAACAATGCTCACCGTCTACAGGTGCCGACCATAGACCGGTCGGCCATTTGTAGTCATTCGTAATATTCGGATGATTTGTAGATTGGGACATACTCTTTACCATGAAGATTTCTTGATTCCAGGGATGTTTCCTTCTAAAGCTTCCTCGCGGAAGCAAATGCGGCACAAGTTGAAATCTCGCAGGAATCCGCGCGGGCGGCCGCACTTGAAACAGCGCCGGATTACCCGGCTCTTAAATTTCGGCTTCCGTTCTGCTTTCACGACCATTGATCGTTTTGCCATATTAGATTTTGTTACGAGTGAAGCGAGTTAGAAAATCTTATACCCAGCACCTTATTTGTTTACGACAGACTGTTTTTCAGGCGATTCTTTACATACGTGCGAGCGTTGCCATATTGCTTGAGTTGCAATTCGCGCTTTACTGCGTCTTGCTTCGCTTTATAGCTCTCGATATAGACATATTCCCATGGCCGACCGTGACTCGTTGCAACAACGTGCCCGCTGTTATGCGAAGCAAGACGCTCATCAAGATTCTCTGTCCTGCCAAAGTAAAGAACGCCTTTTTCAACACTGCGGATTACGTACACATGGTACATAAACAAACAAGGTGCTGGGTTGTGAGAATTATAGTCGCTTCGCTCCTTAATTCTCTACAATACCCCGAAGGAGAAGCTAGAAGCTCCTGCATCAAGGCCTTGCGGCGCCTGATTACGGAAGATTCTTCGCGTGACCCTGTTCTTCGTCCAACCTGTGGTTGAAAAACAAAGCCCCCAACGAGGCAGGAGAAATATACGCGAGATGAGGACGAAAGTCAAATTTTCGTCAAAACGAGGGTGGTGCGCTTTCTCGGGGAGCATAATAGCGGTATCGCTCCAAATGACCTTTCACTTTTGCGACTGCTTCTTCCCCGCGCGACAGCGGAAGATTGTAGTCTGGACCATAAGGACCAAAAAAAATATGAATACCGTCTTGAGGCGTAACTTCGACACCGAGAATCTCGTTTCTCAGAGCAAGTTTGTTTTTATTTTCCATGAAAGCGCGAAATACGCCGCCAGATTTTCCTATTTGCCTCCATGCGAATGTTAGAGGCTCCACCCCATCTGCCCCGGATGAGACCTCGCCACTCTCCAACACATTTGAAAGTTTGTTCTGTGTTGTTGCGACAACAAATGCATCAAGCATCTTTTTAGTAATTTCTTCGGATCGAGCCTCCGTTCCCTCGCTTTGCCCTTGGTGTTGAACCTCAGCTTTGCCTGGCTTTTTCGCCCCAAACTCTATGCCTCCTAATTTCATACCCCAATGCTACCCCCCCCCTCCAGATACGCAAGCGGCAAAAGTGGACATCAAAAGCGGCCAACGTCATTGCGAGCAACGCGGAGCAACCCAGAGTATTAGCCGCATTATGTCTGAAATAATTCCATGCGTTCGCATCCACGACCATTGAGAACGCGAATCCAATTTGTAGATTTGTCGTGGGAACTACAGCGCCCTCTGGATTGCTTCGTTGCACTCGCAAAGACGTAGCCGCCAGTCACTCTCACACCACCGCTATTTCCTTTGATCCGCAAAGACGATTCAGATGTTGCTTGAATCCTGTCTCATTTTGGCAGATTCATGAGCACGACACGCAGGTATTCGTGATATGCCGGAACTGCTTTTTTCGCCTCACGGTAAAACTCCTCGTAGTCCTCATCAAAATCGTATTCGTGAATGAGAATGGATTGAGAGTCAACTAGCTCTCTGGATCATCAACTAGAGCATTGCGATTTATCGATGCCCCGACTGTACCTTGATTTTCTTGTCTTTTAGTGACTCAGGCGAAACCCACACATAGAAAGCCTGTTCTTTCTGGGTCTGAGCAACTTTGATTTGTATTCTTCCGCCCTCTCTTATGCCTCCACCAAAATATTCCTGTGCTCCAAGCACATTAATTTCTCTTCCTTTTGGGATTGTAATACTTCCATCCTTACCCTCCATCCCTGTTTTTCCTTCGTTCAACCTATCCTCTCTGCCTTCCAGTGTTATATCCTCAGCCAACCGCTCCCAGTGACCCGGCTGGCAATCCAAGATATTTTTTTCTAACTCTGACGGTACGCTATTCTTTTGAGGCTTGATTTGATTTAGATTCATAGCAATAAGATTATTTTCCTAGAAATATACCGGCACCGCTAATGCTACCCCCCCCTCCAGATACGCAAGCGGCAAAAGTGGACATCAAAAGCGGCCAACGTCATTGCGAGCAACGCGGAGCAACCCAGAGTATTAGCCGCATTATGTCTGAAATAATTCCATGCGTTCGCATCCACGACCATTGAGAACGCGAATCCAATTTGTAGATTTGTCGTGGGAACTACAGCGCCCTCTGGATTGCTTCGTTGCACTCGCAAAGACGTAGCCGCCAGTCACTCTCACACCACCGCTATTTCCTTTGATCCGCAAAGACGATTCAGATGTTGCTTGAATCCTGTCTCATTTTGGCAGATTCATGAGCACGACACGCAGGTATTCGTGATATGCCGGAACTGCTTTTTTCGCCTCACGGTAAAACTCCTCGTAGTCCTCATCAAAATCGTATTCGTGAATGAGAATGTTCCGCAATTTCGCGGTAGCAACTAGCCGCGAGGCGAGTTCGGGAGAAAGTACGCCGGATTTTCTGAGCGCGAGAAACGATTCTTTGTATGTATCCGGGGTTTTCTTTCCGGAATCAAGAAGCATTTGCGTATTGATGTCGCTTGCCGTCTCAACAATGAGCTCAAAATTCCGTTCCGAGGCGCGGACAGTTTTCAGGTCTTTCGTAAATTGCTCCTGAGGCGTTTCAAGAAGCCGCGCGAGTTCGGTAAGCAATTCTTTCAGTTGCTCCGCCTTTTTAAGTATGAGTTCCTTGGACATAATTTATTAGTGACTGCTCGCGCGCGCGGCGGAATTTCGCGGTGTCAAGATACTGTTTCCACGCGCGAATGCGGAAACGATTAAAATCAAATGTGGTACCTTCAATAAGCGTGCCAGTTTCTCCGACCTGATGGGCGAGAAGCGGCGGCGCGGTGTAGAGGTCAATTAAATCCACCTGTTCGTCAGAAATGCCGAGTTTTTCCGCAACCTGCTCGGAGAACGCGTTCTTTTCAGCGCGCGTCAACGGATGGTCGGCAAGCACAGCAATATCCGTATCCGATTGTTTTCCGGCAGTGCCGCGCGCTTTTGAGCCGAACATGATGACCAGTTTCTGGCTTTTCATCCGTTCACTATCGCATACTTTGCGTGTTTGTGAAGCATCAAAATGTCCATGTTTTCATGGAGTTCATGCGTGAATTCTTCCACTGGCGTCGCTTTGGCAATCCTTATTGACGATAGTTATACCAGAATATATACTCTGGTATATATGCAAACTACCGTCATGTTCAAAACGGATAAGAAGCTGAAGGCGGCAGCGCAGGCGACCGCTAAAAGGATGGGTATTCCTTTCTCGGCTGTGCTTAATCAATTTTTGCGCGACATAGTTGCGCGGAAAGAAATACTCTTCATCGCAAAAGATGAGAAGTCTAAGGTTTAATGACGCGCGGTACATACCATCAACTCTACCGAACGTAGACCTCCGCCAACATCTACTTTTATTCATGTACTTATAATATCCGACCGGATATTATAAGTACATACGAATTCCTTAACTTCGGGGAGAAAACTCCTATTTCCCTGCCTTCAATGGTAAACCAAGATACCTAAAGAATGCTTCGGCTTCTTTTTTGTTTTTTGCAGTCGTAACAATCGTAACCGCAAGACCGAAAATGTCCTTGCTGTCTTCATCCGATGTCTCTGGAAAAACGATATTTTCCTTGATGCCAATCGTAATGTTGCCCATTTCGTCTATTGTTTCCGTCTTGATACCGCGGAAGTCTTTTGAGCGCGGGAGAACTATGTGAATGATTTTCTCCAAAAACGACTGCGCCCGCGCGCCGCGGAGAGTCACTTGGTAGCCGACAACATCTCCGGCGCGGATTTTAAATGTCGCGATGGATTTCTTGGCCATTCGCTCGGCTGGAGCCTGGCCGGTAATGCGCGAAAGGCGGTCTTTGATAACCTCGCGTTTCTTTGGGTCATGCTTCGCGCCAACCCCTGTTGAAACGACAATTTTGGTAACCTTCGGCGCCTGCATAATACTTTTGTAATGAAACGCCACCTTGAGCGCTTCAAACGTTTTCTGTTGGATTGTTTGTGTTTTCATATTTATGTTCCAATCTACGAATTTATTCCAATCTACAAATAACTACAAATGAACGGTATCGCACATTCGTAGCCATTCGTAGTATTCGTATCATTTGCAGATTGGGATTTCATATAATTATTTAATTCCCTCACCGCTCTTCACCGCCACGCGTCCTCGCTTGCCCTCTTTCCGAATAATACGTATCCGGGTCGGCTTTCCGCCCTTTGGGTCGGAGAGCATCACATTTGAAACGTGGATGGACATCGGCTTATCCACAATCTGTCCTTTGCGGTTCTGCGCGGATGGGCGTCGATGCTTTTTCACAAGATTGATACCGTCAATCAACACCCTGTTCTTTTTTGGAAGCGCGAGAGAAATCGTGCCAGAAGCACCGCGATTCTTGCCAGTTATCACAATAACTTTATCTCCTTTTTTCAGCTTCATATCATGTACCAATCTGCGAATTTATGCCAATCTACAAATAACTACTAATAAACAATTCTTACATTTGTAGCCATTCGTAGTATTCGGATGATTTGTAGATTGGAACTTCATAGTTTCTAAACGACTTCTGGCGCCAGGGTAACGATTTTTTGGTACCCGCGCTCAACTACTTCGCGCGGGATTGGACCGAATACGCGATTCGCTTTCGGCTCTTTCTTTTCCTTCTCAACGAGCACAACCGCGTTCTCGTCAAAACGAATGTACGAGCCATCTTTTCGGCGGAATGCCTTTTTTTGGCGGACGACGACAGCGCGGTAAATCTCCTTTTTCTTCACGGCCTTGCGTGGCTGCGCCGTTTGAATAGAAATCACCACCTCATCGCCGAGCTCAGCGTAGCGGCGCTTTGAACCGCCGAGAACCTTGAAAACGCGCCCGATGATGCCCCCGGAATTGTCAGCGATTTTTACAAGTGAGCGAGGTTGAATCATAAAGTTAGGTTGCAGGTACTAGGTTATAGGTTATAGAAATCTCATTTGACGATAATGAAGTGCTTGTTTTTGGAAATGGGGCGGGTTTCGCGAATGGTCACTTTCTCGCCGACTGCCGCCGTGTTTCCTGGATTGTGCACAAGAAATTTCTTGCTGAGCTTCATGTACTTCTTGTATTTGGGATGCTTCACGTAACGCTCCACCTGAACAGTCACAGTGTCTTTCATGGCAGATTTAACAACAACTCCTTCAAGGAATTTCCCCTCCTGCTCGGTGCTTGTTGAATTATTTTGTTTTTCCATATTTATGTTCCAATCTACGAATCTATCCCAATCTACAAATAACTGCAAATGAGCGGTATCGCACATTCGTAGCCATTCGTAGTATTCGTATCATTTGCAGATTGGTACTTCATATATTTATTTCTTTTCCTCACTTTTTCTTGAGTTCACTTCGGTCAGTATTTGGGCTATTTCTCTGCGAACGTTGCGTCCTTCGCGGACGTTTCTTACTCGGCTTCCGGCCCCTCCGAAACGGAACACGCGCAAGGCCTCGCGCTTTTCCGCAACGCTTCGCAATAATTCCTCGGTGCTCTGTGTTTTTAACTCATTCATATAGTGTTCCAATCTACGAATCTATCCCAATCTACAAATAACTGCAAATGAGCGGTATCGCACATTCGTAGCCATTCGTAGTATTCGTATCATTTGCAGATTGGTACTTCATATATTTATTCAATTTCTATCAATAATGCGAACTTTGAACGGCAGTTTCTTTCCGGCTTTTCGCAGGGCTTCGCGCGCCATTTGCTCGGGAGCGCCATCCACTTCAAAAATGACGCGTCCCGGACGTACGTCAAAAACGTAGCCGGCCACATCTCCCTTTCCGCTTCCCATGCCTACTTCAGCGGCTTTTTGCGTGCGCGGTCTGTCTGGGAAAACGCGAATCCAGACTTTCGCGCTCTTTCCGGCAGACCGCGTCAACGCGCGGCGAGCCGCCTCTATCTGATTTGACGTGAGGCGCGCCTGCCCCGTGGATTTGAGGCCGTAAGAGCCGAAGGCGAGCGTGAGTCCGCGCGTTTCCGGCCTCACGAGGCGGTTCCCCCGCCTGCGGCCGGTCTGCCATTTGCGATGCGCTGTTTTTTTAGGAGCTAACATGGTAGATTTTTACTGAGCGAAGCGATGATAAAAATCACCACCCAGCACCTTTATGCTCGAATTGCTGCTCGAAATGTAAATGTACTTCATAACTTTATTTTGATTAGTGTAGTTCATATTGCTGAAAAAGGTGCTGGGTTCTCGAAAAATATAGTCGCTCATTTCTTCGCTCCTTGTTTTTCGGAAAATATCTCCCCCCTGTATATCCATACCTTCACGCCCAAAACGCCGTACGGCAGATACGCGACCTCCCGCGCGAAATCAATGTCGGCGCGAAGCGTCTGAAGCGGTACTCGTCCTCTCTTTATCTCCTCTGTACGCGACATTTCAGCACCGCCCAAACGGCCTGCAATAGCGATGCGAACTCCCTGCACATCTCTGTTCGCCATTACTTTTTCCACCGTTTGCTTCAAGACTCTCCGAAACGGCATGCGCTTTTCCAACCCTTCCGCCACCATGTAGGCGACGACCGGCGACTGCGACTCCGGCGAGCGAACTTCCTCAATATCCAATTTAACTGTCCGCGGCTCTGCGCCCTTAATTTTGCGCACAAGCTGTTCAAGTTCTTTTACGAGCTTAACGCTCCCTTCGCCGCCGCGCCCGATAACAAGTCCGGGACGCGACGTCTTCAAAAGCACTCGGACAACCCTCTCCCTTCTCTCAATCTCTATGGACGTAATGTAATTTCCGCGCAAACGCTTCTTCAGAAAGCGGCGAATGAAGGAATCGACAATGACGTTCTCGCGATATTGCGCCGGCGTCTTTGAGAACCAGCGGGATTTCCAATCCCGGATTATTCCCAAGCGGTGCGCGAACGGATGTACTGTGTGGGTCATATGAATAGCTTCTAGCTTCTAGCTTCTAGCTTCTTAGCTGGTTTACGAACGGCCTTGCCCTTCGTAGCTTTAGCGGAGTAGGGGGCGAGTTCGATTTTCACAATGCTGTACGTTTTGCGCAACGTGCCGGAACGGCCTCGGCCGAATGGGCGCGTTCTGCGCGCGACAGCGCCTTTATCAACGCTAACGTGCTTAACGACGAGCGCTTCCGGCGCCATTCCGGAATTCCGCGAATTGGCGACGGCCGACTCCAGAAGTTTGCTGAAAGCTCCGGACGATTTTTGCATCAAAAATGAGAGCGCTACGCGCGCCTGCGGAACTGTTTTTCCCCGTATCAAATCCGCGACAAGGCGGACTTTTCGCGGAGATTGGTGATAGTTTGTGAGTAAAGCCTTCATAAAGTTCCAATCTACGAATTTATACCAATCTACAAATAACTACTAATAGACAACTCTCACCGTCTACAGGTGCCGACCAATGATCGGTCGGCCATTTGTAGCCATTCGTATCATTCGTATCATTTGCAGATTGGGACATATCTATTTTTTGGCCTTTGTGGTATCCGCCGTAGCTTTCGCGGCCTGGGCTGTCGCAATTTCAGCCGCTTTCGCCGTGGCTTCGATTTCTTTCTGCATTTTCCCGCCGTGCCTCAAAAACTTCGTCGTCGGGGCAAATTCGCCCAAACGGTGTCCGACCATGTCTTCCGTAACAAATACTTCGTCAAAACTCTTGCCCGTGTGAACAGCGAACGTGTAGCCCACGAATTCAGGCGCTATTTGCGACCTGCGCGCCCATGTCTTAATAGCTCCCTGCCCGCTTTTTCGGCTGGAAACTTTTTTCGCGAGCTTTACGTCCACGAATGGACCTTTTTTAAGTGAACGTGTCATAGGGAAATGTTATTGAGAATGGGCTTTAGGTTATAGGCGACATTCAATTCAATCAAAATCCCGCACTAGCGGGGTGCAGACAATGTATAGGAAATTGTGGCCAGTGTCAATTTTTTGCAACTTGATATGGACGTAGGTCGGCCAAGAGTGCCGGCCACCCAAAATAGACACGGCTCGGATCTCCCGCTCCAACACGCTCAGGTGGAGGCCGCCTATCAGTCACTCCCTTGAGTACCTGCGTACGCAACGGTGTGTATTATCCTGTCCACTGCAGGAGTCGGATTCCCATTTGCCGTGCATGTAGCCTTAATGGTGTACGTCCCTACCGAGAGAAATGGCCAAGGAAACGGACCGCCGGTTGAGGCCGCCGTCCCGCTCGTGCCGGATTTCCAGTTGGTAAAGTTCAATCCGTCAGAACTGTGGGAAATCGTACACGAATCAGCGTTTTGAGAGTTCCAGGAAACACTGAACTCCTCGCCGCGTGTAAGGGCGATTGACTGTGTGAGATTTACAGTCGGACCGGTGGCCGTCGCCGCAGTCCCAGTCCCAGTCCCGCTGGAGGCGGTAGCAAGTATACTGAAGTTATCTGTATAGGTAGTGGCTCCACCTGCCCCGGAAGCCGTCCAGGTACAGCTGTATGCCCCTTTCCATCCCCACGTATTGTAGATGGTGTCCCAAGAACTGGTGTAAGAACTGCGTTGAAGTACTTCGGGAACGGTACGATTGGCATTTGGTCCGGTTCCCGTGCAATAGTAGGAAAGAGAGTTTGCACGCGCAGTGCTCCACGAAACGGTCTGCGACTGCCCAGGGCTTAGAGAAACAGGGCTTCTGGAGAAAGTGATTGTGGGAGATGCACCCACGGCAATTGAGACAGTCTGGATGACAGAGGATGGACCGATACATTCCCAAGAGGAACATTGCGTCATTTCCGTAATAGTGGCCGCGTATGTGCCAGGAGAAGTATATGTGTGCGAGAGCGTGAATGGGGCGCTTCGAGGGAATCCGCCAGCCTGCCCGTCGCCGAATGTAATCGTGTAGTAGATGCCGTTATTGGCGGTGCCCCGCGAATTGAGGACGGAGAAAGTGACGGCAAGCGGTGCGGTGCCGGAAGTCGGCGTCGCGCTGATATTCGGAACGGTGGTACTCGTCCCGCTGTTCTGCGTGCCAACATTTATCCTCAACGTCTTGCTTGTTGTTCCAGCCGAATTCGTGCAGGTCACTGAGAATGTAGTTGTCCTGTTAACCGGTCCGATTTCACTCGAGCCGCTCAACGGTACGGGATTGGTAGTGGTGCCATCCGACGCCGAGCAAATAGTAACCGGACTCGCTGCGCTAGCTGAGCTCGCTGTGCTAGCCGTGCTAGCCGTGCTAGCCGTGCTAGCTGCTGGAGTTAGGCTCCATGTGAGGCGCGGAGAACTGCCTGGAGATACCGACGGCGTAAGAGGGGCGAACGAAGTGATGATATTTGCGCCGCCAGTCGCAGAAGTGGCAGCAGTGCCGGTATTTGTACAAGATGAAGAATATCCGCTGAAGGAATATGAGCCGGGCCATGCTCCCCAGCTTGAGGAAGTAATACCGTTCCTTGTAACGCTCCTGTAACTACCGCAGTCCGCAGATGGCACGAGTGTTACGTTCCCTCCTGTCGCAGGTATAGCTCCAATATGAACAGCGGAACGGCAGATGTTTGAATCGTCGGTATAACGTATGTCTCCCCAAACAGCTCCGCCATTACTGATGTCCGCCTGTGAGCAGGA
The DNA here is from genome assembly GCA_964359415.1 of uncultured Candidatus Saccharibacteria bacterium. Classification (GTDB taxonomy): domain Bacteria; phylum Patescibacteriota; class Minisyncoccia; order Phycocordibacterales; family UBA2100; genus UBA10103. The sequence continues at coordinate 1,148 of CAYHST010000009.1, read as the reverse complement.
ACATGTTCTGGGAGCGCTAGTGCCTCTGTAGCTCGCCGCGTTGGTTGGACAAGCGGTAACAGAAGTTGCGGAGCCAACCGTAACAGTCGTACTTCTTGAAAACGCATTTCCTCCCGTATCAGTGCAGGTCAGGGTGTATGTTTGGTCTGCAGATATCGGAGCCGCACCCCAACCGTCCAAGGGAAGTCCCAGGGGAGGCCCGCTCACGGGGACGCTTCCGTTCCAATTCCCGGTCATTCTACATGTCGTCCATGTCGTTCCAGTTGCTCCCGAGGCACCCGACGCGGGAGTTACGCTCCAGGAAACGCGGGCCTTTGCGCCAACGGCTATTTCCATATCCGGCGGATTTCCAGTTCCGCCAACGCCATTAATCGTTATAACGGGGACTTGCGTGGCCGTAGGAGAACACACCGCCCACGAGCAGTTCGGGCCGATGCGGGCGGCCCAATTGCCTTCGGCGCAACGTTGCATCTCATTCTGCGGATTGCAGGTCTGCGCCGTAGTTGCCGAAGCAGAGGAAGCCGTGGCTGTGTCGGCGGTCGCGCATCCTGTGAGTGTCCTTATTTTCGCGCGAGTAGATGGGCCAACAGCGCCATACCCCGTGCTTTCCGGCGTGCCGGATGAAACAATTCCCTGCGCCGCTTGGAACCGTTTTACGGCCCGTTCCGTTGCGGGACCGAAATATCCTGTCACAAGTGCTTCGGGGTAAATTGAGGCGCCCTGGCTTACGAGAAATTGCTGAAGTCTGGTTACCTCGCCGTTGCTACCTGTGTCTGTATCCTCAATAGAAAGATTGTTGGAGAGCGAGACGCATGAAGATGCGCCTGCAGAGCCGCCGGACTCCGTATTTTCTGTATCCGAACTTGAGCTACCGACCGTCCCGCTCGTTTCCGCGGAAAGAGCAGTAATTTGCGCCAGCAAACCCTGGAGAAGGGTCTGGAGCGACTGAATCTGTTCTTGCACCGTAAGCGCGCTTGTAAACAAAGGGGTAGCGAGGAGAAGCAAACCAACGCCGCTGAAAGCGAGTTTTTTAAGCATAAAGGAAGAGCTTATCTGCCGAGGATAGCAAGAGAAATGAATGTGTGCACACATTCATTTCCGAGCGACGCAGGCAGCAAAGTATTTTATATCTTTCATGTCTAAGCATA
>CAYHST010000008.1:0-23252 GCA_964359415.1 uncultured Candidatus Saccharibacteria bacterium | reverse complement strand
CCCCTCGTAGCTCAAAGGTAGAGCAGCTGCCTTTTAAGCAGTTGACGGAGGATCGTTACCTCCCGGGGGGACAAAAACTAGTCTGACGTTTCCACTGTTACCGATTTCGTCACAATCGAACCCGTTGGGGTATCGCACGTAATCGTAAACGCCGTATTTTCATACAGCGCTACTGTTCCTGCGGCGCCGCTCAAGGTATCTTCGTTAAAACTTCCGTCGGGACTTGATATCGCGCAAGACGTTACGCCTCTTGCGCTCCAATATATGTTAGAGCGAGCGCCAATGCGGACACGAGTTGGTATTGCATATATATCAACGCGCGGGGCCGAAACCGCAAGAACAGGCCACTGTAGAGAGTCTCTCGTACTCGTCGCGCCGGTATTTGCTTTTGAAGCTCCCGATGTTGTTTTCGCGTCAGAATTATTACTTGCAGTATTCGCCGACGCGCCTGCATTTGGCGCAGAAGCAGTGATAGTAGCGCTGTATCCGCGCGCCTCACAGATGTTGTCAAAGAATGACGGCTGTATGACGGGAGTTGCCGATGAACTGGCCCACGGGCGCGCGTTGCACATCTGGCGCGCAAGCATCTGCGGCTGTATGCCTTGAACGGAATCGTATCCGTAAAATCCGGTGATTCCCGTGCGCCCGTCTGTATCGTGCGCGCCAGCCGTAATCGTTACGCCGAACGCGGACACCTGTATATCGCCCCATGTGCCGGACTGCACTCCAGATGGCCGCGGAGGAATATTGCCGGCATTTGCGGAAGCGTTAGATTGATTTACCGTGTTCGCTCCATAATTGCCCAGCGATGAACTCACGTAAGGCGCAGAAGTATTGTTCGCAGTGCCTTGACCGAGGTTTAGCAAAGAGTTGAATCCATTTGAAACAGTGAATCCTCCCAATCCGCCGGAAGAATTATTTGAAAGCGTATTGCTGACACTGCTCACAGATGTCGCGCCCGCGCCGGAGCCAAGATTCAGAAGCGTATTGCTGACACTGCTCACAGATGTCGCGCCCGCGCCGGTTGTGTTGCTCGTCAAAAGCGTGCTAACGCTAGTGGAAGTGTTGCCAGTGTTTCCCGCAACGCGCGCCCGTGTCTCAGGCGGAATATATACGAGGCAAGGGTCGGAAGAAGGGGTGGCGGAAATGTGGGGCGTGCCGGCACAACCAGCGACAGACCCGTTGGGCAGTGCGAAGCCGGGAGGATACGCGCCCGCGGAACCGGAGTTGCTTCCTCCGAAAATGCTTTGGGCAATCCCCGCCCCCGCGGCAACGATACCAATAGTCCCAAGGCCAAGACATACCGCCGGTGCTATGCACATTCCCCAAGTTGGCAAACCTAAAGTCAAATCGGTGCAAGGCGTGAAAGGCCCCCCGACAACATAAGCGGCACATTCGGCGGCCGCGGCCGCTGATGCCGCCACATTTGGCACGCCTGCACTGGATAATGCATTTATTACGCTTCCACCTGCGGTAGGATCAATTAAACCATGCGCATATTCAGCGAATGGCGGAGAAAACAGTCCGGAAAAGCTGACGAGAACTGCGAGAGACAGGATTTGTCTTGCTTTCATCTAAATCGTCAACTTCACTCTGACGTAATTTGCAATCTGCGAACCGTCCGGCTTTAGGCATACGATGGAAAAGATAGTCTCGCCGGTAATTGGAACGGTGGAAGCGGCGCCGCTTAATGTGTTCCCGCTGAAACTCCCGTCCGGGCTTGTTGTGATGCACGACCTTACGCCCACCGCGTTCCAGAATATCGACGTGCGGGAGCCGACTTTTACGGAAGCAGGCACGGCCGTGATGTAGACCTTCGCGGGTCCCATGACTTCAATCGGGCCCTGTCTCTTGCTCGTAGTTGTCGTGGCCTTGGGCGCAACAGAAGAAGAATTCGCGGATGTTCCCGCGCCTGCGCCTGCGCTGGATGCTGGCGGAGCAGAACCGGCCTTGTACCCGCGCGCGGTACAAATGCTGTCGAAGAACGATGGAGGTATGACAGGAGTTGCCGACGAACTGGTCCACGGACGCGCGTTGCACATCCTCTGTGCGAGGGCCTGCGGCGTTACTCCCGGAACTGCGTCATATCCGTAAAATCCCGCTATCCCAGTTCTTCCGTCTGTATCATGTCCGCCCGCCGTAATCGTTACGCCGGAAGCGGCTGCTTGAATATCGCCCCAAGTGCTTGCTTGAACAGTTCCCGCGCGCGCGGAAGCAGTCGTTCCCGCGGTGCTTCCGGTGTTGTTGGTCAAGTTGAGATGAGAAGAGCTTACATCCACGGTGCCTGAACCCGTGGTGGTCGTCACGCTCAGGGGCGCGGTGTTGGAGCTTCCGGCCGACACGGTGATGGTTACCGCTTGCAGGACTCTGCCCGTGCTTGTATTTACTATCTCTGCCCTATACGCTCCGGCTGTCCGGTATGTGTAGTCAAAGCTGATTGGAGGAGTGTTTCCGCAAACGGATGTCGCGGGCAAGGCTGTGACAGCGGGCGTCCCGCTTGTTACCGAAAGTGACACCCCCGAGCGCGGACAAGTAGTTGATGTGTCGGTAATGGTAAATCTTACGGAAAGCGGGGCGGGACCGGAAGACGGCACGGCGTCAAGTCTTGCGTTTGTCCCGTCCGCGGTTGTTGTTGTGGTTGTGGTTGTGGTAGCTGTACTTCCGCTCACGCTGATTGTTACTGTCTGAAGGACTTGCTGGGTGCTAGCGCTGGTGATGGTCGCTCTGTACGTCCCCGCTGTTCTGTAGATACCCGTGAACGTTCTCGGCGTACGGCTGGCGCAAGAAGTAGTCTCGGGAATCGCAACGACGGGGTCCGTACCATCGCCAGCCGAGAGCATGATGGCCGGGTGCGCGCATGAGGTAGAAGTATCGGCAACAGTAAAAGTTACGGAAAGCGGGGCGGGGCCGGATGTCGGCGTGACAGAAAGGAAAGCCGTCGCCGCGGATGTCGCGGATGTTGAACCCGCGCCGCTCACGGTCACGGTTACCGTCTGAAGGACTTGCTGGGTGCTAGCGCTGGTGATGGTCGCTCTGTACGTCCCCGCCGTTCTGTAGGTACCCGTGAATACTCGCGGTGTGCGGCCCGTGCAAGAAGTCGTCGAGGGTATGGCGACGACAGGGTCAGAACCGTCTCCCGCCGAAATCATAATGGCCGGGTGCGAGCAAGCGACTGATGTGTCTGTAACTGTGAATGTTACGAGAAGAGGCGCGGGGCCGGACGTGGGCGTGACGGAAAGAGTCGCGGTCGCGGGTCCAGTCGTAACGACGGTTGTCGTAGAACCGCTGCCCGGGTTCAAGTTTATGTCGGGAGTGCCGCCCGTCGTTGTCGGTATATATATGCCGCACGGATTAGGGTCATTCGGAATCCTGGATACGTATCTCGTACCAGTGCATACATTAGGATTGTAGGACGTCGCGGACGGCAGGGAACTTCCGGTAGTGTTGGGTCTTAGGGCGGTATTGATAGCAGTATTTAAGGCAGTTGTAATAACGCCCATTCCGAGACCTCCAAGCGGAGTAACCGCCATTGCCACGCATTGACCTGCTTCACACACGCCAGTTGCAAAATACATTCCGAAAAATGACCACGTTCTGCATGGGCCTGTTGGGAATACACCATTCACAGCCGCGCATGTCGCTACTGCTGTTGAGTCTGGACCATAACCTGTTAATGCAGAGTCTGCACCTCCTCCCGTGCTACCGAAAACAGCATCCGCGGAGTAAACAAATGGTGGAAAAAACAATCCGAAAAAACTCACGAGAATTGTGAGAGACAGAATCCATCTTGATTTTTTAGCGAGAAATTCGGAGTACGGGTTCATAAGTGATTTTGCGAAATCATGCCGCGCACCGTCCCTTGAAGCGCGGCTTAACCAATAATATCACCCCGCAGTGAATTTCAGCCAAGAGTTTTCCCCCGCCTACAGACGATATCACTCTTGCCGATGCGGCCGCATTTGCTAGCGCGATACCCTGAAGCAGTCATGCTACCGAAAGCACGAAGCGCTCTAGCGCGTATTCCAGCGGAAAATTATTTCGCCTTGCTTCATGCGGAAGCTCGGCGAGCTCCGCCACGAGTTTCTTCGCTCTTTTATTTTCGGGAGTTCCATCTTTTGATTTCAACAACATGTCCTTCGCGCCCCAAAAAAGCACGCCGTGGATTGCCTCCGGCTCCTTCCCTTTTAAAAGTTCGCGCTGGTAGCCCGCCCACAGAGCTTTTTTGTCGACTCTCCGCAGGGCATTCGCGAGTGCGAACACGCTGTTGTCTTTTTCTTTTTTCGGCGCATTAAATCGCTCCGATTTTTCCGCGTATCTCTCTATAGCTCGGCGAGTATCCGCACTTGGGCTCATTTCATACACAAAGAAATTCTCGTCTGATTGCTTCATTCCTTCCAACATTCGCAAAAGAACAGCGAGCATTTCTTCGTTTTCAGATACGCCGTCTATAACAAACACATGGCTTTCTCCAAAAAGCCCTCCGCCCTGAAGCGAGGCATATAAATCGTCGGGAGAGTTCGTGTCATTAATTCGCACGACGCGCGCGCCCCCCGCCGGTTGTGGCGGGACCTGTAGACGGCCTCTGGCCGCGTGAGCCACGGCTTTATTCATTTCCTCCCGCGCCTTTTTCCTATCCGTTCCGCTATAGAAGTACAGCATAGAATGTTCGTCATTGTGCCGACCGCGGCAATCTGATTTCCCTCACTGTATGTCTTTTGAGAAACGCCTCACGCAATGCGGAAGCAAGCGAAAAGTCGCTTGTCTTGCCCGGATTATGCAAAAAGACATTGTACCCCTGTTCATCATAGCGAGGCACTAAATGCCAATGTACTTGCTTCGCTTCGTCCATATAGATGAGATACACCTTCTCGATATTGAGCGCGTTGAGCAGTACGTCGTGTACCACATCCACTATTTCCATCAAATAATCGTATTCGGGGTCGTCCAAATCGTGTATATCTTCGGCGTCATTTTTCCATACTATGACGGTGTGTCCTTTAGTAATCGGATAGAGCGCCAGACATACATACAACCATTCGTTATCATATATAATCGACTCAACTGGTGGTTCCGGAAGTGACGACAGCGACATCAGCACATACTACCAAAAAAGAGGCCTGCCCGCGCATACGAGTACATGATACGAGTACATGATCATACACCCACATAAGAGCCTATCATGGCCTGTAATATCTATGACGCTAGCTCATACGGCCGTATGAGCTAGCGTCATATGTCAAATCGGTTCAGACAACGACCACGCAAAACGCACGGGGTACCAATCAGCGAGGTAACCTCTCCAGCTCCCCCCAATTCTCTCCCACCGAAATTTCCGCCACTATCGGCACGCCCGACAATTTCCCATTCGGTACTACGGATTCCATCGCCTCGCGGAGTTCGTGCGCAATCGTTTCCGCTTCTTTTTCTGCGATTTCATACACAAGCTCATCGTGAATTTGAAGAACTAGTCGTGCCTTTCCGCGCCAGTTTTTTTCTTCAATCAATTTGTCGGCTTTCACCATCGCGAGTTTTATGATATCGGACTGCGTGCCCTGTATCGGAGCATTTACCGCCATGCGCTCCGCCTGCGCGCGCAGATTTGGCAGTGGAGAATTGAATCCCGCGAAATATCGCCGGCGCCCGAACAGCGTTTCGGTAAAGCCATTGCGCGCAGCATCTAGTTTCGTCCTCTCAACCCAGAGAGCGAGGCCGGAAAATTTCTTGAAGTATTCGGAAAGAAATCGAGCCGCTTCCTCGCGCGACACATTTCCCAAATTCGCCTTAAGCGCGTTGGAGCCCATGCCGTAAAGGATGCCGAAGTTTATGACCTTTGCCTTCCGGCGCATTTCGTAATCCACGTTCCCCTCCGGCACGCCGAAAACCTGCGAGGCAACCGCGGTATGCACATCGCTTCCTTCCGCAAAGGTCTTCAGTAATTTCTTGTCGCCCGAAAGTCCAGCCGCGATGCGAAGTTCTATCTGCGAGTAATCCAGCGCAACGAGTAAAAATCCGGGCGAGGCGCGGAACGCGGAACGAACGCGCCGGCCGTAATCGCTTTTTATCGGAATGTTCTGTAAATTCGGATTCTGGCTAGCCATGCGCCCGGTAGTAGTTCCCGCCTGTAGAAATTCTGCGTGCAAACGGCCATCCTTCGCGACCATGCCCGGCATTTTTTGGACGTATGTGGAGAGCAGTTTGTGAAGTTCGCGGTACGCGAGAATATCGCCGATAACGGGGTGAAGTCCCGCCATTTTTTCCAGCTCGTCTTCACGCGTCGTCCTTGCTCCTCCCGGAGTCTTTTTTTGTTTTTCTGGAACGAGTTTCAGTTCATCGAACAGCACGCCCGCGAGCTGTTTAGGCGAATTGATATTGAACTCGCGCCCCGCCGAGCTGAATATGCGCGCGCCTATTTTCCCCAATTCTTTTTCATATTCTTCCGCGAGTTTTTTGAGGTACGACGCGTCCAAGAAAACTCCGTCTTTGTTCATGCGCTCGACGATTGGAATGAGCGGGCGCTCGATTGAGTCATACACTTTCTGCAGAGACTCTGTCTTTTTTAATTCATCAAAAATTTTCTTGCGCGCCGATTCAAAATCTCCCTCCTTCGCTAAATCTCCGGAGGGCAAGTCTGTTTTCGCGTACCGCAAAATCTCATCCAATTTGGGGGCGACCCTGTCGGAGCGCAAGAGCCAAAGCGCTACGGATGTTTCTTGCAAAATCTTGGGGTCAATCGCCTGCCTTTCCTTCGCGCGGGCCGCATCATCCGAGCCGTGCGCAAGCTTTGCGACGCTCACCCGCTTCTTCAGCGAGTGAAATTCAAGTTCGTCGCAAAGAGAAAGAATATCTTGCGCGTGGTCTTCTAGGCGCCATAGACGGTCCGGCTCCGTGAATTTAATCGGCGCGTCGCGGCGTATGGTCGCGAGGCTCTTTGAAAACCGCGCGGATTCCTCGTTGTCGGCGACAAGTTGGACATACCGTTTTTGTATTCCCGCTTTTTTCGCCGCGCTTTCCACGCCCAATGCCTTGATTGCTTTGTAAATTTCATCGAGCCCGCCGAATGTTTGTATAAGCTTTGACGCGCCTCCCTCGCCCACCCCCGGCACGCCCTTGATGTTGTCCGACGCGTCCCCCGCTATTCCCTTAAAATCAGGAACGCATTCAGGCCCGAATCCATACCGCTCTTTGACCGCCTTTTCGTCATAGAGTTTCATTTCTGAAATGCCGGTAAGAAGCCGGTAGACAGTAACGCGCCCGTCCTCAATGAGCTGAAGCATGTCCATATCTCCGGTAAGAATGACCGTCTGTATGTCTTTTCGTTTCGCGACTTGTTCTGCCACAGTGCCGATGATGTCGTCCGCTTCAAATCCCGCGACATCGAGCGTGGGGATGCCGAACGCCTCAAAGACCTCGCTCGTGCGCTTCAATTGTTCCACGAGCGCATCTTCCGTTTTTGTCCGCGTGCCTTTGTAATCCTTAAAAACTTCATGGCGATGCGTCTTCTCGGCGCGGTCGCGCGCGGCGATAATATAATCGGGCTTCAGGTCGGCAACCGATTTGAGAATCATCGCCGCGAGCCCATAGAGCGCGCCGGTCGGCTCGCCCTTAGAGGAGGTAAGGTCTGGTATCGCGTGATACGCGCGATGAACAATCGCGTGCGTATCGAGAAGCACGAGGCGTTTTGTTTTTTTACTTAAAGTCATGCGTGATTGCGCGAGTGCGCTCGTCTACGTATTTAAGAGAAATGCGAACGGCGTCCGGCGGTATCGCTTCCGCCACTTTTTCCGGCCATTCAATAAGAATAAGGCTGCCAGGGCTTTGCAACAACTCTTTCCAACCCAAGACATCAAGGTCATGCGCGCCGTTCAAACGGTACGCATCAATGTGGATAAAGAGCTTGAACGGCCCCTTCTCGGGCGCATAAATCTTTTCAATGACAAACGTCGGGCTTGTAACCTCCTCTTCAATTCCGTACGCGCGCGCGAGCGCCTTCGCGAAAGCTGTTTTCCCAGCGCCCAAATCCCCAAAAAGGGCGATTACCGTGGCTTTCTTCTTTTTTGGCATAAGCCGCGCCGCGAACTCATCCGCCAATGTATCCAGCTGTTCCGCGTTCACGGCATGTGACTTCATGTGTAGAGTATAATACTCTTGTGACCCAATTTGACGAAAAGAAGCAGGAGGAGAGATTGCACGACCTCCGCGCGCGCGAAGAAGAACAGCTCGCGGAAATCCTCGCGAAAAAATACGGCGTGGAATACATAGACCTTACGACGAGAGCCGTGGACACGGACGCCCTGCGATTGATACCGGAGGCGGATTCTCGCTCCGGCGAAGTCGCCGCCTTTCACAAGGTCAACAAAAAAGTATCCGTCGCGATGCGCTCGCCCGAACGGCCGGATTCTCTCGCCATAATCAAAAATTTGGAGCGCCTTGGCTACCGCCCCGAGAGATTCATCGCGACGCAAGCGTCCCTCGAACACGCGTGGGACCGCTTCCACGACCTCTCGTACGCGACAGAAACAGAGGCGGGCATTCTTACGCTTTCCAACGAAACCATCACGCAGATGCTCGAAGAGCTGAAAACTCTGGCCGACCTCCAGCAGCACGTGGAAACGAATATGAAAAGCAAAGACCCGCATCGCGTCTCGCGCATTTTGGAAATTATCATGGCAGGCGCCCTCTCGCTCGGCATTTCCGACATTCACTTGGAGCCGGAAGAAAAAGAGGTGCATATGCGCTTCCGCTTAGACGGAGTCTTGATAGAAGTTCTGACCTTTGATGCGGCGACATACGCTCTCATTTCCTCCCGCATCAAGCTCCTCTCCGGATTGAAATTGAACATTAAAAATGCCGCGCAGGACGGCCGCTTTTCAATCGCGATAAACGAGAAAGAAATAGAAATCCGCACCTCCGTACTGCCGGGCGCGTACGCGGAAACAATCGTCATGCGCGTACTCGACCCTTCCACAATCGCGCTCCCCCTAGAACAGCTCGGATTTGACAAGTATCTGATGGAAATCTTCAACCGCGAAGTCGAGAAGCCGAACGGAATGATACTGAACACCGGCCCCACCGGCTCGGGAAAAACGACGACTCTTTACGCATTCTTGCGCAAAGTGCATCGTCCGGAAATTAAAATTGTCACGATAGAAGACCCGATAGAATATCACCTGCCCGGAATCGTGCAGACGCAAGTTTCCAAAGATTATACTTTCGCGCTCGGCCTGCGCTCCACTTTGCGCCAAGACCCCGACGTAATAATGGTCGGTGAAATCCGCGATGCTGAAGTGGCCGCTACCGCCGTACACGCGGCTTTGACAGGCCACCTCGTTTTCGCCACATTGCACACCAACGATGCCGCAGGCACATTCCCGCGCCTTATTGACATGGGCGTAAGCGCCGACATTCTTGGAGCATCTCTCACGGTCGCGATGGCGCAGCGCTTGGTGCGCCGCCTCTGCCCCGCATGTCGAGAGACGAAGCCAATCACGGGAAAAGACGCGGAGACCGTGGCGGCATTTCTGAAAGACATTCCTCATGCGGACGAACTGCCTGCGAACCGCGACACAATGTGGGTCGCGAAGGGGTGCGATAAGTGCCGCAATCTGGGATACAAGGGGCGCGTTGCGGTTGTTGAGGTGATTCTCATGGACAAAATTATCGAGGATGCTGTCCGCACAACGATGAGCGAGCGCGAAATATGGAAAGCCGCCAAGCATCAAAATATCCGCCGAATGGGGCAAGATGGAATCGTGAAAGTTTTGCAGGGAGTTACCTCGCTGGAAGAACTCGGCCGTGTGGTGGATTTAAGCGCGGAGGTGGAAGCATAACGGTCGCATGAATGTCCGATTTTTTGACGCGCGATTGGAGAAATTCGTCGGCTCGCTTGAGAAGTCAACAGTTGCAAAAGTCTTGCGAACGATTGACCTCCTCGAGATGTTCGGACACAAGCTCGACTTCCCGCACAGTAAAAAAGTTCACGCGCATCTTTTTGAACTGCGCATCCGCGGCAAGCAGGAGGTGCGCATCTTCTATGCTTTTCACAAAGATGGTGCTGTTCTCCTCCACGGTTTTGTTAAGAAATCAAATCGCATTCCGAAAAGAGAACTGTCTGTTGCTTTTCAGAAATTGCACACGCTTGACTGACATAACGTATACGTTATACTCCACGGCATGAAAACATATTCACAATTCAAGAGAGAAGCGCTTAGGAATCGCGCCGTGCGTACGGCGTATGCGTCCCTCGAATCTGAGTTTGATATCATCGCTGCCCTCATACGCTGCCGGCTTGAGAAGGGAGTAACTCAAAAAGAACTCGCTCAACGAATTGGTACGAAGCAATCAGCGATTGCGCGCTTGGAATCGGGGTCATACAACCCGAGTATTGCCTTTCTCAATAAAGTAACCCGAGCGCTTGGTGCAAAACTCCTGGTTACGATAGGCAGGGTTTCTTCGTAACCGCCGGATGGGGCAACGGCGTGGTGAAAGCCTTGCAAGGGAGTAACGTCCTTGTATGAACTCCGCCGCGTCGTGGATTTGACGGAGGAGATGGCGGCCTAAAACTTCACTCCGTACTTATAATATCCGACCGGTTATTATAAGTACACGCACGTGCAAAAGACCGTTGCTAGAGATTCGCGGGATGATATTGTATGTAGGAGACTACAGAGCCTCTTCGCCTCTCTGACCGAGAGCTAAAGTGCCTTCAAAACATGACAGACAAAGATAAACAAACAATAGAAAAAAGTCCGCGCTCCCTTGACTTAGCGCTCCGCCCTTTGAGTTGGGAGGAGTATGTGGGACAGCCGGCGATAAAAGAAAATCTTCGTATTCTTCTTACTGCCGCCAAAGGCAGAAATCATCAGCCGGAGCACGTGCTCCTCTATGGACCGCCCGGATTGGGAAAAACAACGCTCGCGCACTTGATGACGAAAGAAATCGGCGCGTCTCTGCGCGCCACTTCCGGCCCCGCGATTGAGCGCGTGGGCGACCTCGCTTCAATTCTCACCAACCTCTCGCCGGGAGACGTTCTTTTCATAGACGAAATCCACCGCTTGAACAGAACCATTGAAGAAGTTCTCTACCCCGCGATGGAGGCCGGCGTACTGGACATTATCATCGGCAAAGGCCCCTCGGCGCGCACTGTGCAACTGGACCTTCCACCTTTTACTCTGATTGCCGCGACCACGCGCATTTCAATGCTCTCGGCACCCTTGCGCTCCCGCTTCTCCGGCGGGACATTCCGGCTTCAGTATTACAGCGAAGATGAAATAGCGGAAATTCTCAAACGCTCCGCAAAAATTCTGAATATAAAAGCGGATGACGAATCCATAAAAGAGGTCGCGAGCAGAAGCCGCGCGACTCCCCGCACCGCAAACTACCTTTTGAAACGCTGCCGCGACTTTGCGGAAGTAAACGAAGAGCCGTTGAATTTAAAAACGGTCAAAAAGGCGCTGGCACTCCTTGAAATTGACGAGGGCGGATTAAATCAGACCGACCGCGACATACTTACCATCATCATTGAGAAATTTAACGGCGGCCCCGTAGGATTAAAAACAATTTCCGCTTCCCTTTCCGAGGAGGAAGACACGATTGAAGAAGTCCACGAGCCGTACCTGATGCAACTCGGTCTTTTAGACAGAACCCCGCGCGGAAGAACCGTGACGCCAAAAGGCTACGAGCATGTTGGAATGGATGTGCCACGAAAAGCCCAACCGCCCCTAATCTAACGTTGTGTGTCACGAACCGAAAAGTTCGCTGTGCGTTCCTATTTTGGCTATGGTGATGACTCGCAAGTCCTCATTGCGCTTGTACTGAACAAGCAAGTCATCTGCCAGATGAAACTCGCGGTAAACAGAAAGTTCTCCGTGTAGCGCGTGGTCCGCATAGAAAACGGGAAGCGGCTCTCCTCTTCGCAGGCAGTAAAGCGCTTTCTCAAACTTCGCAAGGGGGAACGAGCCGCTGTGATGGTACTTGCGCAACGATTTCTTGGCCCGCGTCGCAAACGCAAGAATGTACATACCCGAGTTATTTTAGAATGTCTCTCATCAATGCTTTCACCGACGTATATTTTTTCCCGTGTTTTTCTGCGTATTCTGTTTCGCGCATTATCTGCCGTTCTTGCTCCGGAGTGTAACCGTTCACTGTACGAACCGTAAAGGGGACGGCTTCATCCTGCACGATTCGCGCGAGATAGAGCTTGACGCCGCTCGACATATCAAGCCCCATTTTTCGGAAGACTTTTTTGGCCTTTGCTTTTGTTTTCTCGTCGATTCGTACCTGAATGGTGGTCATGTCGCAATCATACCAATCACAAACAGCGTGTCAATACAATGTCGCTACACTTAATTTCCCTGTGGATAACAAAATTTCTTTTCTATTCCGCATGTACACTGTGGTTGCTGCGCACGGTACGCAAAAGACCTCCCTTGCGGGAGGTCTTTTGCTTTTTCGGCTATTTGCGAATCGATGCTCTGCTAGATGTGACTTGATACGATCTCCTCACACCTCGCAGGTCACCTCACCGCTCTAGCCGAACTATTCCCGCGATGTCTCATAGGCTTGCACCCACGATAGACTCAAGGAACTGCCCTTCGGTTAAAAGACGTTACCGTCTTTTCCCGGAGGACGACCGACGCACGGTTTAGGCACATCGATAGATATGAGTATAAATAACGATTATTAGTGTCAAATGAGAGCAAAAACCCAGAAATCGTGGATACCCTGTGGATATGGGTGTGCATAACTGGCATGTACTTTAAATTTGTCTAGTCTTTGTATACTTAGTATTAATTACATGTATATTTGTTGATGTATGGTCGAGAAATTAAGACATACACTGGCACAAAAAAGCGCTCCTCGCTCATATGAAGAATCGGAAAACATACTCCTGCAAAAGATTACACTGGCGATGGCACAGTTAAAGCGCGCGAAAAAAGAGTTAAAACGATTGGAGGTTAGTCATAGGAGTGAGAGGGGTGATGTGAACGTAGCGGGTGACAACGCCGACAAGAAGATGTTTGATAATACATTCGAGCCTAAATTCCGAAATCCTGACGTTGCCAGGAAAAAATATGAGATATTGAAACTGACAGGTGAAATCTCAGAACTTGATAGTCAGTTGCGTAAATTGAGGTCCTTTTTTAAACCCTCCAGAACAAAGTAACAGGAATTTTTAGATGCTTTTGCGTTTTTCACTACCAACTATAGACTACAGACTATTAACTACCCCTATGTCCGGACACAACAAATGGTCGCAAATAAAACACCGCAAGGGAGCGGCGGACGCCGCCAAAAGCAACGTGTGGGGGAAACTCTCCAAGCGGATTTCCGTTGAATCAAAAAAGGCGAACGGCGATGTCAATGCGGCGCATCTGCGCGCTGTGATTGAAAAAGCTCGAGAGGCGAACATGCCGAAAGAAAACATTGACCGCGCGGTCGCAAAAGGAATGTCCGCCGACTCCGGCTCGCTTGATACGGTTGTGTACGAGACCTATGGCCCGGGCGGAGTCGCGATATTGATTGTGGCGCTGACAGACAGCCATAACCGGACATCGCAAGAAATAAAACATCTGCTTGCGGAACTCGGCCTCGCACTCGCCTCTCCCGGAAGCGCGATGTGGGCATTTGAAAAAACCGGCATGGAATATGCCCCCAAGACGACGGTGAAACTTTCGGAGGTCGACAATGAAAAACTCCACAAAATTTTAGACGAGATTGATGCGCATGATGACGTCGAGGACATCTACACGAACGCAGAATAAAGCAACTCGCCCTTCTGATTTTGTCTGGTCATGATTCCAACCAATTTCCATAATCCCAATACTTAGTCCGTAGGCTAAGTATTGGGATTATGTGCATTGAACCTGATGCGGCTATCGAGTAAGCCAATCAGCCAGTTCTTTGATAGCTAGCCGATTGTATACGCACATACGCACACGACCCTGTTTACGCGTAGTGACAAGCCCCACACGCTCTAATGCTCGTAAGTGCTTGAGTGCAGATGGCAACGTAATGTTAAACGGTTCAACAAGCTTTGAAAGAGACATCGCCCCGCCACCTCGAAGTCGTGCGACTATGTTGCGTCGGATCAGGAGACCGAGGGCATCCAACATAATATTGGCGTTTTTTTCTAAATCTCCGCGTGTATATGTCCGCTGTTTTTTGAAGAGAATCTCCGCGTTTTCGGCCGCACGCGCGGCCGCCCGGATTTTACGCTGCCGTATCCTTTCTAAACGTCTCGGATTCCAATACTTAGCCATAGGACTAAGTATAGGGATGTAGGGAAACGGCGTCAATGTTTCTTTCTGTGACCGTTTCCTCCATACGCTATACTCTATACATGAGAATCCTGGCTATTGATCCCGGATACGGAAGGTGCGGCGTGGCCGTTTTGGAACGAAACGGGAGCGAAAAAGAAACTCTTCTCCACTCCGATTGCATTGAAACATCTAAAGATGCTGATTTTGCGGAGCGGCTTGGAGCAGTCGCGGATGAATGCACCCGGCTCGCAAAAAAATACAAACCCGACGCGGTCGCGCTGGAAAAACTCTATTTCAGCACAAACCAGAAGACGGCGATGCGCGTTGCGGAAGTGCGGGGTGCCTTAATTCAGGTCGCGACGAATCTCCGTATTCCTGTTTTTGAATACACTCCCGGAGAAATCAAGAGCGCCGCAGGCGGCTCCGGTAGAGCAGACAAGCAGGCAATCGCCAAAATGCTTCACGCGCTCGTGAAAATAGAAAAAGAGATAGAGCGCGACGACGAATACGACGCGATAGCGGTGGGCGTTACTCACCTGGCGCGCCACCGAAACTAGGAAAGATGTTTCCTTATGTGCTTATTCGCGCGAATAAGCACATAAGGAAAAGTGTTAGGTGTCAGTGCCCCGCGAACATTCTTCCAACCTTATCGGAAACAGTAAACATGCCGATGCCGAGTTCTTTCGCGCGCGCGAACACCTCCGCATCTCGTACGGAGCCGGAGGTCGCGAAAATCGTTCGGACGCCTCCCTCCGCCAGCGCCTCCACGCCGTCGGGAAACGGAAAGTAGCTGTCCGACACGGCCACCGCGCCTTTCGTTTCGTGACCGCACTCCTCTGCGAGCCGGAGAGCGAGCCGGGCGCTCCCCACCCGCTTCTGCTGGCCGACAGCATTTCCTAAAAGCACTCCGCCTTTCACCAGCGAAACGGTATTGCTCGTACTAGCGGAACACACGGCGTATGCAAGTGAAAGGTCGGCAAAAATCTGTTTTTTTTCTTCCTCCGAGAGCGCGGGACCGTGATATTCCATATTTTCAAACTCCGGAACAAATTGCGGCGCGGTTTGCTCAAGCACGTAGTCGCGCACAGATTTTATTTCCGGCAATGACGAGATTTTCGCTGGAATCTTTGCGAGCGCTTTATTGGAAATGAAATGGGTTTCTTTGCTTTTCGCGCCGATTTTTCCCGTTACCCCCTTCAGAAAAGTGGGCGCGGCTACCCCGCTCAAAAACGGCATTCTCCCGCCGTTAGATTTCGTAAGCGCATCGACAATTTTTGATGTAAAAGGAAACGTAACAATCAGAAACCCGCCGAACGCCGCCTGCGGGTTGCCCTGCCACGCATTTTGTACAACTCTCTCCGAATCCTCGCCGAACGCGGCTCCGCATGGGCTTCCATGCTTCACTACCGCCGCAACACAGGGAAGCGCGCCGCCGATATTTTTTCGGTACGCCGCCGCGAACCTTTCAACAACCTGAAGGAGCCGGCCGAGGTCGGTAATAGATATCCAGCTTGTTTCCTCTCCCACAAACATGCTTCCGTCTTCCCGCTTGAACTTCGCGAGCGCGAGAGCGTCCGTCGTCGCCCCCGACTTCGCGGTGGCTTTTTGGTGGGGATTCTCTCCGTACTTAAGTTTTGTTTTCATGAAGCGAGAAGCGTGAATACCTGAAGATGCCACAAATTTTCGCTGTTAGCAACAGGCTGTTCATTGTACAATTCAGCACACATGCCACCAAGACATTCTCCCTACAACAAGGCGCGCGGCGGCGCGGCGGCGCGCACCCACCTGTTTAGGGTTATCAAATCATCGCTTGCGGCAATTTTTGTTCTCGGCATGCTCTTGGTCGGGATAGTCGCCGCGTGGGGGGCTATTGTCGCGATTCCCTCGCTGGATAATTTCCAGAGCCGCAGGGTAGCGGAGTCCACAAAGATATACGACCGAACCGGAAACGTGCTTCTCTACGACGTCCACGGCGCCATGCGCCGCACAACGGTTCCACTTGACGCCATATCAATAAACATCAGAAACGCGGCCGTCGCGATTGAGGACGCCACGTTTTACCAGCATTTCGGCTTCCGCCCTCTTTCATTCGCGCGCGCCATGATTGTGAATGTCTTTTCTGGAGGGTTCGTGCAGGGCGGTTCTACCATCACCCAGCAGGTCGTGAAGAATACGATTCTCACGCGCGACAAAACCATTGTCCGCAAGCTCAAAGAAATTATTCTGGCAATCAGGCTTGAGCGCATTTATTCGAAAGACCAGATTCTAGCGGTTTATCTGAACGAAACGTCCTATGGAGGGACTCTCTACGGAGTAGAGGAGGCGAGCCAATACTTCTTCGGAGTAGTGGCGAAAGACGCGACCCTTGCAGAAGCGGCATACCTCGCGGCGCTTCCGCAGGCGCCCACGCGATATTCCCCATACGGCAGGCACCGCGACGAGCTGGAGAACCGCAAAAATCTCGTACTTCTAAAAATGAAGGGAAACGGTTTTATCAGCGACGCAGAATACGAAGCGGCAAAAAACGAAAAGGTAGAGTTCAAAGACGAAGCGGAGGCGGGCATAAAGGCCCCGCACTTCGTATTTTATGTGCGCGAATATCTGGAAGAAAAATACGGCGCCGACGCGGTCGCAAGCGGCGGACTTCGAGTGATTACTACTCTGGATTACGACCTCCAAAAGAAGGCGGATGATGTCATTTCAAAAACCGCGCTCGATAACGAAAAGAATTTCAACGCATCAAACGCGGGGCTTGTAGCGATAGAGCCGAAGTCAGGCCAAATACTCGCGATGGTCGGCTCGCGCGGATATTTTGACGAAAAAATTGACGGAATGGTAAATGTCGCTCTCGCGAACCGCCAGCCGGGGTCATCTTTCAAGCCGTTCGTGTACGCGACCGCTTTCAAAAAGGGATACCCTACGGACACTGTCGTGTTCGATTTGCAGACGCAGTTCTCCACATTCTGCAAGCCAAGCGACACAATGAATAGCGAACCGCCTTGCTACTCGCCGGGCAATTACGACGAAAAATTCCGCGGTCCCATGACATTGCGCGAGGCACTCGCGCAGTCGGTAAACGTTCCGTCTGTCAAGACTCTTTATCTCGCAGGCATCACAGATTCATTGAAAACCGCAAGCGATATGGGGATCACAACCCTCGGAGACAAGGACCAGTACGGGCTCACGCTGGTATTGGGAGGCGGCGAAGTGAACCTTCTCGAGATGACCGCGGCTTACGGAGTTTTCGCCAATGACGGAGTGCGCAATCCGCCAACCCCGATACTCAAGGTAGAGGATGGCGCGGGCAACACTCTCGAAAGTTACACGGAACAGAGCGCGCGCGTCATCGAAAGCCAAATCGCGCGGCAGATAAACGACGTCCTTTCCGACAACGTCGCGCGGACTCCGGAATTCGGCGCGGACTCTCCCCTCTATTTCCCGGGATTTCAGGTTGCCGATAAGACAGGCACCACGAACGATTTTCACGACGCGTGGATAATCGGCTACACGCCGGGAATCGCAATGGGCGCGTGGGCGGGCAACAACGACAATAGCCCGATGGTGAAAAAGATAGCGGCTTTCATCGTGGCTCCGATGTGGCACGAGGTTTTTGCCTATGCCCTGGCAAAATATCAATCCGCGCCGTTCATACAGCCGGCGCCGGAAACAGATCTCGATTCCCTCCCGCCGGTTCTGCGCGGCAATTGGAATACAGACCCCGCGCAAGGATTGCACGACATTTTGTACTGGGTGGATAAAGACAATCCGCGTTCCGGCCAGCCGGCAAATCCTTCCTCGGACCAGCAATTCGAGTACTGGGAATACCCGGTTCAGCTGTGGGCAGGCGCCAACCCGCAAACGCTCATGCCCTTAAAAACACCGGCGTCTTCTACGGCCGCGCAGTCGCAATTCTCAATCGCCTCTCCGCAAAGAGGGGCTAATGTTTCCGGATTCGTTCCGCTATACATTTCGGCATCCCATTCAAAGCCGGAAAGTGTGTCGCGCGTTGCGTATTATCTGAATGGACAATTCGTCGGGAGTTCAAATAATCCTCCCTACGCAATTTCTTTGATGCCCACTTCGCGCGGTCCGGCAGTATTGCGCGCGGTCGCCGAAAGTTCTCTTGGGAATCTCGAGCAGGCGATTTCTTTCACGATACAATAATGTACTGCGTCGAAATTGTGTTCAATTTCGACGTGATTTTTACTTCTTGGAGTACCAAGAAAAAAATCACCTGTTCAACGGCATCACGAGGTATGTAAAACCCGGGTCAGATGCTCCGCGAATGACAAGCGGCCTATTGGGTCCTGAAAATCCGAGCGTAATGCTGTCGGAATCTATGGCCGGCACACAATCTGCAAGGTAGCCGATGTGAAAATTTATATCTATATCCTCGCCCGAAACCGCGGCATCGATAGAATCGGATGTCTCGCCCACATCAGGGCTCTGCGCAGTAGCGGAAAAAATCTTCTTTTTCGGATACACATGCAGTCCCACATGCTGGTCGTTTCCGGAAAATACCCGCGCCTTTCGCAACATCTCCGCAAAATCATTTTTTAGAATGGTCGCCTCCGTGGTGAATTGTTTAGGAATAATCTCGGCATAATTAGGAAATATCCCGTCAACAACGCGAGCGGCAAACCGCGTGCTATCCGCCACAACAACAAGCTGTGAGTCTGACGCGTGTATTTTCACGTTTTCGCTGGGACTCCGCTCCAGCACGTAAACAAGCTCTGTTGCGTGCTTCAATGGAATAAGAAATTCCCCTTCGCCGGAAGACGAGCCTCCTTTTTTTGCGGTCCTTTCTGCCAATCTAAACGAATCCGTAGCCGCGAAAGTAACTTGTTCCGATTTTATTGACACATAAATACTTCCAAGTTCCGGTCTTATCATTGAATGAGAGGAGGCGTACAAGACGGATTGAATTCCTTTTATTAAGGTGAGTTTTGGTATCGAGCTTCCGTTCTTGCCGCTATCACCCCATGACAATATCGGAAATTCTTCGTGCGGAATCGCTTTAATTAAAGTTCTCGCTCCCCTGGATTCAACAATCAAGTTTTCCGATTCTGTTTTTAGCACAACCTTATCACTATTGATTGACCTTATTGTTTGGGAAAATATTGTTGCCGGAACCGCTATAACCCCCTTCTCCTTAATTTCCGCAATCACCACAATATCAACACCTGCTTCTAAATTAGTTGAACGAATACATAAAGTATTGCTGGTATCCAAAAGAATACAAGATAATATCGGGAGGGATTCTTTTTTTCCAACTATACGCTCCGCTATCACAGCTGCCGAGAGAATTTTTTCTTTGGTGGTTGTCAGATTCATAAATACTTTTTATATATAAAAAATACTATTACTACTATATATGTGCATTGTGTGTATAAGATGTTTTTATCGGGAACAGTATGAAGATTTTAGATTTGGAAAGTGTTGAGTATTTGTGGATAGTTTGAGGTTGTTAGATTTTTTTTGATTATTATTATTTTTTGCACTGGATATTAGCGTGAAATTAGATTTATATGAACACCATATCAACATGTTATGAGTGAATAAGCGACCGTATGTGTTCAACCTCCTGCTCGAGCAAAGTATCAGTCTTGATTTCATGTTTTATTTTTTCGCATGAATGGATTACCGTTGTGTGGTCGCGCCCGCCGAGCTTCTCGCCTATTGATGGATAAGAAACATTGAATTCTTCGCGGAGCATATACATAATTATCTGCCGCGGCTTAACAACCTCCTTCTTGCGGGTTTTCTCGTAGATGCTTTTCTCTGGGATTTCGTAATACATGGAAATTCTGCGCACGACTTCCTCAATGGAAACTCCCCTGTTTGGTTTTATATTATGTTTCACCAGGGCGCGCACATCAGCGTGGGAAACCGCCTTGCCTTTCAGCTGGGATTTGCAGACTATCATGTTGAGAACTCCTTCGAGTTCCCGGATGTTGCCGCGCACGCTCTCCGCAATGTATTGAATTATGTCATCAGGAATATTGAATCCGTGTTGCTCGATTTTAGCCTTGATTATAGCCGTTCTAGACTCAATATCCGGTTCCGGAATTTCGGCTATCATCCCGGCGGAAAAACGCCCGCGGAGCCTTTCCTCGAACCCTGGGAGGAAATTCGGGTGCTTGTCGGATGAAAAAACAATCTGCTTGTTGCTGTCGTGGAGCGCGTTGAACAGGTGAAAAAGCTCTTCCTGCGTTTTTTCGGTGTTTGCGATGAACTGAACGTCATCCATTATTAAAACATCATACTGCCGGTACTGGTCCTTGAATCCATTCGCGCGCCCGGCGCGTACCGCGTTTATGTAATCAACCGCAAAACGCTCGGACGTGACATAAAGCACCTTTTTGTTGGCGTGCGCTTTCTTAAAATAATTGCCAATGGCCTGTATGAGGTGAGTCTTGCCGTGTCCGGTGGAGCCGTAGATAAAAAGCGGGTTGTATATCTGCCCTGGGCGCTCGAGGATGGCTTTCGCCGCCGCGTGCGCGAGCTGGTTGAAGGGGCCGACGACAAAAGTCTCGAACGTGTAGCGCGGATTGAGATTGTCGCGTTTGTCTATGTATAGAGACTGGAGGTCGAACGAGGCGTTCTCCGGGGACGCGGCGCGCCCGGGCTTTCTTTCCGCGGCTGGCGGCGTCGCGGAGCGGTGTATCGTGTATTCGACCGTCCGTACCGTGCTGTCAAGCGTGCGGAGCGCCTTCAGTATGAGCTTGTGGTGCTTCTCAACCAGCCATTCCTTGACAATTTTGCTCGGAACAGATACGTGTACAGCGCTTCCGTCCCGGCTGGAGATATCCGTATTGCGAAACCACGTGCGAAAACTTGCCTCGGTGGTTCCCAGTTCAATTTGCACCAGAGCGTTTTGCCAAAGTTCCCGATTCGTCATTAAGGGAGCCGTCATCGTTGAAGTGGATTGCATAGACCGGTCATTATACGCGCCCATCTCTTCGTGCATAGCCCCGCCGTTTTTGCCGCGGGTGTTTATAAGGTGGGGATAGGGTGGGGACAAGGAAATGTTCCAATCTACGAATGATGCGAATGTTACGAATGTCTACAAATGAAAAATAGTGCCTATTCGTAGCCATTTGTAGATTGGGATAAATTTGTAGATTGGCACTTCTTCCTTTCTTGCCCGCCATACGCTATACTCCATACGCCATACACGTTTATGAAACGCACATATCAGCCGAAAAAGAGAAAAAGAGCGAAGACTCACGGGTTCCGCAAACGCTCTTCGACGACGAGCGGACGCGCGCTTCTGCGCCGCCGCCGCCGAAAGGGCCGCACGCGGCTGTCCGCGTAAGTTTAGCTTGATGCCTCGCAAATATACATTGTCGCATGCGGACTTTGTCCGCGCGGAGAAAGCGAAATTCCGGCGCGAGCGCGGAGAGCTTTTCATTCTTTCATTCGGGGCTCTAGATGGCCAAAAAACCGCGGAAACAAAGGCCTCTTGCGTTGTTTCCAAAAAGACAGCCGCGCGAGCCGTGGACAGGAATTCGATAAAGCGGCGCTGGCGTGAGGCGATGCGAGAGTGCCTCTCATCCGCTCCCTCTCCGTGCGTCCTAATATTTTACGCTATGCGGCCAGCAAAGGGCGCGTCATTCGCGGAAATAAAGAAAGATGTCGCGGCGCTTGTCGCAAGAGCGGCCGCGAAACTTCGCGCTTTGTAGCCAGTGAGTTATACTGGCGCGATGATTTCATCAGCATTCAATTCCGCCGTTTACAACCCGCTGTACAACGGGCTTATTTACATTGTCGACATTCTTCCTACTCATGACGTGGGTATCGCGGTTATCATTCTTACAATAATTGTGCGAATCATATTGTTCCCTCTCGCCAAACGAGCAATTGCTACGCAGCAGAAAATGAAAAAAATCGCGCCGGAGATGGAGGCGTTGAAAGAGAAATATAAAAACGACCGCGAACAGCAAGGCAGGGCGATGCTCGCCCTCTACAAGGATAACGATGTGCATCCATTCGCGAGTTTCGGGCTGATATTTCTCCAACTTCCCATTCTTTTTGCCCTTTACTGGATTTTTGCGCTCGGCGGATTGCCGACAATAGACGTTTCGCTCCTCTATTCTTTCGTACCCCGGCCCGATGGGGTGAACATGGAATTCATCGGCCTTATAAACATGGCCGGCAAAAGTTTTGTTCTTGCCGTTCTCGCCGCGGTAACACAAATTATTTACACGCGCCTTTCCATGGGGGCCAGAAAGAAGAGCGTTGCCACCGGTTCATTCGCGAGCGACATGGCAAGGAGCTTTGACTTGCAGGCGCGGTACGTATTGCCGCTCGTTATTGGAGCTTTTGCTTACATGGTGCCTTCCGCCGCGGCGCTCTATTGGGTTACGAGCAATACGGCAATGATTGCGCAAGAATTACTGATGGGCCGGAGATTCCGCGAGTAGCGAGCGCGTGTGGACAGACCGGGGGCCTGCCCCGCCCCGTTAGAAGCGATGCTTCTAACGGGGCCCGTAGCCAACTCAGCTCAATCAGCGGCGATGCGAAGCGTGGATGTATTTCATCATGTAAAACTCGCAAAAAAACATAAATTTGCTGAGAGTTGTGGTACGAGGTATAGTGGCCTTATGGAAAAAATGGTTGAAAAAATTCTCACTGAATTGCTCGATGCTGTCGGAGTGGTGCACTCCGGAGTTCTTAAACAGCAACTCGCGGGGCAGACTGTGTTCGCGATACAAATGCAGGACGCGCGCCAGCTTATCGGAATACACGGGGATACGGTGCATGCGATTGACCATCTTGTGAAGAAAATCGCGGAGAAACGTTCCATGGCATCGCGCGCAGCGGCATCAAGCGAGGCGCAAGCCTCCGTGGAAAACGGAGAGGCGGTTGAATATCTTCAATTTCTTGTGGACGTGAACGACTATCGCGCGAAACAAATAAAAGAATTGGAAACAAAAGCGCTCATGATGGCCGAACGGGCACGCTCATTTCAATACGATGTGGAGCTGACGC
>CAYHST010000007.1:17829-23460 GCA_964359415.1 uncultured Candidatus Saccharibacteria bacterium | reverse complement strand
TGACGTTTACTGCGGGGCCGCTGAATTCCGGTACTTATACCTTCTATGTTCAAAATCCAGATGGACAAAGATCTGGCACGTTAAATCTGACGGTCACTGCGCCGGCCGCCGTCACATACACCGCCCCGACACTAAGCGTTAGTAACAGCAACCCCACCGCCGGAACCACAATCAGCTTCACATGGAGCGCCCCCAATGGGACAGGCTGTTCCTGGTCAAACAATGGAGTATATGTCGGAGTACTAAGCAGCTCTCCCGTTTCCGTGGATACGACAGGATTATCCGGCGTCTACAACATGACAGCCAGTTGCTCTTATCCGAACGGTCAAACAATGACATCAAATCAGGTGCCGGTTACTGTCGCCGCACCGGTTGCCGCGCCTGCAGGACCGCTTGGATGTTCAGCGGACGGCGCGTTATTCAAGGGCGGGACATACAGAGAAAGCGGCGGTGTGCGCGCGCTGTGCCAGTCGCCGAATTACACATGGGAGACTTCTTCGGCACTAGGTTCAGGAACTTATGCTCCTGGGTACTGCGCAGTCGGCTCATATAATTATGCGAGCGACACCTTTGGAGCTCTCGGTTCGCAGTGCTACAACTGCAGCGGAGGGGCTTGGGTGCCTATGTCGTCATCTTATTGCAGTGGTTTAATCTCTATGGTCTCTCCATCAAGCCAGACCGCGAGTGCTATGAATGCATTCGGAAGTGCGATGCAATCGCCAAGTCCTACGCAAGAAACGACCAGCGGATTCTCGTACACATTCACGCAGGATATGTACCGCGGTCAGTCCGGGGCCGAAGTATCAGCCCTCCAGCAAGCTCTCAAAGCGGAAGGATTGTTTGCCGGAGAAGCAACGGGGAACTTCTACGACGTAACGCGCGAGGCCGTCATAGCATTCCAAATAAAATACGGCATCAATCCGACCGGCTATGTCGGAACTGAAACAAGAGCAAGACTGAACGCGCTGTACTAACCCAATTCATTCAAGGTTCCACCTTGAATACAAATCGCGAGCTTGCGACGGAGCATCATCATGGAAATTCTGGCAGTCTGACTGCCAGAATTCCAAAGCAAGAAAATATGAGTCTAATGGAAATACTCAATTAGTTCCTGCGAATCATAAAACTCCCTTGCCAACGCGCCGAAGCTAGATGTAGTGGTGTCGATGGTTATCTCCGAACCGCCAGCTTTCGGAGCAGAATTGGGGTGCGAATTCTCAAATCCGATATTGTATAGCGTACTCGCGATTTCCGGCCTGTTTGAAATATCAAATCCGGCGTTTTGCCATTGTTTCAAAAGTTGCTTCATGTATAAAGAGGCATACAGATACGAATAATAGCGATTATTTTCATCTATTATCCGCATAAAACGTTCTTCGTCCGGATTGTCTGTCGTGAAGTCAAGCAGATGTTCGTATTCGGGGCCAAGATAGAATGGCGAGTTTTTATCCTTCAAGTTTTTCTCAATATCTCGCGCTGTGTCCTGTTTAATGCCCATGACTCCCCAAGAAAACTGGCTTTGATTGCCAAGGACTTTCAGCGGCGCGAAAACTGTCTTGAAAAGCTCTCGGTTAGAATGGAAAAGACGCAATTGCTCCACCACTAACTGCGCAACGATTAGGCGAGGCGAAATGTCAGACACCGCTCCCGCGCGGTTCAGCGCCTCGCGGTCGCGGATTATTGCTTCTTTTAGCACTGCCCATTCTTCTCCCTCGGTCCAAATCGGTTCGCTCACGGAGATCTCCTTCAGAAAAGCATTTCTTTGACTATCTATGATGCCGGACCCGTTGGTCAAACCGAATTTTACGGCGAAGAAAACAACTGTGAGAAGGATTCCAAAAGCGGCAAAAGCATAAACGAGGAAAAGAAAAAGCTTTTTCATCATTGTCATACCAACATAGCACGAGAGAAGCTTCGTTTGGACAACTTGGAGGTTTCACCTCCAAGTTGTTGCCTATTGCCTATTGCCTATCCCTTTTCGCTATCCCCAATTCTCGAAAAATCGCTATGGACAAAACGCGAAAATATGCCACCATTTGAGTATTATTACTCTTACAAAAATAGGCCTCCTTTATGCTTAAAAGACTCGCCTTTAGCGGTTTGGGTTTTGCTCTTTTGGTTACTCCATTATTCGCCTCGGCGCAACTTACTGTTAGTACTACAAATGACAATCAGACTCAAATACAAGAACTCACGGCTTTAGTTGCGAGACTGCTGGCGCAAATCTCCGCACTCAATGACCAAGCAGGCGGAGCATCATCAGGAGGCGCATCAGTTGGTCCCACCCAAATTCCTCCAACCCCTTCAAACACATCATCGTCCTGCGTATCAATATCGAATTATCTTTATCTGAGAGATCCCGCAATTACTGATAGAGACAGCAACGGCGATGTCACTCTCCTACAACAGTTCCTTAGAGGCCGAGGATATCCTACGAGAGTCTCAGGCGCTTTTGATGAAAATACGAGGGATACACTTCAGGACTTTCAGAGGGATAATCGCATTGCCCCGGAGGGTGTAACTGGACCGATAACGCGGGGAAAAATTAGAGCGCTGACCTGCAGCGGGACAGCAACTCCTTCCACAGCGCTTATCACGGGCTATCTCTATGCAGCAGCTGATGAGCCGTTCGGAATCTCGGGCAGTGCATCACCGGCGGGTAGCATCGTTTATCTCTCTATCGGCAACAATTTCGCCAGTGGAAATGCCACAGTGGCAGTGGACCGCTCATGGTCTGTATACTTCGGTTCAGGCCTTCCGGCTGGCTCCTATCAGGTAACCGTGCGCGCCAATTCTTCTGCGGGAGCGGTTCTTACCACTGGCACGCTGACAGTGGTAGCTGCTTCATCTCGACCCGTTAATAATCCAATCAACCCAGCTTCTGTGCCGACAGTTGAATTCATCGGCACGCCGACATTGTCTCTTCAATACGACTCGGCAGGAAAGGAATCGGCTCTTCAAGCTGAAGCGACTGTGAAAATTACTGCAGGCAACATGCCAATAGACGCAGGCAGTATGGCGTATACCATTCAATTCTATAAAAACGATTACGGATTTTCGAGATCCAATTCAATGCGTTTCAACGCCGTGAGCTCCATTGGCGGGGACAGGATTCCTGCGAACACATCGGCAACTTTTAGGATTACGGGTGTGGCACCAACAAGAGAACTTCTCGCTGGAACTTATACCTTGGCGCTGAACGGGTTTTATTATCCTGACTTAAATAATCCTAGTACTGTTAATAATTATTATTACCAGACGGTTCAGTCATCGTCATTCATAGGTGTAACCACGGATGCTAATAGTGTGATTGGTGGCGTCAGGCCAATCACTATTATCGGAGAAGAGTCGCCTTATATTGTAGCCGCACAGGCAGACAATGCGGGCAACGCAAGAATAACGGGAGTCAAATTTAGCACGCCGTCTTCACAGAGAGTCACGGTAAGCATCAACGGAAGAACATCAGCTTATGCCGCATTGCCGTCTGTCGAAGGAGATTATATTACCTTCAATATGTCGGATTTCGGAATAACGACCTCGGGCTATTACGGAGTGCAAATTATGAATTCGGCAGTTGGAAACAGTAATGTTGTCAAGCTTAATTACGCGGCGGGTGGCATAAGCGCGCATACCGTCGCTGTGATTTCACCAAATGGTCGGGAGGTTCTTGGTACGGGTCCGTTAACTGTTGTTTTCAGGCCAGCAAATGGAGAGAGAACGTATATTAATCTTAGCAACGCAAGAAATGGCTCCTACGGACTAAATGGATACGGTAATAATCCACAGGAGATAATTGGCACTTCGACTAATAGGCAGTCAGTTACTCTTGATTTGCCTGCAGATTGGATTAGGGAAAATGGAAGTTTATACAAAATCGATGTGTGTGCAGAGAGAGGGTGTGATAGTAGCGATGATTATTTCTCAATAACTTCTAATTCGTCCCAGGCGTCCGCGCCAGTCATCAACCTAACCTTAAACGGTTCATTCAATGACGGCACTAGATATAACGTGGATTACGGCGAAAAAGTTATCGTCGGATGGAACGTTGCAAATCCATCAGGCGTCACTTGCGCTGCCGCAGGTAACGGTATTGACGGAGGTTCTGATGCCATAAACTTAAGCGGTACATGGACTACGCAACCTCTCTACGTCAACACAACATACGGCATTCGATGCGCCAACTCCGCTGGCACCACATACAAGTATTTGTATCTCTATGTTCGGACGCAGGCAAGCACATCGGGCGGGCCAGGCATAAGCATCACTGTTGACACAGTCGGCGCTAACACTAGCAACACGCCTTATAGTGAAAGTTCTCCGCGAGTCAGCGTTGGGTATGGGAAAAAGGTCAATATCGGTTGGGGCGTTAGCAACTCAGGAGGTAGTACTTCGGGCATTACTTGCCTCGCAGCCGGAACGGGGCTAGGAGGAAGGACGGGATATGAAAGTACGCCTCTAAGCGGTACATGGACAACGCCAGCACTCTACACCGACACCACATATGGAATACAGTGTACTAACTCTGCTGGAGGCATCACAACCAGATACATTTCCATTGACGTCGGCGAGCAGGCGAATACGACTGCTCCCACCACACCGCCTAACATCACCATCATCTCACCTAATGGCGGAGAAACATTTACAACCGGACAAACAATGTCAATAAGATGGAGAGCGAGCAATACACCATCTGGATATGTGGCGTCGATCGGTCTCGTTGGTACAAACAGTAATTATTATGTAGATAGCCCGACACAAGGCTATTGCAATTTGACAGGCGGGTGTATTCCATTAACGGCTGGAACAATGGATTATTCTATACCGACCAGCATACCTACCGGGCAGTACAAGGTTAAAGTGTTATGTTGGCGGCAAAATAGCGAAGGTTCTGATTGTAATGCAAGTGATATTAGCGACAACTATTTCACCATCACTTCTGGAACCTCCTTTACTCTCGTTTCCGCGCCGGTTATTAACATCACCATAAACGGCTCGGCGTACAACGGATCAACGGCTACCACGACATTCGGCGGGACGGCAAACATCGGATGGGGCGTTACGCCGACAAGCGGGACCACCTGCGCCGCCGCTGGTAACGGTATTGACGGGGGTGCTGACGCCGTAAACTTAAGCGGCACGTGGACTCCGCCAGCTCTCTACACCAGTACTACTTATGGAATAAGGTGTACCAATTCTCTTGGTACTACGTATAAGTACGTGAGCATCGGCGTCCAAACGCAGACGAGCACGACGGTTGCGGGCAATCCATCTCCAGTCATCAAGTTAAATGAAAGTAACGACAGTTCAAGATTGAACCTGAACGTGGAGTTTGGAAGAACAGCTACATTCACTTGGAGCGTGACGCAGCCTGCTGGCACCGTTACAACCTGTTATGCCGCAGGGAACGGGGTCAACGGAGCCACAGGGTCAGGCGCCGTAGCCTTAAGCGGCGGCCCGTGGACTACGCCGGCTTTATACGCCAACACCACTTATGGGGTCGCATGTTCCAACACCAACTCCTCCGGCGTAACCTCCGGCACCACGTACAAATATGCAGATGTTATTATCGCGACGCAGACAAATACGACGATTCCAACCACGGCCTCAATCTCCGCAAGTCCGAGTTCAGTT
>CAYHST010000007.1:0-17729 GCA_964359415.1 uncultured Candidatus Saccharibacteria bacterium | reverse complement strand
ATCTCGGAGTTGGAACCTACCTCTTGAGCATTAGTGCGTGCAACAACGCTGGCTGTGCGACAGGTTCTACTCCTTTGACGGTTACCGCACCGGTGTCTTCTGCAGGAAACGGTCCGAACCAGACCGCGAACGCTCTTAATGCCTTTGAAAGCGCCACACAATCGCCAAGTCCTATGCAAGAAACAGCTGGCGGATTCTCGTACACATTCACACAGGACATGTACCGAGGACAGTCCGGAGCCGAGGTGTCAGCCCTACAGAGGGCGCTGAATGCAGAAGGACTGTTTGCCGGAGAAGCAACGGGTAACTTCTACGACGTAACGCGCGAAGCCGTCATGGTATTCCAAATAAAGTACGGAATCAGTGCAACCGGCTATGTCGGACCTGAAACAAGAGCAAAGCTGAATGCGCTGTACTAGCCCTATTCATTCAAGGTTCCACCTTGAATATAAATCGCGGGCTTGCGATGGAGCATCATCATGCGAAACCCAGCCGCGCGCTCCCATGCCTGTCTCTGTCTCTACAGCGCGCCTCAAACAAACGAACCCGTAAGTCGTCCATTTGAATATCCCTATCCAGTGGCTATAGCCACTGGATAGGGATATCGTCCGAAGTTGACCGAGTACCGTTACTATTCCTCGCACTCCAAGCTTTTTTCTTGTAGTATTCATCTTATGAAAATAGATGTTACTGCGCTCGTAAAACTCGCGCGGCTGGCAGTGTCCGACGAGGAACTTGCAAAACTTGAGCGGGAAATCCCCGATATCCTAAAGTTTGTTGGAACGATTCAGAGCGTCTCGGGAAAAACGGCAACGCCTACCCCGACGCTTCTAGCCGATGAGTCAAACATCCGATTGCACTCAATCGCCTGTAGACGGAATGTGATGCGTGCGGACGATAGTCCGCATGAGGGCGGAAAATATACGGAGACGCTTCTTAAAGCGGCACCAGCGCGAGTTGATAATCGCATAGCGGTTAAGCAGGTCCTAACGCGGAAGAAGAGGGTGTGATACAATTACGGCGTATGACTAAGATGCTCTCGGCTGCAATAAAGGAAATCAGGAAACTGCCGGCGCAGGTGCAGGACAACATAGGTATCGATCTTATTGATCGTGCTGTCGCGTGGCACGAAGTGCGCGAGAAAATCGCCGAGGGCGTAAAAGAGGCCGATGCCGGCTTGGCGCGTCCACTTTCCGCCCGAACCCTTATCAAGGAGTTCCGGAAACGGTATGCGAAAAGGAGAAAGTGAGTGGCTAGTTGGATGGACTCCAATTTCCAAGGCGGACATTCTTGAAATTGGTTCATACGTGTCTCGGATTGCGTCTCATGCAACCGCGGAATCCCTGATGTTGTCGATTCATAGCGCAGGAGAAGGCCTTTTGCGCCATCCATATCTTTGGCGCGCGCGCGACGATGTGTTAAAGGAGGTGCGGTTCGCTCCTCTACGGTCTTATTTTATTTGTTATCGCATTAAAGCTACAACCATCGAAATCCTTCGCATCATACACCAGAAGCGCGATGTGGCAGCATTATTTGCCGATATAGATACACAGATATGAATGTCTCAACGCTGACCGTTGCAGAAGCCCGCCTTGCTCTTGATGCTAAGAAATACTCCGCGTTTGAACTGACGAACGCATATCTCTCTGCGATTGCAGAGAAAGACCAGAAAATCCGCGCATATTTGGAAGTTTGGGAAAAAAGCGCGCGGGAAGAGGCGAAATCGGCAGACGAAAGAATCGCGCGCGGGGAATCGCGCCCGCTCACTGGAATTCCTATCGCGGTAAAGGACAATATTTTGATAGAGGGTCGAATCGCGAGCGCCGCGTCTAAAATCCTTGAGAATTACACGGCATCGTATGATGCGACCGTTATCAAAAAGCTAAAAGAACAGGGCGCGGTCTTTTTGGGGCGCACGAATATGGACGAATTCGCGCTTGGCGCTTCCACGGAAAATTCCGCGTTCGGCCCGACGAAAAACCCGCACGACCTGTCGCGCGTACCTGGCGGCACTTCCGGGGGTTCGACAGCGGCAGTTGCCGCGGGGCTCGCGCTCGGGGCACTCGGCTCGGATACCGGCGGGTCCATCCGCCAGCCATCCGCCTTTTGCGGAGTCGCGGGATTGAAGCCCACGTACGGTTCGGTTTCGCGATTCGGCCTAATTGCCGCGGCCTCGTCTTTAGACCAGATAGGGACTATTGGGAAAACTGTTGAAGACGCGCGGGCTCTTTTTCAGGTCATACAAGGGCATGACGAAAAAGACAGTACGAGTTTGCCCAACATGCCAGAAATAAAAAGTCCTCCGAAGAAAATTCGTATCGGCGTACCGCGTAGTCTTTTTGCCAATTCGCTAGAAGCCGATATGCAGAAGCAATTTGAACAGTCTCTAGAAATCCTGCACACTAAAGGATATGAAATCGTTGATATTGAATTATTCGCCGACCCCCAAGTTCCATTGGCAGTTTATTACATAATTAATCCTGCGGAAGTTTCTACGAACCTTGCTCGTTTTGACGGCATCAGATACGGTCTCTCTGAAAAAGCGGAGACGATTCAAGAGGTATATGAAAAAACGCGGGGAGCGGGATTTGGGGCTGAAACTCGACGGCGAATTCTTGTCGGCACATTTGTGCTTTCGTCCGGATATGCAGATGCGTACTACCGGCGCGCGCGCGAGGTGCGCGAATTGATTCGCGCGGATTTCGCGCGCGCGCTTGAATCAGTAGTGGCAATCGTTACCCCTACTACACCCGGCCCAGCGTTTAAGTTTGGCGAGAAAAGCGACCCCATAGCAATGTATCTTGAAGACATCTTCACCGTGCCTGTCAGTCTCGCGGGCTTACCCGCGATTTCCGTGCCGAGCGGCACGGTAGAAAGGGGAGGAGTGTCTTTGCCAGTCGGCTTCCAAATTATCGGCGCTCACGGAAGCGAGGAGACGCTTTTCGCAATCGGGAAGGACGTGGAGCAGGCGTAGAAGCCCTCTATCCGCTAAACGCTATTCGCTAAAAGCTAGTTCGTTGGGTTATAATTGCGAGATGGATCCCGTTAGAAGTTGCGGAAGTTCTGAAAGGGGTATATTCATCAGATGCTTTGCATTGGTCGATTTTTTACTAGACGCGGATAACGAGTCGGAAGCGCAAGCCCCGTTAGAAGCGGAGCTTCTAACGGGGCAGGCTTCCTACCTGCCCGCCAAAGCCAGAGCAAGGCAAGTGGTGTCAGGAACAAACATATATTTACTAACTAATCGAGTTTGTCGCTGTCGCAGCTTTAGGCGATGGCAGGCGGGCTTCTAACGGGATGGATTCTATCGGCGCGGTTTTCTCAAAGATATTCTGGTTTATCGGCGAGGTTGCGTTCAAGCTTGTGCCTGCGACTGTTGCTACGGTTACCGGAGTTGAAAGCTCCGGCACGGGCCCGATTCCGGCCGGATTTTCTCCAATCACAGAACCGGTAACGGCAGGCAGCATAGTTGAATTCTTAGAGCGGACACCTTCACAGGAGGAATTCAGTTCTCTCGTGCGCAACTGGGATGTGTTTGTCGCAATCTCCATGGTCATATGCCTCATTTTGGCGACAGGAATCATATACTGCACCATTCGCATCAGACAGGTGAGGCATCTTGAGCGCATGAAGTTTAAGGCCGCGGAACAGCCCATAATCGCGCAAGACAGGCCGCGCACGCACCTGCGCTGGGCCAAAGTGCTGGAGCAGGCGAATTCCGATTCCGAACAGCACTGGCGGCTTGCCATTCTTGAAGCGGACATCATGCTTAACGAACTGCTTGATTTGAAAGGATACAAAGGAGACACGATGGCGGACAAACTGAAGCAGGTTGAGCGGGCGGATTTTAATTCCATTGATGACGCGTGGGAAGCTCACAAAATCCGCAACTCGGTTGCGCACGAGGGTGCCTCGTATCAGATAAACAATCGCGAGGCCCGCCGCGTCATCGCTCTGTACGAAAAAGTATTTAAAGAATTCAAGATTATTGAATAACTTTACAAATTCTTTTCGGGGCGAGCCCAGAGTATCAACTGCTTTGACGTAAGCGCGTACTTATAGTATCCGGTCGGATATTATAAGTACATGAGGACTTTCAGCACGTGCTTTCTGCGTCAATCCGCGTTTGGCCGATAGGTTGAGTATCCGATTGTACTCAATCGCCCGTAGGCGGTCTGCGTTCGGCCGACCGGTTGATGGTCGGCACCTGTAGACGGTCTGCGAGCCGTAGCAACGGCTAACATTGCGAGAGCTACTAATTTGCAGTATATTCACATGAGCGGGGTGGAGCAGCAGTAGCTCGCAAGGCTCATAACCTTGAGGTCGCAGGTGCAATTCCTGTCCCCGCAACAAATACTGAAAAAGCTCCCCATGCGGGAGCTTTTTCAGTATTTGTATTGTGCGGGGAGCGAGCGACCTGCTTCGCTCGCGTACGGAATTGCAAGGCGGAGCCATCTCGCTCTGCGAGAGGCGAGCCCGGGCAGGAGCCACTAAGATTTTTGGAGCACTTTACGTGAACAAAAATCTTAGTGAGCTGACGCCATTTCCTGTCCCCGCAACCAGCGTTATGCGAAAACCCCGCCAGTTGGCGGGGTTTTCGTCACGCGGCTTGCAGGATGAAAGCGGCACATTGCGCTCTGGTTATTTCACGGGGTATACTTCGACGTATCAATTATGGCCAACACTCCAAACCTCAAGCCGCGCAGTGCCGTTATGACCGAAGGGGCAAGCCGCGCTCCCAATCGCGCGATGCTTCGGGCCACGGGATTTAAAGACAAAGATTTCGATAAGCCGATTGTCGGAATCGCTAGCACTTGGAGCGAGGTAACGCCATGCAACATGCATATCGACAAACTCGCGAAGGCAGTTCACGCGGGCGCGCGCAAAGCAGGAGCCGTACCGCAAACCTTCGGAACAATTACGGTTTCCGACGGCATCGCGATGGGCCACGAGGGCATGAAGTATTCTCTTGTGAGCCGCGAGGTCATCGCCGATTCGATTGAGGTGGTCGCCGGAGCGGAGCGCTTTGACGGAATCGTCGCGCTCGGCGGATGCGACAAAAACATGCCGGGCTGCATGATGGCTATCGCGCGCGTCAATACTCCGAGTATTTTTGTTTATGGCGGTACTATCATGCCGGGGCGCCTGCACGGAAAAGATGTCGATATCGTGAGCATTTTTGAGGCGGTCGGGCAGTATCAGGCAAAGAAAATTGACGCCAAGGAATTGAAGGCGGTCGAGTGCAAAGCTTGTCCCGGTCCCGGTTCGTGCGGAGGAATGTACACGGCCAACACGATGTCTTCGGCAATAGAAGCGCTCGGAATGTCATTGCCGTACGGCTCGACTACTCCGGCGATTACAAAAGAAAAGAAAAACGAATGTGCAGAGGCGGGAAAACAGGTGTATGAACTCATTAAGCGTGGATTGAAACCTCGCGACATCATGACAAAGAAGGCATTCGAGAACGCCATCACGGTCATCATGGCAATTGGCGGCTCGACCAACGCTGTACTCCACCTTCTCGCGATGGCGAGCGCGGCAGGAGTGGAGCTGACAATGGAAGATTTCAATCGTATTTCCGACCGCACTCCGCTTCTCGCGGACATGAAGCCGGGCGGGAAATATCTGACTGTTAATTTGCACAAGGCCGGAGGCATTCCGGCAGTCATGCGGGAACTTCTGGACGCGGGACTCATAAATGGCGATTGCATCACCGTAACAGGGCGTACTGTCGCGGAGAACTTGAAGGGCGTCAAAAAGGCGCGCTCCATCACGCCGGTTATTCACGACATCAAGAATCCGGTTATGAATCGCGGGCCGATTGTCGTCATGCACGGAAATCTGGCTCCGGGAGGCGGGGTTGCGAAAATAAAAGGAATTAAAAAACTCACGCACCGCGGGCCGGCCAAAGTCTTTGAGAGCGAAGAAGAATCTTTTGAAGCTCTTAACTCCGGTCAAATTGTGGCGGGGGACACCATTGTCATCAGAAACGAGGGGCCGAAAGGAGGCCCCGGCATGCGCGAGATGCTCTCTGTCACTTCCGCGATAATCGGACAGGGATTGGGCGATTCCGTGGCGCTTATTACCGACGGGAGATTTTCGGGCGGTTCTTACGGCCTCGTTATCGGCCATGTGGCGCCGGAGGCGTATGTCGGCGGGCCAATCGGGCTTATCAGGAATGGCGACATAATCGCGATTGATGCCCATAAAAAGACTCTTGAAGTCGAGCTGTCTGAAGAGGAGCTAAAGCGGCGCCGAAGCGAGTGGAAACAGCCGAAACCAAAATATAATCGCGGGGTGTTGCGAAAATACATAGAGTTGGTATCGTCTGCTAGCCAAGGCGCTGTAACGGATAATTTTAAGTAAAATAAGGAGCATAGCGACTATATTTTACTTAACCCAGCACCTTTCAAAGCGCTATGACTCTTCTTGCCCGAATAACGTTTAAACAGTATCATCTTGCAACCAACGGCATTGCTGTAAAAGGTGCTGGGTGTAATATTTTCTAATCCGCTTCGCTCATAACAAAATCTAACATGGCAAAAATCAATTTCGGCGGAGTGGTGGAAGACGTGGTAACGCGAGATGAATTCTCGCTCGATAAGGCGCGAAAGATTCTAAAGAATGAGGTTGTAGCCGTACTCGGATACGGGGTACAGGGGCCCGCCCAGTCGCTAAACATGCGCGACAACGGCATCAAGGTAATAATCGGCCAGAAATCAGGAAGCCCAAGCTACGACAAAGCCATAAAAGACGGCTGGGTTCCCGGCAAAACGCTCTTCTCCCTTGAGGATGCCGCAAAACGCGCCACGGTCATTCAGTATCTCGTATCGGACGCGGGGCAAATGGTGATATGGCCGAAAATAAAACCGCATCTCACGAAGGGGAAAGCGCTCTACTTCTCGCACGGCTTTGGAATCGCGTTTAATGACCAGACAGGCATTGTTCCGCCCAAAGATGTGGATGTAATACTGGTCGCGCCGAAAGGTTCCGGCCGGAGCGTGCGAATCAATTTTCTTAATGGCAGCGGAATCAACGCGAGCTACGCGATAGAGCAAGACGCGACAGGCCGCGCGAAGGAGCGAACGCTGGCGCTCGGAATCGCGCTCGGCGCGGGATATCTTTTTCCAACGACATTCAAGAATGAAGTCTACAGCGACCTCACAGGCGAGCGCGGAATTCTCATGGGAGCTTTGGCCGGAGTAATGGAGGCGCAGTACAACGAATTGAGGAAACACGGACACAGTCCAAGCGAGGCGTTTAACGAGACAGTGGAGGAGCTGACGCAGAGTTTAATCCGACTCGTCGGAGAAAATGGCATGGACTGGATGTACGCAAATTGCAGTACGACGGCACAGCGCGGAGCTCTGGACTGGAGGCACAAGTTCCGAAAGGCCGTGGAGCCCGTATTTAAGGACTTATACAAAAGTGTTAAAACCGGCAACGAGGCGCGCATCACTCTAAAGGCCAACAGCCGGCCCGACTACAAGAAAAAGCTCGACGCGGAACTCAAGGAAATTCACGAATCAGAAATGTGGCAGACTGGCGCGGCTGTCCGCTCGCTCCGCCCTGAAAATTGGAAGAAGTCGTAGCTCGCATCGTGTACAACTCAAAGCCATTTATAACCTGCAAAAGCGTAACCGTACAATTGGACGGGCGCGTTCTCTTTAAAAACCTCCACTGGGAAATACTTGATAATCAGCAGTGGGCGGTGATTGGACCGAACGGCTCTGGAAAATCCGCGCTCGTGAAAGTTTTAGCGGGAATTTTGCCTGCGGTTAAGGGCCATATTTCATACCATTTTTTGGGAGACGCCATCAAAGGCTCGGTTCACGAACACGTCGCGTACATGTCGTTTGACGGAGAGAGGGAAGCGCTCGGCCCAGAGGCGTACTATCAAGACAGATGGAATATCGGATTGAATGAAGGCGGGCAAACAATTTCTGACTTTCTTTCGGAACGCGGCATAAAACACATGAACCCGTTTTTCGCCGAAATCCCGATACTTAGTTCAAAAACTAAGTATCGGGATTCGGAGTTTTCAAAAAAACGCCGGAAAATAATCCAACAGTTCGGACTAGGGCCGTTGTTACATCGTACATTGATTGAGCTCTCCAACGGCGAGCGTCGCAAAGTCTCTATCGCGCGTGGGCTTCTGAAGAATCCGCAACTGCTCATTCTGGACAATCCGTTTGAAGGGTTGGACGCGCGCTTCCGCGCGACATTGAAAAAGAATCTTGAGACACTTATGCGAGGCGATACGCGCGTAATCATAGTAGGAACTGGCCGCGAGGCGACGCCTCGCGGCATCACTCACATTCTCCGAATTAGGGACAAGCATGAAATTTCAGTTGGTACGCGAAGGGAAATGCAAGATTTGGATAAAGGATCCAAGAAGGTCAGACATTCTAAGATTGTTAGGGCAAAAAAAGAGCAACCAATTCTCGTGCAGATGAAGAATGTGAATGTCACATACAATCGAACACCAATTCTCCGAAAATTGAACTGGACTGTACGCGAAGGCGAACGGTGGGCGCTGTTCGGACCCAATGGCGCGGGGAAGACTACACTTCTCTCGCTCATTCTTGGAGATAATCCACAGGCGTATGCAAACGACATTACTCTTTTTGGCAAACGCCGAGGTTCCGGCGAGAGTATCTGGGAAATAAAACGAAATATCGGCTGGGTCTCGCCGGAGCTCCAGCTCTACTACCCGCAAGACGCGACGTGTTTTGATGTAGTGTGTTCCGGATTTTTTGACACTATCGGCCTGTATCGGAAATGTTCTCCGCGACAGCAAAAAACCGCGCACTCATGGCTCAAGAAATTCGGTCTCGACAAACTGGCAAAAATCCCATTCGAAGATATTTCCGAAGGGGAGGAACGGCTGGTACTCCTCACGCGCGCACTTGCCAAGAATCCCGCGCTTCTCGTCCTCGACGAGCCATGCCAGGGCCTCGACGCGAAAAATCGCGACCGAGTTTTGAAAGCGATTGAACTGGCGTGCAAAAAGCCCTCAATGACAATTATCTACGTAACGCACCTTAAAGATGAGCTACCAAAAGATATCACAAACACGCTCACCCTATCCAAAATCAAGGGGAGTCCTTGATTTTCTGACTTCTCGCATTATGTACCAAAGCTGTGCGACCGCATCAAGTTGGTACACCGGATGTCTGCAACAAAAGACCAACGCGAAAGTGGCGAGGATGGTAATGTTCAGCAAGAACCAGAATCATCAACAATTAGTGTCCCTTCATATCTGGAAGTATATCATCAGGAATTGTCCGCTACTATAGAATAGTGTGAATATCTTGCAAAATGTATGATGAAGCCATTCCAGCATGAAAAAACAATGCCCGCATTGCGGCAATAATACGGTTTCGCATTTTTCGGCGTGGATGAGCAATTCATTCGGCGCTCCGGCGAATCGCTTGTACCTCGCCGCCTGCGGAGAGAAGGAGCAGAAATTCGCGGGATATTTCGTTAGCCGCGCAAACAATATATTTTTAGCCGCTTTTCGCCTTCTGGGACTGATAAAGCTACATGACGATATTTCCTCAGCCGGAACGGCTCGCGGGCGAGTTTTGTGGGAAGAGGCCCTGCGCCGCGGAATAGGCATGAAGGGCATTCTATTTTTGGGAAGGCATACGGATTCATATCTTGCGAACTTATCCGGGCGCGAGATTTATTTTTCCGGCCTTCCGCGGCCTGTTTACACGCGCACCGGTTCCGACTGGTGGCTTGACGACAAAGCGGTTCTTAAGGAAAAACTTTTGAGCGCGGGAATACCTGTGCCGGAGGGCGGAAGCTTCACAAATTTTGATGAGTGTGCGCGCGCTTTCCAAAAGCTGAAAAAGCCGGTTGTAATAAAGCCGCAGATTGGTTCGCGCGGAAGACACACGACGACGCGTATCTATACCAAAGACCAGTTGCGAAAAGCTTTCGATATTGCCAGGCAGATTTCATTTTGGGTTGTAATGGAAGAACATCTTCTGGGGAGCGTGTACCGAGCGACAATGATTGACGGTAAATTAGTTGGCGTCTTGCGCGGCGACCCGCCGCGCGTTGCTGGAGACGGCAAAAGCACCATCTCGCAACTGGTGGAAAGAAAAAATAAAACAAAACACGAAAAAGTCTCGGACATTATTCTGGACGAGCGGCACAAAGAATTTCTGGCTCGCATTGGACGCGGCTTTTGGACGGTTCCCGCATCCGGCGAAATTGTCGACCTCCTTGCGTCCATCGGCGTTAGTTACGGCGGTCATAGCAAAGAAGTGACAGGTGAGACAAATTCCGAGACGAGAAAAATCATGGAGCAGGCGGCGGCGGTTGTTTGCGACCCGCTCATCGGATTTGATTGCATCATTCCCGATATTGAAAAGCCGCCGATGGAACAGCGGTGGGGAATTATTGAATGCAACTCAACTCCGTTCATAAATTTGCATCATGACCCTGTTGATGGAGCGCCAGTCAATGTCGCGAAATATGTCTGGGATTACGTGGAAAGAAATATTGATAGGTATTGAAACTCGTAATGCTTTTGTTCCGATAATTGCTCGATTTTTCTTATGCTAGTGTTTTGCAAAACACTAGTATAAGAAAAATGGGGATGATTGCAGAGACTATGCTAAAGTAATTCTATGGCGGTACCTACGGTGGGATTAATTCCGGTCGTCGCGGCAATCGCGGGCAACGCACTTGTCACTTTCATAAAAACGGGAGCCGCTATTCTCTCCGGTTCCAGCGTCATGTTTTCCGAGGCCGTACACAGTTTTGCAGACACATTGAATCAAACGCTCCTTCTCATCGGAGTCAAACGCTCATACAAAAAGCCAAGCGACGACTTCGGATACGGATATGGGCATGAGCGTTTTTTCTGGGCGCTCATATCGGCCTGCGGCATCTTTTTCATCGGCGCGGGCATCACTCTCTACAACGGAATATCTTCCCTAATAAATCCGAAACCGTTGGAGATACACGCGCTAGTTTTTATCGTACTCGGAGTGTCTTTCGTAATCGAATCGCTGACATTGTGGATTGCGGCGCGCGGACTAAAAAGTGCGCATCCTGATTCTTCCTGGCGCGAGCGGTTTTTAATCGCCGACCCCTCGACGCTCGCCGTATATCTTGAAGATGCTGTCGCGATTCTGGGAGTTGCTGTCGCCGCCGCGAGTATCGGCGCGACATACTACACTGGAAATGTTTTCTGGGACGCGCTCGGCTCTCTGGTAATCGGCGCGCTCCTTGCGGGAACTGCGATAATATTAATAACGAAAAATCACTCGTATCTTCTTGGCCGTTCAATTCCGGAAGAGGAGCGCGAGGAAATAATCGCCGCTCTTGTGGCGGAGCCCTCCATAGAGCGCGTGATTGACTTCAAATCGTCCGTTTTGGGAATGGGCGTGTACCGCATCAAGTGCGAGGTTGAGTTCAACGGCCCGGCGCTTTTCAAAGAAGCGTATCAAAGAAAATATCTGAAGGGACAATACGAAGAAGTAAGAAATGATTACGAGGCGTTCAAGCGTTTTTGCGTTGATTACGCCGACCGAATTCCCCGCCTCATGGGAAAGAAAATAGACGAGATAGAGGCGATGCTCAAAGAGCGTTTTCCTTCCGTCCGCCACATCGACATAGAGATTAATTGAAGCAGACCTGCCAAACTATGCACATTGACACCATGTCGCACCAACTGACGGTTACGGATAAAATCTTGGCCAAAACGCTTTTACCCATTATCCCGCAATGGGTAACGCCCAACTCGATAACCTGGTTTAGGTTCGCTTCAATCCCGTTCGTAGCCTACCTTCTGGCTTCTGAACAGTACATTCCGGGCCTCATTCTCTTCTTTCTTTCTGCGTTCTCCGATGCTATTGATGGCTCACTTGCACGCACTAGGAATCAAGTCACAGAGTGGGGCAAAACGCACGACCCATTTGCCGACAAACTTTTGATTGGTGCAGCGACTGTTATTTTGGTTTCCCGATTTTTGAGCATCTATCTTGCCGCGACGATAATCGGCCTTGAGCTCTTTCTTCTTCTGGGCGCAGTGTACAGAAAACGCACGCAAGGCATTCCCATCGAGGTGGAGATTTCAGGCAAGGTGAAAATGGTCCTGCAATCGCTCGGAATCGCCGCACTCCTTCTCTCCATTATTTTCCACGTTCCTGAATTTCTTATTGTAGCCGAGTACCTGCTGTATCTTGCGATTATATTTGCGATAATAAGTCTCGTTGTCTATAAATCTATTTGAGTACACTTTAATCAAACGTATGCTTGCATCAAATCTTTTGCCGATACTTTTTGCGGGGATTGTTTCTGCTGTCATCGGTTTTCTTTGGTATCACCCTCGCGCCTTCGGGGCTCTGTGGATGCGTTTGTCCGGTCTTACGCCGGAGACTGTCGAGCAAGGAAAACGACGCATGAATGTGGACGCGCTCTTGGCGCTTCTCGCGAGCTTGCTTGCGGCGTATGTTCTAAATTCGCTTGAAGAGAAGCTGGTAATATACGACATAGCGGAAGCAACGCGACTTGCAGTCTTGTTATGGGCAGGATTCGTCGTTCCGGCACTTTCCGGAACTATTTTGTGGGAGCAGAAACCAATCGCGCTTTATTGCATCAATGCCGGATACTGGCTTGTTTCAATCATAACGATGTCTATGATACTAATCGTATAGATGATAATCCGAGCTTAGAAAAACAGAGGCAGAATTATGAATTGGAAACAAATATTCAAGACAGTTATCGTCTTGGGGGCAGTAGTTGCCATCATCTCGCTTGCCGCGCCGCATAACGGTACTCCAAACACAGCGGTGGCTCCCGAGACTGGCTTACGAACGATTCAACTCGCCGGACAGGATATAAAAGCTTCGGTGGTTTCTACCCGAGAGGAGAGGTCTAAGGGTCTTGGCGGGCGAATCGGGCTTGCCCGGAACGAAGGAATGCTTTTTGTGTTTGACTCCGACGGCGAATACAGGTTCTGGATGAAAGATATGCTATTTCCGATAGACATTTTGTGGCTTTCCGAGGGAGGAGGCGTGGTAGACATCAAAGGAAAGATCAGTCCCGCGACATATCCCGATGTTTTCACTCCCAAAGCGCCCGCGCGGTATGTTTTGGAGCTTCCAGCGGGGTTTTCGGAGGAGTATAGTGTCAAAGTCGGCGACATTGTGGGGCTCTAGGGAAGTCCGAAGCCGACGTTTCCGGTCGGCTCCCCGACAGAATCGTCGGGGCCGCTTCGCGCGTCGGAGTTATCAACAGTTTGTTATTGAGAATGTCTCAAAAACATGGGAGTACAATGAACGTCCCTTAAAAAAGATTCATTATGCGCATGACGAATCAAGTTTCCACAGAGAGGGTTGCTAAAGAGGCGGCCCGCGTTTCCTTGAGGACGAGAACTGCATCCGCGGGCGGAAGTTCGGCTCTTCGCGTTTACAAAAAATATCTCCCGAATGTCCAGAAACGCGACGGCCGCATCGTTCCATTTGAATTTGAGAAGATAGTGAATGCAATTTACAAGGCAATGCTCGCGACGAACGAGGGCTCGGAGGATGAAGCAGTGGTAGTTGCTCATAAAGTCGCGGGGGAAATGATGCGTATAGCCAAAACGTACAAAAATTTTCTGCCGACAGTCGAAGGATGCCAAGATGAAGTGGAACGCCAGCTGATTTTGGCCGATTACGCGGGCGCGGCGAAAGCATACATCCTTTATCGCGCCGAGAGGGCCAAGCTTCGCAAGGAGCAGGGAGAGGTTCCGGAACACGTGCGCAAGCTCGCGGAGGAAAGCAAAAAATATTTCAAAAATAATCCGCTCGGCGAATTTGTCTATCTGCGCACCTACGCGCGCTGGATAGAATCCGAACAGCGCCGCGAGACGTGGATTGAAACCGTCGACCGATACGTGAATTTCATGAAAGAGAATCTCGGCGACAAGCTAACCAAGAAAGAATATTCTGAAGTGCGCGGAGCAATTCTTGCGCAGGAGATTATGCCATCGATGCGCGCGATGCAATTCTCGGGCGACCCGGCGCGCAAGTGCAACACCTGCTTCTACAATTGTTCTTTCGCGGCGCCTGTGAAGCTGGAGGACTTCGCGGAAATAATGTATCTCTCGATGCAGGGATGCGGGGTGGGCTACGCCGTCGAAAGCCAAAACATCCAACAGCTTCC
Source organism: uncultured Candidatus Saccharibacteria bacterium (assembly GCA_964359415.1). Lineage (GTDB taxonomy): Bacteria > Patescibacteriota > Minisyncoccia > Phycocordibacterales > UBA2100 > UBA10103. The sequence goes on along the minus strand of CAYHST010000007.1, from coordinate 3,560 downwards.
GCAAATTGAAAAACAATCCGGAGAAAAGCTGGGCATCCATGTCGTCGTTGACAGCAAGGAGGGATGGTGCGACGCGCTCTCGCTCGGGCTTCGCACATGGTACGGAGGCAAGGACATTAATTTTGATTTTTCGCAAATCCGGCCGGCCGGTTCGCGATTAAAGACGATGGGCGGAAAAGCATCCGGGCCGGAGCCGCTTCGTTCACTCCTGTCTTTCGCGCGCGAAAGAATTTTGCGCCGGCAAGGGAGGCGCCTGCGCAACATAGACGCGCACGACATCATCTGCAAAATAGGCGAGTGCGTCGTCGCGGGCGGAGTTAGGAGAACCGCCATGATTAGTCTTTCCGATTTGGACGATGTGGAAATCCGCGATGCAAAAAAAGGCCAATTTTTCCTTACCGACCCGTATCGCTCGGTGGCCAATAATTCCGCTGTTTACGAAGTGAAACCAACGAACGCCGAGCTAATGGACGAATGGGTGGCTTTGATGAAAAGCGGCACGGGGGAGCGCGGCATATTCAATCGCGGCTCGCTCGAAAAGACGATGCCGGAGCGCCGCCTAAAACTATTGCGCAAGAAGTACGGGAAAAAAAATGGATTCATCGGGCAGTTGGGCACTAACCCATGCGTGCCGGCAGATACATGGGTGATGACCTCAAATGGCGCACGACGAGTGCGGGATTTAATTGGCATACGGTTCCAAGCAATGGTAAATGGAATTCCGCATCAATCTACAGGTTTCTTCAGAACAGGTGACAAGGAGATTCTTGAAGTGACAACCAATCGCGGGTTCCGTTTTCGCGCGACAGAAAATCACCGAGTGCTTACTGTTTCGTATCGCTCACGCAAAATCCAGCGCACAGAATGGAAAGAAGTGCGTGATTTAAAGAAAGGTGAGCAAGTTGTTCTTCATAACCACGCCGATATCTCGTGGGGCGGGCGTGGCAGCGCGAAAGAAGGATGGCTTCTCGGAAGTCTTCTTGGAGACGGCAATATAGAAAAGAACCAAAAGGCAAATCTGGATTACTGGGGTCCGAATCGTGAACGCATGATGGTGTACGCGCGGGAACTTGTTCACGCTACAGTCGGTGGCAGAAGCGATTTAATGGGACACGTTGCCAAGACAGGATACGCGCGCGTCCAATCCAAGTTGCTTGGCACTCTTGCAGAGCAGTATGGGATGACCTCTGCGGGTAAAATTCCGGATGAACGTATCGAAAAGGCATCATCGGAATTCTACGAAGGCTTCTTGAGAGGGTGGTTTGATGCGGACGGTTCAATACAAGGAACGCAAAAAAAAGGAGTGAGCGTGCGGCTTGCGTCTAATTCGCTTAATGCGCTCGAAACTGCGCAGCGAATGCTCGCGCGTCTCGGTATCATAAGCACGATATACCAGAAACGCCGCAGTGCCGGTTTGCGCATGCTTCCAGACGGGCGCGGAGGCCACAAGCTCTATGCGTGTGGAGATAATCACGAACTCATCATCAGTGGCTCAAACGTTTTACAATTCTCGCGGCGCATTATGTTTACTGAACCGGAGAAAAAAGAACGCCTCACTCGCACGCTGGGTTTATACAAACGCGTTCTTAATCGCGAGGTTTTTAGCGCGGAAGTGTCGTCAATTGTATCCGTTGGGACAGAAGCTGTTTACGATTGCACGGTACCGGGCGTGCATGCGTTTGATGGAAACGGAGCATATCTCCACAATTGTGGGGAGATCCTATTGCAATCCCATGAATTCTGCAATTTGTCGGAAGTAATCGCGCGCGCGGATGACACCGAGAAGTCACTGCTTCGCAAGGCTAAATTGGCGACGCTCGTTGGCACATACCAATCAACGCTCACGAAATTCAACTACATTTCAAAAGATTGGACAAACAATTGCGAGCAAGAACGATTGCTCGGCGTTTCAATCACAGGCCAGTGGGATTCTCCCGTCGTGCGCGACGCGAAGGTGATGCGCAAAATGCGTGCGGTTACTATTAAGAACAATGCCGCTTACGCGAAACGCTTCAGCATCAACGCTTCAAGTTCCATCACATGCGTGAAGCCCTCGGGCACTGTCTCGCAGACATTCAACTGCTCGTCGGGAATCCACCCGCGCCATTCGCAGTACTACATTCGCCGTGTCCGCATTTCGGCAACAGACTCGCTGTACAAAATGATGCGCGACCAAGGGGTGAGAGTGCTTCCGGAAGTGGGGCAGAATGCCAATGAGGCGACAACATTCGTTTTGGAATTTCCGGTCAAGGCTCCAAGCGGCTCCGTTTTCAAGAATGACCTTACAGCGATTCAACAGTTGGAATATTGGAAGATGGTGAAATTGAATTTCACCGAGCATAATCCGTCAGCGACAATTTCAGTGGGGGACGAGGAGTGGGTGGCAGTCGTCGCGTGGATTTCGGACAACTGGGACATCATCGGCGGCTTGTCATTCCTTCCGCGCGAGAATCATGTGTACCGCCTCGCGCCCTACGAAGCGATTGACAAGAAAACATACGAAGCGCTCGCGGCAAAATTCCCGGTCATTGATTATTCAAAACTGATTATTTACGAGCGGACCGATGAGACAGAACAGGCGAAAGAATTGGCGTGCGCAGGCGGGACATGTGAAATCATTTGAATTAGTACGTAGTTCGTAGAACGTAGTACGTAGTGAAATACAAAAAGAAGCGCCCGACGAACCGAAGCTCGCGGGCGGCTTCCATAGTTCGTCGGGCTCACCACGTGAGTACCACCTGTACCGGTTTTCCGGTTTTTGCAAATGCATGAAGCTCTTGTGGTTTGAATTCCTTCTGGTCGACGAATATTCTGGCCACACGGGTTTCGTCATACATCACCGTGATAAATCCCTTTCCAGGAATTTCGCTCTGTGGTAGAGCAAAACTCCCTCCATCGCATTTCAGTGTTACCATCATCTTTGTAGCTCCTCAAATAGCTCGACCAACCACATGGTTTGGCCGGACAGGCACTATCGCAAATTAGAGAGAGAGAGAGTCAACCATATATACGAGTTCGCCGCATTCAAGGAATTCTAGGCAGTCTGACTGCTAAATTCTGGCAGTCTGACTGCCAGAATGGTAGAATAGTGCGATGCGGGTCGAGCCTTTCTCAGTCGGTTCATATGTTCATGCAATAAAGCGCGGCGCGCGCGGTCTTCCAATAGTTCAAAATATTTATGATAAGGGACGTTTCCTTCGGATACTCTATTACATGAATGATGAGTTTCTCGACCCTTATTGGGATTTGGCTACGCGTAGTCGTATTCTATATGCACGTCTTGATTCGTGGCCAAAGCGAAAGCGAATTGTGGACATCCTTGCTTATACGCTTATGCCAAACCATATACACCTCCTCCTGAAAGAAATACGCGAAGGCGGAATATCCGAATTTATGAAAAAGCTCGGGCAGAGCATGTCCAATCATCACAACGAAAAATATAATCAGCACGGAAGTATCTTTCAAGGTTCATATCGCGGAAGAACAGTCGAGAGCGACGAATACCTGCGCTATGTTGCCGCATATATAATGGCAAAAAATACTTTCGAACTTTATCCTCG
>CAYHST010000006.1:3198-24402 GCA_964359415.1 uncultured Candidatus Saccharibacteria bacterium | reverse complement strand
GAAGTGCGGATTTTCTCACCTGACAAAAAGCCGGATAACAGGGAGTTTTTCTCGCTCGCGGATACGGCACAATGCGATGCCGTTATTCTCGCAGTACCTATTCACGCGTTTGAAGAAGTGCTTGCGAAAGTCGTTCCGCTCGCAGGGAAGGATACCGTCATCGTTGATATCGCGACTGTGAAAGTACACACGGTCGGGCTCTTGAAAAAGCTGGCAAAGGGCCGGCGCTACATCGCCGCGCATCCGATGTGGGGCCCGGAAAGCTACGAGAAGCGCGCCGGTGATGTGAAAGGGTTTCGCATCGTGATGACAGTGGGCACGCTTCCCGCGGAGGAGTACGCGGCGCTCACCGCATTCTTGAAGAAATGCGGATTTAATGTCGTTGAGATGACGGCTGAAAGCCACGACAAGCAGATTGCCGAAACGCTATTCTTGACGCACTTAATCGGGCAGGCGGTTTTGGAGGGCGGTTTCAGGCGTACCGATATTGATACCGTTTCTTTCGGCTACCTTATGGACGCGGTGGAGAGCGTGCGGCACGACGAGAAATTGTTCCGCGACGTTTTCAGATTCAATCCATACTGCAAAGATGTACTCGCGAAATTCAAAGAAGCGGAAAGTAAAGTCCGCGGGTTGCTCGAAGATTCTGCGTCAATCGGCGTTCGTACCGATAGGATTGATATCGGCACCTGTAGACGGTCTGCGTCAATCGGCGGCCATCGCGAAGCGATGTCGATAGGAATATCTGGCGCAGAGGGGAGCTTCTCCGAAGAGGCCGCTAGTGAATATGTAAAAACCAGCGGACTGAAGGAGTTCTCGCTCAAGTATCTTGTCTCGGTTGAGAACGTTCTTTCCGCGCTTGAAGCGGGGACGATAGACCTCGGGATTTTTCCCATTGAGAATTCTACGGGCGGAGTTGTAACCGAAACAGTCTACGCGATGGCGAAGCACAACTTTGACATAAAAAAGATTTTTGATATTGATATTCATCAAAATCTTTTGGTTCGCGAAGGCGTTAAAAAGGACGAGATACAAACAATTACATCGCACGAGCAGGCACTCAAGCAGTGCCGAGGGTATCTCAAGCGCGAATGGCCGAAAGCAAAGATGGAGGAGTACGAAGACACGGCAAAAGCCGCCGAAGATTTGGCGGCGGGGAAATTGTCGGCGACAACCGCAGTCATCGCATCCGCCGCCGCGGCCAAGCTCTACAAACTGAAGATTCTGGAGAAATCCATCCAAGACCTCAAAACCAACTACACGACCTTTATTGCCGCCTCGGCGCGTTCGTAGGATTAAGATTTCTTCTCAACGGAAACGGAGTAGCTGTGAATTGTTTGAATAATTGATGCCATGAACTCTTTTGAGAGTCCCAGAGTTTCGCCCCGCTCAATCCATTTTTTAAGAAGCGCATCGCGCCGTCCTTCGTCGAGCGCCTCAATATTGTGAGCCCTTTTGTATCGCCCGATTTCCTTAACGAGCGCGGTGCGCTTGGCAAGCGCGTCGAGAATCTCTCCGTCTACAGCATCCACCCGCGCGCGCAATTCCTGCAGTTCGTCTCCTTTTTCCATTCCGGCATTATCCCATACCTCTCCCGCCGCACCAACTGAAGCCGGTTTCCCAAAGCCCAAAATTTGTGGGATGATTTCAAAGATGAAGATTAAAGCACTTCCAGCGCACGAGCGGCCACGAGAAAAGCTTATTGCAAAAGGTGTGGACAATCTCACTGATATAGAGTTACTCGCGATTCTCTTGCGTACCGGCCGAGCGGGGAAGAGTGCGCTTGATATTGCGGAGAGTATTCTCTCAAAGTACTCCAAGAAAAGGATATTGGATGTTACGTTAGGCGATCTTAGGGCGATTAAGGGCATTGACGCGGGAAAGGCATGTACATTGCTTGCCGCATTTGAATTTACCAAGCGCGCGATGGGCGCGCACAAAAACGGACGGCCGATTATACAAAGTGTTGAAGATGCTCTGGCACAACTTCACGACATTCGCTCGCACAAGAAAGAACATTTCGTCGCGCTCTATCTTAATGCTCGAAACGAGCTTATTCACCGCGAAGACGTTTCCGTCGGCACCGTTAATGCGAGCATCGTGCATCCGCGCGATGTATTTGCTCCGGCGCTTGAGCATAATGCTACGGCTGCCATTGTCGCTCATAACCACTCTTCTGGAAGTTCAGAGCCGTCGCCGGAAGACTATGATGTCACCGGGCGCCTCAAGGAGGCAGGAAAATTGTTCGGAATCCAGTTTCTCTACCACTTAATCCTCACTAAAGACGAGTACTCAACGGTTCGGCAGAATCCGTAGCTTAAGCCTCGTTTCAGAACTAATACAAAAGTGTACTAGTTCTGAAACGCCAATTATTAATTCTTAGGCGTAGAATCAAGGCGGATGTTAAATAATGAAGAGAAAAGAGGATAAATAGCGGATTACTTAAAATAGGTTAAAAATAGCTTAAACTTAAGTAATCAAGGCGATAATCGTGAAATGCATTCTTTTGACCGCACTTTTCACGATTATCATTGACATTCCAGTGAATACGACTATACTGCAAAGTAAAGAATTATGGCTCGTACGCCCCATGGCTTGAATCAAATTAAATCGCTTCGCGAGCAGTATTATAAGGTGCTACCCGGGAAAGAGTCATTAATTAATATCATAAACGAAGCGGAGATCCCGGAACACGTTTACAACTCAAATGCGATTGAGAATAGTACGCTCACGCTCGAAGAGACCGAGAAAATACTTCTCCAGATAGACCTTGATCGCTTCGTAAACGAACGCGAGCTTTTCGAGGCGAAGAATCTCGCGCGCGTTACGGAATATATTGAATCAAAGGCGAGAGAGTCGGAGCTTTCGACGTCGGTCATGCTCCTGCTCCACAAGATGCTTTTAGCGAATATCCACGATGATATCGCAGGCCGCTTCCGCAGGGACGAAGAGTGGGTGCGCGTCGGGACGCACATAGGAGCGGACCCGAAAGATATCGAGCGACTGATTACCGGAATGCTTGCCGCATATCATGGTGGTAAGGACGGACATATCGTCGCACGTATCGCGCGGCTCCACCTTACCTTTGAGGATATTCATCCCTTTTGCGATGGCAACGGACGTATTGGCCGAGTACTGAATAATTACGAGTTGATACGCGAAGGGTACGTGCCAATTAATATCGCGTTCGTTAATCGCGCGCGGTACTATGACGCATTTCAGGAATACGAAAAAAAGGGTAGTACGAATATTATGGAAGAGATTGTCGCGCGCTCGCTCGCCAATAGCTATCACAAGCGCCTTGCCTACTTGGAAGGAAAGACAATTATCTCGCTTAACGAATATGCGAAGCGACACAATCTTTCCCACTCAAATCTTCTTAACAAAGCCGGTCGTCAAACCATACCTGCCTTTCTTGAGAAAGGGGTATGGAAGATTGCCGCTGATGCTAAAGTGTAAAAGTAACCATCATGCACTACGGGCTTTTTGAACAACTGAAGAAGGTTTTGGAAAAGAACGAGCGGCTAGTGGCCGAGGGGAGAATATGAAAGACAATTTTCTCGTATTCTTGAGAATACGAGAATATTGTGTAGTAGGGAAAGTGTGGAAAAGGGATATTCTAACATTTTGCAAAACATTAGAATGAGAACAAATGAGGGGAAGGAAGTGGAGGGGGAAAGAAGTTAAGTCAGGCGATTCTTCATGGCTACGGGTTGCAAGCTACAGGCTGCCGGCTGTCTCTCATGCCGGGTTCCCTAAAAGTACCGAAGGAGTACAATGGCTTATAACGTTTTTGAGTGGATTATTTATGTCATCAGATATTGCTAAATTTCAGAAAATAGCGGCTACGTTTCGGGACGCGCGGGATTGGAAACAGTTTCATAATCCTAAAGACATGGCGCTCTCGCTTGTCTTAGAGGCGGCGGAAGTGATGGAACACTTTCAGTGGAGAACACCAAAGGAGGTGGAGGAGTATCTTAAAGAGCACAAAGGCGAAGTGGCGGAGGAGCTAGCCGACGTGCTGCACTGGGTTGTATTAATGAGCCATGACATGGGAATAGACCTGGCCCAGGCCTTTGAAGCGAAAATGAAAAAGAATGAGTTGAGATACCCAGTGGAGAAGGCGAGGGGTAAACACACAAAATACGATAAACTATGAATATTGATCTCACTCCGGCCCTCGATACTAAGCAGTTCTTTAGATTTACAGGACCGCCAGAGCATTGGTTGACCGCTATTAAGCATTTCACCTGGGGGCTTGAAGCTGATCACAGACGCCGATGGGAAAAAATCCAAACGGGCGACATATTCTTTATTCATAGCACGGGATCCCAGACTTCAGTATTTCCCAATGCCGCCTCGGGCATAATCGGGATCGGGGTGGTTGGATTTGATTTTTCTGTAAAAGAGAATCATTTATGGCATTTTGAGATAAAAAACAACATCAATCGGTGGCCACTATTAATCCCGTTAACAGAAATATATTTATTTGGCGAGTTGCCAGATCCGGCCACATGGGAATCACCCACCCCCTCAAACGATGCCGCTACTGCGCCGTTAATAAGCCAGCTAGTAAAAAATCGCGTCCCCATTTCTGAAGTTCATGGCTTTCCCCAAATGGGCAGTTTCTCGAAAGTATCGTTTGAGGTCGCTCAACAGATATTATCTCAAAACCGCCCGCTATATTTGTATACCGGACATTCGAAGCGAGGTCCCTCAATAGAACAAAAGCCGTCGGATTTAGTAGAGGTGCATAATGCTACCGAAACATTGAGACACGCCGCATCACTGAGATTTCTAGAATCAATAAAAAAGCGCTTAATTATCAAGCCCTACTCCCTCGTTTATAGAGATAACGATATTCTAGCTCGTGCTGAGGCCTCTCACCATTCCATACTGGAGGAACTGATATCCATGTTTAGAAAGAAGGGATACGCAACTCTTTCCAATGAATACGTCGATCTATTTGCCCATGATGAGAATCGTTCCTTTTTGTTTGAAGTAAAGAGTACTGAAAATAGAAATTTCAAAATACAAGCCCGCAAGGGAATTATTCAATTATATGAATATGATTATTTTGAAATTAATAAATATAAAGAAGAAAAACATATTAGTTTCAAGGATCAGTACAGAATTTTAGTACCGTCTCGTGAACCAACTGACAAGAAGTATGTGAAGTTCATCAATTCTTTGGATTTGAGTGTGGCCACAGTTGGCGACCAACAATTGAAACCGGTTGGAATAGATACGGGATTTTCAAATGTGTGAATCCGATATTGGTTAGGGGAATAAGGTGTCAGGAATAAGGTGTCAGGAATAAGGTGTCAGGTACCATTTTTGAGAATAAGGTGTCAGGTACCATTTTTGCGTTAGAATTGAGCCATGTCCGACGAGGAAACACAGGAACAGCCGGTGGCCAGATGGGAAAGTGGACAGTTTACCCCCGTTGAACAGGCAGGTTCAACGGGGCAGGCAGTTGACAGTTTACCCCGAAAACGGCTCTGCCGACGGGGCAGGCAGTAGACAGTTGACAACGGAATGCGGGAGGAAGGTGATAATACAGATATCCTTATTGACAAATGACGGATAAAGTGCAAATATAGGTATTCATACTTACAGATATGAAACAAACCTTCAAAGCAGGCACATACAAACAACAGTTGGAATATAAGAGCTTCAGCCCGTTTCCTATCAATAAGCCATTTGAGTGGGCAGACAGGAAGATAGACATCTTGCTCGCGGAAGCGATGCGGCTTTTAGGCGAACTTAATGCCTATTCAACACTGGTTCCGGATGTCGCTTACTTCATCAAGATGCACATCGCAAAGGAGGCGATTACTTCCAGCCGTATTGAAGGTACAAAAACTGGTATTGATGAAGCCCTGTCTCCTAAAGAAGATATTCAACCTGAACGGAGAGATGACTGGAAAGAAGTTCAAAACTACATTCAAGCGATAAACAATTCAATAAAAGAACTTGACAATTTGCCATTGTCTATGAGGCTGCTCAGATCTGCTCACAAGATTCTTTTGTCGGGTGTGAGAGGGGAACACAAGACTCCTGGGGAAATACGGACGAGCCAAAATTGGATAGGGGGCTCAAATTTGAAGGACGCCTTCTTTATTCCTCCCCATCCAAATGAAATCGTTGACTTTCTGTCTGACCTGGAGAAATTCTGGCACAACAAACAGCTAGAGATACCGTTGCTGCTAAAAATTGCGATGAGTCATTATCAATTCGAAACAATACACCCGTTTCTTGATGGAAATGGAAGAATTGGACGTCTCTTGATTACCCTACAGTTGGTCGAGGCGGGAGTATTGCGCCGCCCGACGCTCTACTTGTCGGATTTCTTCGCGAGGAACAAGGGTTCGTATTATGACTCGCTCACTCTCGTACGTTCATCGAATGGTATCGAGCAATGGATAAAATTCTTTTTGTCGGGAGTCATCGACACCGCTTCTAAGGGAAAGGAGACTCTGGAGAAAATTGTCATCCTGCGTCAGAAATATGAGAAACATATTATGGCGATGGGCAGACGCGCTGATCTCGGACAGAAACTATTGCTCAAACTATTTTCTCAGCCAATCATGGGGGTAAATCAAATTGCCTCGGACATTGATGTTGCGTTTGTCACTGCAAATCGACTGGTAGACGAATTTGTTGAAAAGGGAATTCTCTATGAAAAAACCGGTTTCTCAAGAAATCGGTCTTTTGAGCTGCGCGAATACCTAGCATTGTTCGAAAAGTAATCTCGCGGTGCTATTGACCCCGTTAGAAGTCGCGCCCGCGCTGGCGCGCCCGAAGGGCCTCTGGGGCGGGCTACTTCTAACGGGGTTGACAGTGAAATTAGACTGTGTATACTCCCACGACATTTGCTCAAGAGCCAGATTGAGTTGCGGTTGCGCTTTTAGTGAAGGGTAGTCGAAAGGGAGTCGTCTGTCTTTTAATAAAAGAAGGTAAAACCAAATAAATAACACACTGCATACGACGCGAGTCGCATGCCTAGTCTGTTGTTCGCTGTCGCTATGGCAAAAACGCACGCCCGTCCGCAGAAGTTTTTCGGCCGCTTTCGAGAGCCTCTCGTAAAGCTGCCGAGCCTTGTCGAATCGCAGAGCGGTTCGTTCAAGCAGTTCATCGAGGGAGGGGCAGAACGCGTCTTCAGAGAGTTTTCTCCGATATCCGACCACGCCGGAAAGAAATTTGAATTGAAGTTCGTTAAATTCGCGTTCGGACCCTTGCGCTGGGACGAACACTACGCGAAGCAGACCATGCGCACGTACGAAGCGCCGCTCTCGATGGTTGCCCGCCTCAAGAATAAAACGACGGGGGATGAAAAAGAGCAGGAAATTTTTCTCGCCGATTTTCCGTGGATGACGCAGCACGGCTCTTTCATCATCAACGGAGTGGAGCGCATCGTCGTTCCCCAGCTAGCCCGCTCGTACGGAGTTTTCTTTGAATCCATTCCTTACAAGGGAAAGGGCTACTTCGCCGCGAAAATAATTCCCGCGCGCGGAGTGTGGATAGAAATTGAATCTGATGTTGACGGAGGCATTTACGTAAAGATTGACCGCAAGCGCCGATTTCCGGTTACATCGCTTTTGCGCATTCTGGGAACAGTCGCGGATAACGAAATACTCGCGAGGTTCGCGAAGTCGCAGCCCGCGCGCGCCGCGATAGAAACGACGCTGGGACACGACCACGCGCACACTCCGGAAGAGGCGTATGTCGAGATTTACCGCCGGCTCCGCGATGGCGATATCGCGACGCCGGAATCAGCCCGCGACCACGTGAAGGCGATTTTGAGCGCCGACCGCTACGATTTTTCGCGCGTTGGACGCTTCCATTTCAACCGGCGCTTCGGGCTAGGAACAGCCGACAAAGACATCACGAATGCGACCTTAACCCTTGACGACATCGTTCGCATCATCACGCACATCGCGGAATTGAACGCTCATCCCGCGGCCGAGCCGGACGACATAGACCACCTCGGGTTCAGGCGCGTTCGATTCGTGGGTGAGCTCCTGGAGCAGAGAATGCGCGTTGGACTCTCCCGCATGAAGCGCAACATTCAGGACAGAATGGCGATGGTTGACCCGGAGACTTCGCTTCCCGTGCAGTTTGTAAACCCGCGCCCATTCCAGGCGGCGATACGGGAATTTTTCGCGACAGACCAGCTTTCGCAATTGGCGCAGCAGTACAACATGCTCGACGAAATAGAACACTTGAGAACGCTATCAACCTTGGGGCGCGGAGGACTCACATCGGAGCGCGCGGGGCTTGAGGTGCGCGATGTACACTCCTCCCACTATGGGCGCGTCTGCCCCATCCACACGCCGGAAGGAAAGAACATCGGCCTCGTTCTGCACATGTCGCTCTACGCGCGGCCGAACGAATTTGGAATCGTTGAGACTCCGTACGCGAAAGTCGAGAAAGGGCATGTCACGAAAGAAATAAAATACCTCAACGCCCTTGAAGAAGAGCAGTACGCAATCGCTCACGCCGCGACGGCGCGCAACGAGAACAGTCTAATTACGGAGAAGTTCGTAGAGGTCCGCAAAGCGGGGAACCCGACGCTAGTCAGCCGAGAGAAAGTTGATTTTATGGAGGTTGCAACGAACCAGCCGTTCTCGGTCGCGACCGCGCTCATTCCGTTCGTTGAGAACGACGACGCGAATCGCGCGCTCATGGGTTCCAACATGCAAAAACAGGCGGTTCCGCTCGTCTCGCCGCAGGCGCCGCTTGTGGCGACCGGCGTCGAGGAAATGGCCGCGCGCGATTCCGGACGCATTATTTTGTCTCTTGAGCCGGGCGAGGTTACCTACGCGGACGCGCGCAAAATTGATGTCAAAAATTCCGCGGGCAAAACTCACGAATACAAATTGGTTAACTTCTCGCGGACGAACGGATTTACTACCTTCCACCAGCGTCCGGCTGTTTCCGCGGGAGACCATGTGAAGAAAGGTACGCTTCTCGCCGACACCTCCACGTCTGACGGAGGGCAGCTTTCCATCGGGCAGAACGTGCGAGTCGCGTTTCTGCCGTGGTACGGCGCGAATTATGAAGACGCCATCGTTGTTTCCGAACGGCTCGCGAAAGGCGCGCGATTCACATCCATACACATGGAGGAGTTCGTGTGCGTCGTGCGCGACACGAAGCTCGGGCCCGAAGTAACAACGCACGACATTCCCAACGTCAGCGAATTTAAATTGCGCAACTTGGACGAAGACGGCGTCGTGCGCATCGGAGCGGAAGTCCGCTCGGGCGACATTCTAGTCGGCAAGGTTACCCCGAAAGGCGAAACGCAGTTGACTCCTGAAGAGCGCCTGCTTCACGCTGTTTTCGGAGAGAAAGCGAAAGACGTAAAAGACACGTCACTGCGGATGGAAGGAGGAAAGCGCGGACGAGTCATCGGCGTTAAAGTATTTTCACGCGAGACCGGCGATTCTCTCGAAAGCGGAGTCATTAAGCGCGTTCACGTGGAAGTCGCCCAGCTCCGCACCATTTCCGTGGGCGACAAGCTTGCAGGACGCCACGGCAACAAAGGAGTAATCTCGCGCGTGCTTCCCGAGGAAGACATGCCATTCGATGATGAGGGCAATCCCGTGGACATTATATTGACTCCTCTCGGAGTGCCGTCGCGCATGAACTTGGGGCAAATTCTTGAACTCCACTTGGGGCTTGCGGCTGAAACCCTGAATTATCAAGCAATCGTGCCGTCTTTTTCGGGCGCGACCGAAGAGGAAATCCGCGAAGAACTGAAGAAAGCCGGACTTTCCGAAACGGGGAAGCGCGTACTTTTCGACGGCCTCACCGGCGAGCCGTACGCACAGCCGGTTTCCGTCGGCATTATGTACATTCTGAAACTGCACCACATGGTGGAAGACAAAATTCACATGCGCTCCATCGGGCCGTACTCCTTGACGACGCAACAGCCATTGGGAGGCAAGGCGCAAAACGGCGGACAGCGAGTCGGGGAAATGGAAGTATGGGCGTTCTTGGGCTACGGCGCCGCCCACAGTTTGCGCGAGATTCTCACCATCAAATCGGACGACATCCTTGGCCGTTCGGCCGCGTTCGACGCGATTGTATCCGGAAAGCGCATTGAAGAATCCAACACGCCCGCGACATTCAATGTTCTCGTCCGCCACCTGCGCGGATTGGGAATTGATATGGAGTTTATAGAAAATCAAGAAGCGTAAAGAAATCGTTATGAATGAAATGAATTACTATTTCTTTACCCAGCACCTTCGTTTCCTAATGAAACAAAGGTGCTGGGTGTAAGTTGTTTCCCCGCCTGCGCCGAGGCTTCGGCGGGCAGGTAAACTCGTTATCACTCGTTAAGAAAAACTAACATGCAAAAGCGCAAAGACATCATCCCCCAGAACTTCGAAGCGGTCGCGATGCGGCTCGCGAGTCCGGAGCGGATTTTGGAGTGGTCAAACGGAGAAATAACAAAGCCGGAAACCATCAACTACCGCACCCAGCGCCCTGAAAAGAACGGTCTTTTCGACGAGCGCGTGTTCGGCCCCGAAAAGGACTACGAGTGCTACTGCGGAAAATACAGAGGCATCCGGTTCCGCGGAATCGTATGCGAGAAATGCGGAGTGGAATTGACGCGCGCGATTGTCCGCCGAGAGCGCATGGGGCACATCGACCTCGCGACGCCAGTTTCCCACATCTGGTTCCTTCGCGGCATTCCTTCGCGCATCGCCCTTCTTCTCGGCCTCTCTTCCGCGGAAGTTGAGAAAATAGTTTACTTCGCCGGATACATCGTCACGCAGGTTACGGAAACGGAACGCGCGAGATTGCTGAAAGAGCTGGAGCAAGAATTCCAGCAGAAAACAAAATCGGCGGCGAACCCGGAGGAGAAAACGCGCCTCAAAGACTTGGCGGCCAAAGCGAAGAAGGACATCGAGTCTATCAAGGAAGGCGCGGTTTTGGATGAGGCGGCCTATCACTTGTTTGCTGTTAAATACGGAGCGCTGTTCCGCGCGGCCATCGGCGCCGAGGCGCTCTACAATATATTGAAGCGCATCGATTTGGATACGTTCGTAAAGAAAGCGCGCGAGAAATACGAGAAATCCGGAGCGGCTGATAAAGATAAATTGCGCAAACAGCTTGCGCTCGGCGAGGCGTTGCGGCGCGCCGGAGTCCGCCCCGAGTGGATGTTTATGACCCGGCTTCCAGTTGTTCCGCCGGCGCTGCGCCCGATGGTGGCGCTCGAAGGCGGCCGCCACGCGTCGTCCGATTTGAACGACCTTTACCGCCGAGTCATCAACAGGAACAATCGCTTGAAGCGCCTTATTTCAATCCACGCTCCGGAAGTAATTTTGCGCAACGAAAAGCGAATTCTGCAGGAAGCAGTTGACGCGCTTTTGGACAACTCAATGCGCCGAGGCGCGGGCGTTTTGGGCATTTTGGGAGGCCGCCGCCGAGCCCTTAAATCTCTCGCCGACTACTTGAAGGGCAAGCACGGCTATCTCCGGCAGAACTTGCTCGGGAAGCGCGTTGATTACTCTGGCCGCTCCGTCATCGTCGTAGGGCCCGACTTGGCGCTCGACGAATGCGGATTGCCGAAGCACATGGTGCTGGAATTGTTCCGTCCTTTCGTCATCCAAGGGCTTCTCGCGCGCGAACTCGCGTACAACATCCGCGGCGCCGGGAGATTGATAGAAGACGAGGCGCCGGAAATCTGGCCGATTTTGGAAGAAGCGATAAAGAATAAATACGTTCTTCTGAACCGCGCGCCGACCCTGCACCGCCAAAGCGTTCAGGCATTCCGCCCCGTCTTGATTGAAGGCAACGCAATTCAGGTGCATCCGCTCGTTTGTCCCGCGTACAACGCCGACTTCGACGGCGACGCGATGGCCGTACACGTTCCGCTTTCCGAGGCGGCGCAGATGGAAGCGCAGATGATAATGTCAGCGAATAAAAATATTCTGAAGCCCGGGTCCGGCGACGTGGTCGTCGCGTCCAAGCTTTTGGACATCATTCTCGGCTGTTACTGGATGACTAAAATGATTCCGGGCGCCAAGGGCGAAGGAAAAGCTTTCCCTTCGACGAATGCCGCCATCACGGCCTTTGATTTCGGCGCGGTGGATTTGCGCGCGAAAGTCCGCGTTCTGCCCTCGGAAAACAAGAAGTACGAGCAGTTCGGCGGGAAAATTTTTGAGACATCCATCGGGCGATTGCTATTCAACTCCGTTCTTCCGAGCGACTTTCCGTATCTGAACGAAGAAATCACGAACAAGCGCATGGGGGCATTGGTGCAGACTCTTGTCACGCACTACAAATTGGACGGCATCCCCGCGATTCTGGACAAAATAAAAGCGTTTGGTTTCAGATACGCGACTTATGCGGGAATCACGTGGTCTATTTCAGACGTTGTAGTTCCGGAAGCCAAAGAAAAACTTGTTAAGGAGGGCCGCGAGCAGGTTGCTAAAGAACAGGAAAATTTCAACAACGGGCTTTTGACCGAAGACGAGCGCTACAGAATGACGGTTGGCATCTGGGGCAGGGTTGGGAACGACCTGCGCAAGCACGTCACGGCGGCTCTCGACCCGAATGGGCCGGTTTCCGACATGATTACTTCCGGCGCGCGCGGTTCCGTCGTACAGCTGCACCAGATGGCCGGCATGAAAGGCCTCATCACGAACCCGCGCGGGGAAATCATTGAATTTCCCATTACGTCATCTCTCAAAGAGGGATTGACTCCGATTGAATATTTCATTTCAACGCACGGCGCCAGAAAGGGTTTGGCCGACACGGCCTTGAACACGGCGCGCGCGGGGTACCTCACGCGCCGCCTTTTTGACGTCGCGCACGATGTCGTGGTGCTTGAGAATGATTGCGGCACGAAAGAAGGCGTTACCATCGCGCGCCCAGGCAAGGAAAACATCGGCGGCTCATTTTCGGACCGGCTTCACGGCAGAGTACTTGCCAAAGATATTGAAGGGTTTTCCGCCAGAGGCGGATCCGCCTTCGGCGGAAAGCGCAATCATCTTTTGACCCGTGATGACGCGAAAGCGGTTGAAGAAAGCAAGGCGGAAGAAGTTGTCGTCCGCTCCCCCATGACATGCACTGTAGCGCGCGGCGTTTGCCAGAGATGCTACGGAGTTGACCTCACCACGGGAGAAATGATTGACGTCGGAGAAGCTGTCGGCGTTATCGCCGCGCAGGCGATAGGGGAGCCGGGAACCCAGCTCACTATGCGCACCTTCCACACCGGAGGCGTGGCTACCGCCGGAGGCGACATCACGATGGGCTTGCCTCGCGTTGAAGAGATATTCGAATGCCGCATGCCGAAACTTCCGGCCACGCTCGCGCGAGTTTCCGGCGTTGTTTCCGATATATCAAAAGACGGCGACGAAACAGCAATCACCATGATTCCGGAGACGGCGTCTCTGAAGACCGGGAAGGCCGCGAAAAAGGAAACAGAGTATCGTATCAGTCCTCTGCGCACAATCATCGTCAAGAAAGGCGCGCACATCGCGAAAGGAGAATTTCTCACGGACGGTTCCGCGGATTTGGAAGATGTCTTCACTCTGGCCGGAAAAGAAAGCGCCCAGCAATACATCATCAACGAAATCACTCGCATCTACGAATTGCAGGGCGTTTCCACGGCGCGCAAGCACTTGGAAATCATCGTCAAGCAAATGTTCGGCCGCGTGTCCGTAGTTTCAAGCGGCGACACCGGCATTTCGGCGGGCAGCATCATTGCCGATTTTGAGTTCGAGCGCATCAACAAGCGACAGAAAGAGGTTGAGGGCGAGCCGGCGAAAGGCAAACAACTGCTTCTCGGCATCACCGAGGTCTCTCTCACGCGCGCATCATTCCTCTCCGCAATCTCGTTCCAAAACACGCCTCGCAAACTGGCGGAAGCCGCAGTTTCCGGCTCTGTTGACCGCCTCATCGGTCTCAAAGAAAACGTCATCATCGGCCGTCTTATTCCCGCCGGCACTGGCTTCAAGGGAAGCAAGAAGTACGCCATGATTGAAGAAATGGAAGCGCAATTCGCCACAGAAGAAGCAGCCGTGGGTACCGATTCAGTTCAAACGGATGCATAGGTGATAGAGAAATAAGGAGCGAAGCGAAAATCAAGGGGAGTCCTTGATTTGGTGCATTGACCGAGCCACGCAAATGCCCTACACTGTCAGCATGAATCAGGCCGGTGTCATATTCAAGAAACTCGTTACCCTGGAGCAGGAGGTCCAAAAGTTGAAAGTCAACGCATATTTTAATCTGCCGAAACAGGACCGGCCGGTTTCAATATATCCCGAAGAAGCAATACGCCGCGCTGTAGAAGCGAGCAGAAATCAGATATGGCGGCGAACCTATGCAAAAAAGATTAAGGGTGTTTCTTGACACAAGCGCGCTCCTTGCCGGATTCAACTCTCCGACAGGCGCCGCGGGCGTGATTGTCGCCGCGTGTTTTTCTAAAGACATAGTCGCCATCATCTCGCCGCAGATAATCGAGGAGGCGGAACGGAACATTATGTCGAAATTTCCCAGACTGGCAGACACATGGCGCTCGTTCTTGCTAATTCCGCCGCATGTTACCAAAAAGCCCTCACTGCGGCAGGTGCAAGCGGCTTATGAATTGCTGCCGACGAGCGATGCGCCGATATTGGCGAGCGCCATCGAGGATTCGCCGGACGCCCTAGTTACATGGAATACAAAACACTTTTTGCGACCGAGCGTTGTAACAGCTGTGAATTTCCCGATTCTAGTTCCCGGAGATTTCCTTGAACGGTTTTTGAGGTGATAAGAGATATTTTCTCCACCAAGCAATTTAATCATCCCAATACTTAGCTCTAGGCCTAAGTATTGGGATTATGAAAACAATACATGACCTCGATTCTCGGGGGTCTTGTCGGCTTCGATTACTTTGATTTGTAGAGAGCTATAATAATCGGTACCTGACCCCAATTACCCTGACCCCAATTACCCCCGCGGAGGAAGCGGCGGTGGGTACGGATACTCCGGTCGAATAAAAGAGGCGCTTACATTCGGCCTCCTGGTCGGGGCACTTCCTCGTCTTTAACTCGGTCGGTCAGAATTGGTGTCAGGCACCCCACAAGTGCAATATTCGTGGTGTAATATTTATCGGTATAACTCAATGAAGTTCTTACTCGGTAGTCTATCAAGGCAACTAGAGGCATAATGGGGGAATGTCGGATACCGTACAACAAATCAAGGACCCCAGTAGTAGAGCGAAGCTCACTACGGGGCAGGCCGGCCTTATACTGGTTGTATGAGCGATACCGTGCAACAGATTAAGGACAAGCTAAGTATTGTCGATGTAGTATCGCAATACGTGAAGCTTGAGCGCGCGGGAGCATCCATGCGTGCGCGGTGCCCGTTCCACAGCGAGCGGACTCCATCGTTTTTTGTTTCTCCAGAACGGGGAACTTATCACTGTTTCGGATGCAACGTCGGCGGCGACATCTTTTCTTTCGTCGAGCAGATAGAAGGGTTGGATTTCAAGGGCGCGCTCAAAGTGTTAGCGGAAAAAGCGGGCGTGCCTCTCGTTTATGAAAAAAGGGAGAAAACAGATTCACGCGAGCGCCTCTTTGAGCTCCTTGAAACTGCCACGATTTATTACAGCTCGCATCTAACGGATGCGGCGAAGGATTATTTGAAGAAGCGCGGAATTCAAGAAACTACAGTCCAATCATTTCGCGTAGGGCTTGCGGGCGAGGCATGGGACGAGCTTTTTAAATATTTGCGCGCGAAAGGATTTTCGGAAAAAGAAATCATAGATGCGGGACTTGCGAAACGCAATGAACGGAAGAGCGTGAATGATAAATTCCGCAACAGGATAATGTTTCCCATTGCCGACAGCGCCGGACGCATCGTTGGCTTTTCCGGACGGATATTCCTGCCGAAGGCAGGTCCCCAGCCAGAGGCGGGCAAGGCGCCTCCGGCGGATTTCGTACGCAACGCCGAAGATACAAGCTTTGAACCGCCAAAATACATGAATTCTCCCGAAACGGAACTCTTCCATAAATCGCGTATTCTCTACGGCTTTGACCGCGCCAAGCAGGCGATACGGAAGCATAATTGCGCTGTTCTCGTAGAGGGGCAGGTGGATTTGGTGGCTTCACATCAGGCCGGATGGGGGAATACGGTCGCCGTGTCCGGAACCGCATTTACGACCGAACATGCCGCGCTGATTCGCCGGATGACAGACAATTTGGTGATTGCGCTTGATGCGGATGAGGCTGGCATAAAAGCCGCGGGACGTACCGCACGGACGGCTATTGCTTCCGGAATAAACGTGAAAGTTGCCCAGCTTCCTGCGGGACTTGACCCGGCCGATTTGATACTCAAAAACGGGGCGGATGCGTGGCGCGAATCCATTCGCACCGCAAAAGACATCATCACTTTTCTTTTGGACGTGCTTCGCGAGCACGCGCCGGCGCAAGACAAATTCCGCCGTAATGTTGAAGCGGTTGTTTTGCCGTTTATCGCCGATGTGCAGAGTCCGATTGCGAGGGAACAATACATCCGAATCGTTGCCGGACAGCTTGGAGTAGGAGAGGGAGCGGTTGCCGAAGCGGTGGCGAAATTGCCAAGAACGCGGGAAGGGAGTGAAACTTCGCCAAGTTCGTATATCGCAAAAAATGAAAATGTGGCGAAACCAGCCGCTCCCAACCGGCCCGAAGCCGCGGGCAACGGACGGGCATTGCAGGCGTTCTCGCTCTTGTTGTGGCAAGAGTCGCTTTCCAAACCTGAATTGGATGTAAAGTCGTTTGCCGCAGAACTTGAGAAGACCATCGGCGCTGATGCATTCTCCATGTTGCGAAATTTGCCAAAAAAAGAACTTGAAAGCTTGAGATTCTCTGCCGAAACGGTTCATGGAAAGAGTTCCGGCCTAAAACGCGAGGCAGAAACGATTCTCGCGGCCCTCATGCGCGACAAGTTATACAGCGAGCTTGCCGAGGCGACGGCACAGCTCAAAAGAGCGGAATTTGCCGGAGATGAGAAGGAAATAGAAAGGGCAATGGGTGTGTGTAAGCTGTGGACAAACCTGTTGACAACTCAAATTGCGCAATTGCCGAAATAATTGTATTGTATTGCGATGAGCGCCGCGCGAGCGGCGTTTGTCTGCTTTCGGCAAAAAAGCGGGAAACGCAAAATCAAAAGGCGAAAAAGATTCGCTTCGTGTGTCGGCGTCTCAAACAAAACCATTATATGGCAAAAAAGAAAAAAAGCAAAATTAGAAAAGCGAAGAAACGATATTCTTCTAAATCCGCGCCCCGCAAGCGTGCGCAGAAAAAAAGTGTACCGAAAAAGTCCGCCGGAGGCACAGCCTCCTCCGGCGGAAAGACAAAGAAGTTTCGGAAATTGAAGTCGGCACAGCGGGCGCGCCGCCCATCTCGCAAAAGTAAAATACGCAAGGCAACCGCGGGGCGCGTAAAAGGGAGGGCGCAGTCCAGAAAAGCCAAGGGCAAGGACCAGTCAAAGGTTGAGGCATTGATAACGCTTGGGCGCGAGCGCGGATATATTACATACGATGAAATCTTGCGCGAGTTTCCGACGATAGAGGACAACGTGATTTTACTGGAAGATATATATGAGCGATTCAGCACGGCGGGAATTGATGTGCTTGAAGGCGGGGGAATGTTGGAAGATAATTCCGCCACGCTCGTCTTGGAGCGCAAGAAGCTCCAGAACCGCCGCGCGGACAGCGGATTTGATTCTGTGCAGATGTATTTGCGCGAAATCGGCCAATATCCGCTCATCAACGGCGACCAGGAAAAAGAGCTGGCGAAGCGGATTTTGCAGAACGACGACGAGGCGCGCAACATTCTCGCGCGCTCCAACCTGCGCCTCGTTGTTTCAATTGCGAAAAAATACGTAAATCGCTCTCCCGACCTCACTCTTCTCGACCTCATTCAAGAAGGCAATTTGGGGCTTTTTAAGGCAGTGGATAAATTTGATTATACGAAGGGTTACAAATTCTCCACCTACGCCACTTGGTGGATTCGACAGGCGATTACCCGCGCTCTCGCCGACCAGTCGCGCACCATCCGCATTCCAGTCCACATGGTGGAAACCATCGCCAAATACAAGCAAAAAGTGCGCGAACTCTCCCAGCACCTGGGGCGCGACCCGCTTCCGGAAGAAATTGCGGAAGAAATGGGAATTGAGGTTGAGAAAATTTACGTGATACAGAAAATAAATCAGGACACGGTTTCTCTCGAGAGTCCGGTGGGAGAGGACGACGACGAGCGCTCAACTTTGGGAAGCTTCATCGCGGACGATACGATTGCCTCGCCCGACCAAGACGCTTCGCGCCGGATTTTAGGCGAGCAGATGGAAGGAATTTTGGACGAGCTGTCGCCGAAGGAAAGAAAGATTTTGGAAATGCGCAACGGCCTCACCGACGAAGGAATTTGCTACACGCTGGAGGAAGTGGGGAGAGAATTCGGCGTAACCCGCGAACGCATTAGACAAATTGAAGCGAAGGCATTGGAGCGGATTAGGTTGCACGATAGAGCTAAACAATTGCGAAGCTACTAGAAAAATACAGCGTCTAGCTACTAGCTTCTAGGAAACGCGGGAACAATCCGAAGGTGACACCTTCGGAAACACCTTCGGAAATATCTTGGAACCTTTAATCAGATATTTATTGAGATCTGAATTGGAACCCGATGGGGTGACTCGTTTCCTTGACCAACCTCTTCAGAAGTTTTGAATCAAACTTAATCTCCCCGTGTTTCTGCTCATGTTCTCCCACGGCATTATAGAGTGCAAAAAGAAATTCCTTTGCCGAGAGGGGACTCATGCCAATTCTAAACCCGTAATCCATTGCACCTTCTAGGTCCGTTTTGTCCTTGTAGAAGTTAAAAGTAAAGCCATTTTGTATCTCGTTGATAAAAAAATTGTCAGAATAGTAAACCATCATAACTTGTAATATTAATTAATAAATTGGTTGGTGGTCTGGTACGACGTTGGACCAATATATTTAGTCTTTGCGCATAAAACTATTTATCCAAATTTAACGATAAGTAACGTTGCGACTACCAACGCCCATGTCCCTATGGCCAAAATCCTCGACCAGAATAATTGTTTTTCATTGTACAGCTGTTGATCATTAATTAATTTCTGTTGCTGTTTTACTACTAGTAAACTGGTCGCATAATTCATATACATCTGTCTAATTTCAGAGCTGAGTGACATCATGGGAACCTCTTGAGAAAACTTCGTTATCTCTTCTTCGGTTGAGTTGACGTTTATTTCCGAGAGTGTTCTCATGGTCTCATTTTTGTTGAATGAATTTGCTGAAAGTATTGAATTCAAACCAATGCTATACCTCGCGAGACAGAGTGCAAGAGATTTTCGCCTTCTGTGGATAACTCCGCCTCGGGTTTGCATAGTCCCACCCGCCTCTATGGAACCATTCGCGCGAATGGTTCCGTAGTGGTTAGAAATAGTCCACCATTCGATTCAATGAATTGTGTGACCTCTTGAAAGTCGTATCCCCTCATTCACTATTTCGTTGTACCTTCCGCGAGAAATCAGGTTCATTCTGCGAATAAGTTTTGTAACTGTGTCCATGGCCTTGGCGGCATCACGAGCCTTGGTAGCATCATCGGGTGCGTTCTCCTGACCCGCGATATCAAGCATTTCATAAATCTCCTTTCGCTTTTCTTGAGGAAAGTCTTTAGTAGTGGGCACTCTATTGAGTATCTCGTCCCGAAAAAGCCCTGCAACATGGTGCCTGATTTTGTCGGGCGGTTCACGGTGTTCCAAATTTTCCCAAAACATAAGTTCTTGTTAATCAAATGATAGACCCATGAGCCAATTTTGCAATATATCGGGCTTGCCTTGCGCACAGGCCGTCCACAGGTGCCGATGCCAATCTCATCGGCCCACGGCGGCTCAATCGGCGCCGATTGAGCCGCCGGTGTTTTTAGGGAGTATAAAATAGAGCGAGCCGTGGAGTCCTTTGTCCACGGCCGCTTGTTGGGGACTGCTGAGCGTCAAGGACTTGCAAGTTCAAGCGTCAACGACAGTTTCTCTCGGGTGATAAACCCGCTTCTTTCCAGCAAGTTCACCGCCCTGTAAAAGGCGTAGAACCCGCTTGAGTTGCGTTGCCCGACTGATTCATCGAGCATTTGCAGAGCTTCATTTCCAATCAACACCCAGAGTACTTCGTGAAACCGCGCGTTGTGTTTGGGAAGTTGCGCCCTCACTTCTGCCCTCAGGTTCGGCAACGCCCCGCTTCTGTTTCGGAGCATGACGTAGTGCGAAAGGTTCTCTTGAGTCAGCATGTTTTCTCTCCTTGTGGTTACCGGTTTACAACTCCGGCCAGCCGCGATGATATCCTCTCTGCACCAACTTTGCAAATCAAAATCAACAGAACAGAAAATCATATTCAACAATATCCCTATCCAGTGGCTATAGCTTAAAGATAGGGATATTTGAGAATAGGGAATCGGGAGGATTAAAAGGAAACAGCTTGCGAGATGAGATTGAAAGCAGGTTTGGTGGAGATACAAAAGACACACTTGTGCTTGTAAGGAAACGGGGCGGGAAAGTGTGTCTCCCGCCGCCGTGTTGAGAAAGGTTGCGCCTAGCTCCCATCGAAAGGAGAGTTTTCGGGGTCGGGAGAGAACCCGTTGTCTGCCACGACTGCCTGTTCCCGAACAGGCGTTTTCTTCTTGGCGGTAGACAAAGGACCGAAATCACCATCCACCTGCCCCGCGACTTTTTTCGATCCCTTCTTCCCTACTCCCGACACGGGTTTCCATGTCGGTTTTTTTTGCGTCTTCTTCATCGCTTTCTCCTTATAAGACCACGCCACACCCCAATCCAAAATGAATCAGGCAGAGTGGTCTACTCGCACGGTAACATTTCTAGCTCGCAGTGTCAAAACTAAAAGAGTGGGGATAATTTATGCCCAACCATTCGCGGGGTATACTCGTCACATGAAGAAAGTAATACGCAAACATCACAAATCTGACTTGTCAGACAAGTCAGATTTGTCGAGGAATCAACTCCCCATCAAATACTGGAGCCATTCGTCCTTGATGTCTTTTTTGCGGAATCCTTTGGCTTGGTATAAGCGGTACGTCTTGAAAGTCTACGATACGCCCAGCAATCCTTCGGCAATTATCGGGCGGGCTTGCCACGTTGCGCTTCAGCATTTCTACTCGGGCATAAAAAAAGAGGGAGCGATAGAACTTGGAC
>CAYHST010000006.1:0-3098 GCA_964359415.1 uncultured Candidatus Saccharibacteria bacterium | reverse complement strand
GCGCTTCAGCATTTCTACTCGGGCATAAAAAAAGAGGGAGCGATAGAACTTGGACTCGAATACCTTCGCTCCGTTCCGGATTTTGAACTCAATTTTGGAAAAGCAACATCACGACTCGCGCAAAAGAAAAAGCGCGCCGCGATGGAAAAGGCATACGCACAAGCAATCGGATACTATCTGGCGCGTCCGCCAAAGCACAAAGTTCTCGGCGTGGAAGTTGTCGCAGTCGCGGAAGTTCCCGGACTGGCGCTTCCAATCAAGGCAGTTTCAGACTTGGTGGTGCGCTCGCAAGTTGATAAAAAGGCAGTTGATATCGTAGACCACAAGTTCGTGGATGCTTTTAGCCGCGACCGTTCGCGCAAGACGCTTTTCGTGATGCAGGCGATTTTTAATTACTACACAGTCAAAGAAAGATTCGGGAAGCCGGTACGGCGATTTATCGTGCATGAATGCAAAAAAAGAAAGAATGCCGACGGCTCTTCGCAGATGCGGAAGTACGTTATCGATTTTTCCAATCGCAAAGATGATTTCGCGGTTTTTCACCGCCTAATCAACGACGCGACTGCCGAAATCTCGCGCCGGCGATTATACCTCCCAAATCCCTCCGATATGTTCGAGGGCGAAAACTCTTTTGATATTTACCGCCTCGGCCTACTAGAATAGGCAAAAGGCAGAAGGCAATAGGCAAACCTCAATATTGAAGTTAAACGTCAGTTCTTCACTGTGGCTTTTAGCATGTGTTATAGTTAGGAAGTCACCAGTGCCTAACAACTCTTGCCTAGTGCCTGCCCCGATATGCGCGCAATCTTCAAATATCTTGGAACGGTCGTCGCGGTTGCCTTAACGGTGAATCTTGTGCCGGGGGTCACTGTTACGGGAGGGCCGTCTGCAGGTCCCGCCACAACCGGCGAGTGGACGACGATTCTTCTTGTCGCCGTCGTGTGGTCGGTCATCACTTTGGTCGTGAGGCCGGTGTTGAGCCTGCTTACTCTGCCTATCACCATCATCACGTTCGGATTGTTTTCGTTCGTTCTAAATGCGTTTCTTTTTTATGCCATGTCGTGGCTCGTTCCCGGCTTTGAGGTCGCGGGCTTTCTCTCCGCGCTTCTCGGCGCAGTCGTTCTCTCAATATTGTCGTGGATGATACATAAGATTTTGTAGGAAATCTAAAACTAAATCTTAAACCACAATTCTTTTCATCAGCGGGTTGAGGCGCGTGACAATTTCGTAGTTGATGGTGTCGCTCATGTTCGCGATATCGTCAGCCGAGATTTCTAACTTCCCGCTTTTCCCGATAATGATTGCCTCGTCTCTTACTTTTACGTTTTTCACTTCCGTAATATCAACGCTTATCATGTCCATTGACACTCGGCCAAGCACCTTTGCTTCGCGACCCTTAATCAGCACCTTGCCGATACCCGAAAGCGCTCTTGGAAACCCGTGCCAGTAGCCAATCGGCAAAACAGCAACTTTGGATGGGCGATTTAGCGTTTCAGTCAAATCGTAGCCGATTTTACTTCCCTTGGGTAGATTTTTTATTTGGCCGACAATCGTTTTCCATGACAAAACCGGCTCAAGGTTTATTTTTCCCTCAAATGCCGCTTTGGCCTCTTTCGACGGCCAGAGGCCGTAGAGCCCAATTCCAATCCTGACCAAATCAAAATGGCTTTGAGGGAAAAGAATAGTACCGGATGTTGCCGCCGCATGTTTTACGGGAATCTTAAACCCCGCTGATTCCAAAAGACCGATAGCTCTCTTAAATTCTTCAATCTGGTTGAAAGTCGCGGCGGGGAAGGCCGGATTTTTAGCGGAAGAAAAATGGGTGTAAACACCTTCAAGCGTTATCGGCAATTTTCCGGACTTTAGTATTTTTATGACTTCGGGGATTTCCGAGACAAAGAATCCCTGGCGATGCATACCAGTATCAATTTTCAGATGTATTTTTAATTCGCTTCCGCCCCTGTTTATAGTCCCCAGAGCTTTCAGAGAGGGAAAATCAGCAACTGTTAAGGAAATATTATTTTTCGTGGCATTTTCTGCTCTATCTTGAAGAGTGTAGCCCAAAACAAGAATCGGTTTTTTCAAACCGGCTTTTCTCAAACTTTCGGCTTCCACAATTGAATCAACTCCAAGCCAATCAACCCCCAGATTTTCCGCGGCGCGAGAGAGGTCAATCAGACTGTGGCCATAAGCATTTGATTTAACAACGGCCATCAAGAGGCATTTCGGGGCAATTAAACACCTGAACTCTTTGCAATTATTTCTCAAAGCCCTTTTATCTATCTCAATCCACGTTCTTAAACCTTGTTTTGAAATTTCCTTGTTTTTCATAGTTTCGGGATGTTTTCTGGCATCGCGTCCCAGTATACACATTTTATTCAGTCGGGTAATGTATCCAAATCATAGGGATTTTACAGTTCAATATTACGATTAATACGCCACTCGAAATATTCCCTATTCCACGCTATAGCGTGGAATAGGGAATATTGTATTTTGACCTACATCCTCAACAAATCCGAAAGCGAATCCAGAAAATAATCCGGCTTCATGGCTTTAAGTCTCGCTTTGCCTGTTTCGTGCCGAGCGATAGCCGCCGATTTTACCCCCACTTTTTTTGCGGCGGTAATATCAGATGGCAGGTCGCCCACAAACAGAAGTTCAGCCGGTGCGATTCCAAATTGAGCAATTAGGTCAGTAAGCTTTTCCGGTTTTCTCTTTCGTCTGCTCATAATATTCTCCAGAGGAATGAATGTTTCTAGTCCGAGTATCTTAACCTCCTGCGGAATCCTTGGGCCCGTGTCGTTTGATGCAACTCCCATTTTTACGCCTTTAGCACTAAGTTGCGCTAATGCAGGCAATACATCGCCAAAGAGTTTTGGTTCCGAAAAGTGCTTCGATATGTTGTCTGCATGTCGTGCGTTAAGCTCCTCGACATCCTCAATTTTGATGCCGAGATTTTCATAAAATATGTGGCGTGGCTGTACGTACGTCGCAAGCACATCATCGACAGACACATGGACGCCATAGCTTTTGGCGGTATCTTGTATCCCGCGCGCTATCATCGGCATGGAATCAACGATGACCCCGTCCCAGTCAAA
>CAYHST010000005.1:6860-27874 GCA_964359415.1 uncultured Candidatus Saccharibacteria bacterium | reverse complement strand
CCTCAAAAAGCTCCTCGCCATTGCGAGTAACGACGATTCTCGTACCGGCGCGCACTAGCCGCGCTATCTTCGCCGGACTGCGGAAAAACTCTCTGCTATTTACGGTTTTTGTATTCATAGCCGCATGGTAGCAATGTCAGACACTTTGTCAAGCAACCGGTACCTGACCCCCCTGCTCCCCCTGCTGTGCCACCTGCCCCTTGATTAAATAACCGGCTAGTCCTATAATTGGGTCCATGATTGATAGATTACGAGCCCAGCCAACCCAGCGCAAAGAATCCGCAGAACAGACAGAGGGCAAGCTAGATAAGCTTGGACAACGACTAGATAAGCTCGAGGGACGGATAGATAATCTCACCGAAGCCCTTAAAACACTCCTTAAAAATCCAGATTTCCAAAGAGACATTCAAAAAGGACTAGAGGTGTTAAAACTTGAAGACCCTGCCGAGTACAGTCGTGTACTCAAAGTGTTAACTTCTGTAGATTTTGAATGATTCAATTACTACCGCCCCCCTCTATATATTTAGGATATGTCCATGGAAAAACCTAGAGATGCCGAACCGGGCCCATCGCGAGAAGAATTGAGACAAATATCTAAGTCAAAGACAACCGGAGAATTTTCTGGGGCGACTCCTACGCCAGAACAGGCGGCAAGCCGAGCGACTGATGATGCTCGCGTTGCCGAATTGAGGGAGTCATTGGGTTTGGAGCCGGAATTGTCTGACCGACGTGGCATTGGTAATGAGAAACGCGTGAGAGAGGGTCAACCGGAATACTATAACGGATTTGGTCAAGCAGTTCTTGCGCCAAGAAGCGAATATGCCTCAACAGAGGCGGAGAGAGTTTCAGAACTCAAAGAATGGGACAAAAAAATATCGCTTGCAAAATCACTCGGGATTGAACTTCCAGACTCGACCCCGCTAGACAAGGACGATCCTGATTTCTATAATAAATTTCGAGACACACAATTGCTCGCGGAACGCGCAATTTCAAAACACTATGAAACATTCGGGAAAAATCTCGCTAAAGATCCAGACATGAAACAGTTAATTACAGCTCTGTTCGATGCAAGAAAAGCTCAACGCGAAGCAACATCGGGAAGTTACGGTGAATTATTAAATGTGGGATTGAGCCCGCTCAGGCTTAAACTTTCTCCTAAGAACATCTTTTATAGCGCATGGTTGAATTTTGCTGGAGGGAAAGCAGTTGTGGACAAGGGGCAAGAGGCGATGAGCAAAACGGAAGAAGTCCGCGAAAAGGTTGTGGATTTGGTGTGTAAGAAATTCCAAGACGCAGGTCTCAATTCCGGGCTTCGTACGCCGGTTACTCCTGAGAACACCAATCAGCGGCGTACGGGGGAGATAATCGGTATTAATCTGCTGTCATCATGAGACTTTGCTAAGCGAGCCTTTTCTTGATACAGTCTCAACATTAGTAAATAGCCGTGGTGTTTGGATAGGCAGCTTGCCCTGAGCTTAGTCGAAGGGGGAAGGCTGAAATCCGAACATCACCAAAGAGAAATGCAAAAAAAGGAGTATTCCCTTGAAATCGGGGGAAAAACATTAACAGCCGAATTCAATAACTGGGCAGACCAGGCAAACGGAAGCGTCTTGGTACGCCTCGGCAACAGCGCGGTCTTGGCGACTGCGGTCATGGGCGCAAAAGAATCCGATAAAGACTATTTCCCGCTCTCCGTTGAGTACGAGGAGAAATTCTACGCCGTCGGCGCGATTTTGGGTTCTAGGTTCATGCGCAGAGAGGGCCGTCCATCCGATGAAGCGATTCTTTCGGGCCGAATGGTAGACCGCACCATCAGACCGCTCTTTCCGAAAGGATTGAAGCGCGACGTGCAAATCATTCTTACCGTTCTATCAATAGAAGATTACGACACCGACGTGCTGGCGATAAACGCGGCATCGCTCGCGCTCGCGACATCAAACATTCCGTGGAACGGGCCGGCCTCTGCGGTTCGATTGGAACTTGGCGGAGAAAATGGTTCTTATATCGTCAACCCGACGTACAAAGAGCGCGAAGCTGAAGGCGTTCGCATGGATCTCTTGGCCTGCGGAAAAGATGGCCTCATCAACATGATGGAGGTCGGCGCCTCCGAAGTGGGGGAAGACGTGCTTGAAAAAGCGCTTGCGCAGGCGAGCGAGGAAATTGAGAAAATCCAGGCGTGGCAGAAACAAATCGTTGCCGATCTTGGAAAAACAAAAC
Organism: uncultured Candidatus Saccharibacteria bacterium; assembly: GCA_964359415.1. Lineage (GTDB taxonomy): Bacteria > Patescibacteriota > Minisyncoccia > Phycocordibacterales > UBA2100 > UBA10103. Next base: position 25,657 of record CAYHST010000005.1, on the reverse strand, counting down.
AAGAATTCATGGCGCCTGCGACGACTCCCGAACTCGTTTCGGCATTCGCCGAAATGGTTGGGCCAAAGCTTGCCGCCCTCAATGGAACATTCTCGAAAGAAAACACTGGCGCGATGAAGAGCGAATGGCTCAAGACGGCGAGTGATATGCTCCCCGACATCGCGCCGGAGAGAATCAATTCATATTACGAAGAGCGTGTTGACGAGTATGTGCATGAACTCGCCTTGACGCACGGAAAGCGCGTTGACGGGCGGGCATTTGATGAAATCCGCCCTCTCCACGCGCAAGCCGGCGGCGTCTCTCCTGTAATTCACGGAAGCGGATTATTCTATCGCGGAGAAACGCACGTTCTCGCGGCGCTCACTCTCGGAGGCCCCGGCGACGCGCAACTGATAGACACCATAGAGTATCAAGACACGAAAAAAACATTTATGCTCCACTACAATTTCCCTCCGTTTTCGGTAGGAGAAACGGGACGCGTCGGAGGATTCAATCGCCGCATGACAGGACACGGCGCTCTCGCGGAAAAAGCGCTTCGCGCGGTTCTTCCCGCAAAAGAAAAATTTCCTTACACAATCCGCATCGTTTCCGAATGTCTCGCCTCCAACGGCTCGACATCCATGGCGACGGTATGCGCGGGAACTTTGGCGCTCATGGACGCGGGAGTTCCGATAGGGCGCCCGGTTGCAGGAATTGCGATGGGGTTAATGAGCAGTGGACAGCTGACAGTGGACAGTGGACAGTCGGAATACAAAATACTGACGGATATACAGGGACCGGAGGACCATCACGGAGATATGGATTTCAAAGTTGCCGGAACATCGAATGGAGTGACTGCTGTCCAGATGGACGTGAAAGTGGATGGGGTACCGCTCAAAGTTCTTGCCGAGGCGTTCGCGCAGGCAAAAAAGGCGCGCTCGCAAATACTTGAAGTCATAGAGAAAGAGCTTTCCGCTCCGCGCGCCGATATCAGCCCGCGCGCTCCGAAGATTCTTACGATAAAAGTCAAGGTTGACCAAATCGGCCTCGTCATCGGCCCCGGCGGCAAAACTATCAACGGCATCCGCGAGAGAACTCTTTGCGATGACATCACAATAGAAGAAGACGGCACCGTTTTCGTAACTGGTAAAGAAGGAACCGCGGACGCGGCGCTCAAAGAAATTTACGACCTCACGCGCGAGTACGTGGTGGGCGAACGGCTGGAAGGCCCCGTGGTTCGCATGCTGGACTTCGGCGCGTTCGTACAAATCGGCCCCAATACCGATGGGCTCGTGCACGTTTCAGAAGTCGCACCGTTCCGCATTGATAAAATTTCCGATGCCGTTTCAATCGGGGAAGTAGTTCCCGTCATGATAAAAGAAATTGACGACAAAGGGCGGTATAATCTATCCATCAAGGCAGCTGACCCGGAGTTCGCTTCCCGCAAGGGATTGACTCCGTCCAAAGGCGGCCCCGATTATGGACGAAACGAATCCGAAAGACACTACAGCAAACCCCGCCGCCGGTCCTAATACCGCGCAGGGAGCATCTGGCGCCGCTCCAATTGATAGCGCGGATGTCGAAAGGGCGGCCGCTACCATATCCGAGCAAATTGTTCCTCCCGCGCGAAAAATATCCGCCCCGCCCGCGCCTCCAATTCCGCCCATTTCCGCGCGTGACGCGCCTCCCCAGCCAACGCCGGCAGCTCCGCCCGCTCCTGTTCCGCGCCCGCCGATTCAACCACAACCAATTCCCATTCCGCCGATTCTGCCTGTGCAACCGCCACCTCCCGCTCAAACCGCGCCGGCGGCTGGAATCGCCCCTGCTCCGAGCGCCGTCGAAAAGCCCGCTCCGCAAACAACAGCGGGGCAATCTTCGAAACCTCTTCGCGAGGATATCGCGCGCATTATCGATAAGATAAAACTGCCAGAAAGAATCGCGGTCAAAATCAGCGGGGAAAAAGCCAAGCCGCCGGCTCCTCCGCCTCCCGCACCTCCCACCGAAGTAAAAGCGCCTGCGGAAAATGAAAAGCGGCCAGAGGCATCCGCGGCGCAAGCGCCAGGCCAAACAACAGAGGCGAAAAAAGAGTCCGGGTCATCCATCGTTTCCGTTCACACGCTGAAGGACGACCTGCAAAATGTTGTGCGCGATAAAAAAATGTCTCTTGTGCGCGCCGTAGCCCTGGAATCAGAAAAGAAAAAAGGGCAGGAACATTTGACCGCAGAGGGCGTTGCGCTCAATACTCCGCGCGCGCGGAAAATGATGGGTATCGCGTTTGCCGTCGTGGTTTTTCTTGCGCTGGCTTTCGCCGCTTATTTCGGCGCCCGAACTGTTTTTCAGCAGAACGCCGGAAATCCACAGCAAAGCGCCGCGCCTGCTCTCATATTTACCGAAAAAACTTTCTCGTTTCCGCAAGAGACGCTGACAGGAACGGAATTGAAGCGCGCCATTATAAGCCGGGCGCGCAACGCAGCAGCCATTCAGCTTGGCGCCATCATTCAAATAATACCGACTTCGAGGGCTGTGGGCGCGGACGGCGCGGGCACAGAACAAGCCATGAGCATCGGAGATTTCTTGGCCTCGATAGAAACGCGGTCATCGCCGGAATTGCTTCGCGCCCTCCGCGACGATTTCTTTCTCGGACTCCACCAGATAGTAGGAAAACTTTCTCCGGTCCTGATAATTCCTGTAAATTCGTACGAGCGCGCGTTCGCGGGAATGCTAGCGTGGGAGCCGGCTATGAACGGAGATTTGTCTCCGATATTCACCGCCGTTTCGCCGCAAACGACGAACGAGAGAGGCGTTTTAGCTGACAGGCAATTTCAGGATGAACTCATAAATAACTACGACGTGAGAGTTCTTCGCGACGACTCGGGCGCGGTCCAAATGCTGTACTCATTCCCCACGCGCACGATGCTCATCATTTCGGAAAGCCCGTATTCATTCACGGAAGCGTTGAGCCGCCTGCGCGCGAGCCGGCAGTTGTGACGCTCAAAAGCCTCGTGGTTTTTAACGGAAGATGAACCCGCACCGTTAAAAACCACGAGGCTTCTTCACTGGAGTTGGAGAAAAACAAAATTCAAATGCAAAGAACATACTTAGTTCGCGCAGTAGCCACCTTCGCCTAGCTCGTGTATTATGTCGTCAATGACGCATATCAACGGGGAGGAGCTGAACGAACTGCGGGCGGCGCTGGACGCCGAACTCGCTTCGCTTGAAGAGGAACTCGCTTCGCACGGGCGGGCAATTCCTGGCATCGGCGACTGGCAGGGAACGACGGGAGGATTAGTAGGCGAAGAGGCCGACCCCAACGACGCGGCGGACCAAATGGAAGAATTGGCGACGAATGTCCCGCTCGTGGAAGAACTTGAAAAAAGATACAAAGAAGTCGCCGGTGCGCTTCAGAATATGGAAAAGGGAACGTATGGCGTTTGCGAGAAATGCGATGAGGCAATTCCGGTAAAAAGATTGCGGGCAAATCCCGCCGCGCGCACGTGCGTGGAGCACAGCAGGTAGCTGTCGGTTGGCAGTCGGTAGCCGAGAAAATCCTAACCGGATTGTCCACTTTGGACGCTACAATTTGCTGGCGACTGGCTGTAAGCTGATTCGATGGCCTGTCCCGTTAGAAGTCGCGGAAGTTTGGACTGTGGTACATTCTACATATGTTTTTTACCGGTCGATTGTTTACGAGCAATAGCTTTCAAGTCGGAAGCGCAAGCTTCCTACTTCTAACGGGATGAGAAAACAGAAAATCGCTTCGGGCTTCGCGCGATTGTCCGGAGCGCAACCCGCGCTCCCGCGCGCGCACATTGTTTCTGTCGAGACGGACATAGCGAAGGGGCTTCACGCGTTTACCATCGTCGGACTTCCGGATAAATCGGTAGAGGAAGCGAAAGATAGAATCGCGTCCGCGATAAAAAATAGCGGTTTTGAGTCGCCCAAGAAAAGCAACAAGAAAATAGTCATCTCGCTCGCTCCCGCCACTCTGAAAAAAGAAGGGGGAGCTTTTGATTTGCCGATGGCGCTCTGCTTTCTGCGCGCCTCCGAACAAGTGAAGTTCGACGCGGCCGGCAAAATCTTTGCCGGTGAATTGGCTCTTGATGGAGAAGTGCGCGGATTCCCCGGCGCGCTTTCCATCGCGATATCCGCGCGCGATAAAAACCTCAAAGAATTTTTTCTGCCGGAAGAAAATTTGGAGGAAGCATCTTTGGTTTCCGGCATCACGTTGTTCGGCTTGAGCTCGCTCAAAGAATTACTCGCGCACTTGAGCGGAGCAAAAACCATCGCGCCATACGAAAAACAGGAAAATCAAAAACGGGAAGGGGGTCTCGAAACAGACGGACCGATTTTCGACGACATACGGGAACAGAAAAGCGCGAAGCGCGGATTGGAGATTGCGGTGGCGGGCAGGCACAACATCGCGCTCTACGGCCCGCCCGGGACGGGAAAGACGATGCTCGCGCGCGCGGCGACCGCGCTTCTGCCGGAACTTTCTCCGGAAGAAACAATCGAGGTGACGATGATACATTCGCTCGCCGGCACATCCCTGGGCCGCGCGATTATAAACGCGCCGTTCCGAAGTCCGCATCACACATCCTCATACGCATCGCTCATCGGAGGGGGCTCATCAACCCCTCGTCCGGGAGAAGTAACTCTCGCGCACCGAGGCGTTTTATTTCTGGATGAATTTCCGGAGTTTCATCGCGACGTCGTGCAGGCGCTCCGGGAGCCGCTGGAAGACAAAGTGGTGTCAATTTCACGCGCCAAGGGCTCGGCGATATTTCCGGCAAACTTCATGCTGATTGCGGCGCTCAACCCTTGCCCATGCGGATTCTGGGGGAGCGCGCGATGCGATTGCATGCCGCACATAGTTGAGAAATATCGCCGCAAGATTTCCGGCCCTGTCGCCGACAGAATCGATATGTGGGTTTCGGTGGGCGACATCGCGCCGGAAGCCATGGCGATGCGAAAAAGAAAACCGACCGGTGAAACTGAAATGGCGCGAGAAAGAATAGTAAAAGCACGCGCGAGACAGAACGAACGATTTGCAAATACAAAAAGCGTCTCTACAAATGCCGATATGAAAGCGAAGCAGATTGAGTCGCTCGCGCAACTTTCTCCGAAAGCGGAAGAAGCGCTAATCGGTGCCGCCCGTTCTCTCAAACTTTCTCCCCGCGGATACCATCGCACCATCAAACTCGCCCGAACGGTTGCCGACTTGGCTGGAAGCGACAGCATAGAACCCGCTCACATGCTCGAAGCACTTCAGTACAGAGTACGAGAGTTATGAACAGGAAGTATCATTCAAACATTTTGCAAAATACTGGAATGGTTTAGAATGATTACATGCCAGACACAAACACCAACCCAACGAATAACTACCGGCGGCTCGAGAGGGTCGTGAAAGGTTTTGCAAATCATCGCCGATTGGAAATTCTTTATCTGTTACACAAGGAGCCGGAACTTTCGCTTGAGGATATTTCCGAACGTCTCAACATCGGCTACGAGAACGCGTCCGACCATTTGCGTAAGATGGCGATTGCGGGACTCATCCTGAAGCGCAACGATGCGAAAAGCGTGAGGCACAAGCTCACCGCACGAGCAGAGCACGTTCTAACATTTTGCAAAACGTTAGAATGAGGGAAAAAGCACGTACACAATGGAAAAGGCGTGGTGAGCAAGCAGTGATTGGACGGGAAGTGTGGTGAGGGAGGCGTGATTAATGATGGTTCTCGTGTTAGTAGCAAAATGTGAGGTCAAAAAGAGTTTCACACCGCGCTGTTTCCCTACGCGGTGTGACTTTGCTTTACACTTTGACCTTCTTCCAAACCAATTCAATCGCGTTGAAATATTTGCGAGTGAATTCCGCCGTAGCTTTTGCGTCGAATGGTTTGCATGTATAGCAGTCCACCATGAAGAGCGGGGGATTGGTCGGGTAGCTGTAAAAAGCCGCCCCAGAACTCTTCCAATGTATCCATCCGCCAAAGCCCATTGTGTGGGCCGAATGAGCTTCCGGCACGGACAAAACTTCCATTTTTGTTACGTCCATCAATGCCAGAAGATACGACTTAATCTGCTCGGGCTTCACGATTTTTTCAGTGGTACCCTAAATGACGACCCTCTGCCGTATCAGTTTTAGAGCAAGGTTTTTCCAAATCTGTTTTCTACTCATAAGACTATTAATACTACGAAATACCATAAAATCAAGCAAAGTTCATTGTCTCGCGCAACAAAAAGAAGGCAGAAAAATTAAGAAATAAACTCTCAAAACCGTTTTACATTCCGAAGCCGATAACATTGGTATACTGCCGGTATGAGTGAGTTTTTTGGAAATCTAAGAGGGGCCACAGACAAAAGGCCGGAAGTGGAAGCAGGACAGGAGGGAGCCAAGAAGGAGATTGGCCCGAACACGCTCATGTGGCATGTTATCGGTTCAGAGAGGTATCATTTTGACAAACAATGTCCGACATTAGATAGAGAAGAAAATCCTGAGTCAAAACCTAAACAATACGCCATAGGCCGTTTTTTCGGAGAGATGAACGCATTGAACCGCATGGTCCAGAATTCTTCTATCAAACTTAATGAAACAGGCAAGCTTGAGCTGTGCCCTGATTGCGATAAGAAGAAAATCAAAACCGTGCCGAAGGATTCTTATGCAATCAGATAAAGACGGTTCGCTTTTATAAGTGGTGCAGACTATGCAGTGACGTTGTTATACTGTTGTAATGAGAGATTTCTTACGTAATCCACGGCCACAGCGACCCGAACGCGGGCCCGAAACGGGGACATTTGGGGAACGGCTCATTAAGTGCCGGCCGGAGCTTTTGAAATATGCAAAGGGTCTGGCGAAAAACATCGCACTGGCAAAAGATCTTGTACAGGAAACATCTCTTAGGGCGCTGGAAAGTCATAGAAAGAACCCGCAAGAAATAAAAAACATGATTGCATGGACGACCACGATTTTACAGCGCTTATACATCGGCCATACGGAGCGCGCGTATGTAAAAAAAGAAGTCGGTGGAGAAGAGGCTGAGGAAGCGTTTGAAACCGCCGAAAGCCCCGAGCCTGAACTTGGAGACGCGCTCGATGCACGCAGGGTTGCAAACAAAGTGCTTAACAAAATTGAATGGCTCCCCAAGAAGCAGAATGAAGTGCTCTCCCGTAAGATTCTTGGCGATACGAACAGGGAGATAAGTGATGCAATGGGCAATATGCCCGTGAAGACAATTGAAGATCATTTGACCAAGGCTAAGAAGAATGTCCGGAGGTGGATGCCAGAATGATTGGTTGAACCCTAGATAGCAAAAACAAAACCAGTTGCCCCTCGCTAATTACAGAGAAAAGTGCCTGCGCAGAACCACCGTCTTTCGGCGGGGTTCCAAATTTCGCAATGGCATCGTTATGAATCCGATATACAATGGGGAAATATGATTGAGGACATGTCCAACGGACGAAATAGCCACGAAAGTTCCGAGTCGCATTTCTCCTCGGTTTCAGAAATGATGCGGGAAAAAGGGAAAGTATTTCTAAAGAAAGCGGGCGAGCGTGTTTATGGCCCCGAAACAGAATCTAAGAATCTCGTATCTCTGATTGTAAATGGCACTGTATTGTTACGCGACGATTTGGGCAAAAATGGCCATATTCCCACGGCAGGTTTGGCACTACCCGGCGACATCATCGGCCAAAAGCAAGGAGACGAGCATCGGTGGACAGCACTAGCCGTAGAACCTACCACGCTATGCTCCATCAATAAATCTATTTTTTACGACCATGTAAATGATAGCAACGCTTTGCTTCGCAGCCTTTTAGCAAATACTGAAAGCCAGATGCAGAGAGGCTGGGAATTTACGTCCATCATTCAAAAAGGCGACACATCACAATGTATCGCATCTTTTATCTTATGGTTTCAAAATAATTCTCAGAAAAGACCGGGTCGCGAAAATGGGGCAACCGAGTTTCCGTTCAGGCAGGAAGACATCGGTGATATCCTAGGCCACTCGAGAGAAACTGTTCAACGCGTCATGAAAGAAATGCGCGAGACTGGGGTCATTTCCTACAAACGAGCCGGTGGGGAAACGCAATTCCAAATTCTTAATATGGACGCGCTAAGGAAGGTGGCAGGATACGTCGACGCGCCCGTGAACCCTAAGTAGCAAAACCAAACCCATTTCCCTTCCACGCTCATTACAGAGAAAAGTCCCTGCGCGGAATCCATTCTAGTATTTTGCAAAATACTGGAATAAGAAAAAGAGACAGGTCATAGGCCTATTATTGGTATACTAGCGACATGAGAGACTTTTTGCGTAACCCCAAGCCGCTTCGGCCTGAACATGCGCCAGAGATAGGGACATTTGAAGAGCGGCTTATTAGGTGCCAACCGGAACTTTTGAGATACGCTAAGAGCGTGGCAAAAAATATCGCCTTGGCGAGAGATCTTGTGCAGGAAACTTACCTCAGGGCACTGGAGCGCCACAAGGAAGACCCCCAGGAAATCAAGAGCATGATTGCCTGGACGACCACAATTTTACAACGCCTTTATCTCGGCCATAAGAAGCGTGCCTATGTGCAGAAAGAGGTGGGGGGAGAAGAAGCCGAGGAGGCGTTTGAAACCGCGGAAAGTCCCGAACCGGAATTAGGAGATACACTCCATGATATTAGAACAAGAAATAAAATGTACGACACGATTGATACGCTTTCCAAACAGCAGTATGAAGTGATCACCGGTAGGTTGCGAGGGGAATCGTACAAGAGAATAGCCAGAAAGATTGGTGTCAGTCCGAAGACAGTTGAGGAGCATCTGGATAGGGCTCAAAAGACTCTCAAGAGAAAGATGGGGGAGTGATAGTCTGGATCCAAAACAGCAAAAACAAAAACGGTTTCCCCACCCCGCACTCCCCGCTAATTGCAGAGAAAAGTCTCTATTTCTTGTCATTCTAACATTTTGCAAAATGTTAGGACGTCAAAATGGGCATGGCAGGGAGCGGGGCGTTAAGATTGATATACTGCTGTCTCCATCCGCATTATTATCACTGGAGAATTCAAAACCCCAGCGAACCCTGCGGTCAGCTGGGGTGTGTATAAAGAAACTATATAGGAAACACCGTGAAGCGTCAATGAAGATGTGAACAGGCCGTTTTAACAATGCCGGATTTCAAATCCCAAGCGTTCTAGCAAAAACAAAACCGGTTCCACACCGCTCATTACACAGAGAAGTATTTGCGCAGAACCTCCCCGCCTTTCGGCGAGGTTTTCCTTTTGGTAGCATAGTATTAGGTATCTAAAACCGTATAATAACTACTATGACCTCTGCCCCATCAATAAACAGGGAAAACCTTAGGATTGCGCGGGAGAATATGGGGCTGTCTACCTTAGACGCCTCCAAAGGAATTTCGGCTTCTAAGAAAGATCTGGTTTTTGCATGGGAAAGTGGAGATTCATCACCTAGCTGGCCTCAGATTGCAAAACTTTCAAAATTATATAATGTTTCAGAGCTTCTTTTCTTCAGCCCCGAGGCAATCCGCAGATACAAATCGGTTCCTGACTTCCGTGTAGGGGCAGATCGCACGAATGATGAGAAGTTACAAAAACTCATTAATCTAGTAATCACACGACAAGAGTGGCTAGAAAGGAAGTTGAGGAGTGGAGGGTCCGCAAAGAATGGTTTGCAGGGAAGCGGTAAGAAAATTGAAGCCCCGAAAGTACTCGCCGATTTTATTTCAGAGAAATTAGATATCGACCTCAACACAATTAAACGTATATCTGGAAGGGAGAGGGCATTGGATTATTTGTTACAAAAAGCTGAGAGCAAGGGCATATTTGTTGGAAAAACCATATCGTATCATCGTCTTGAGGTTGCTGACATGCGCGGCCTTTTTGTCTCAAATGACTATTGTCCGTTCATAGTATTAAACAGAAAAGACACTCTTTCCGCTCAGATATTTTCTTTTATACACGAGCTTGCACATTTTTTCCGAAAAACAGATGCAATTTCGAATAGCTTAAGTTTCAGGAGTACGGAAAAGAATTTGAATTCTGAGGAGATTTTTTGCAATAAAGTGGCCGCTAACCTACTTCTACCTGAGCAAGATTTTAAAAGAGAGTTTTATAACAAGCATGACATTGAAGAGATTTCGAATGTTTACAAGGTAAGTGAACTTTTCATTTTTTATCGTCTCAAAGATTTGGGTAAGATACACAAAGAAATCCAAGACTCTCTTGAAAGGGAAATTGAGTCTGAAATGGAGGAGAATCTCCGCCTCAAGAAAGAAATCGAGGGTCGAAAGAGAGGTGGGAATTACACAAACAGCATGAAAGACTCGAATGGGGATCTGTTTAATCGCGTTGTCTATAATACGTATCTCGAAAATAAAATTGGTTACATCGAGGCCTCAAGATTACTGCGATTTGCGCCCGATCAAGTATGAATGATCAGACCAAAAAGGAAGTTTATCTCGTGGATACTAGTTTCCTACTAGACTTTGCATTGTGGATTCCTGTAGATTTAAATAATTATTTCTGGTCTCATCTACAATCTTCCTTGGAAAATGGTATGTGGATTCTTCTAGATATTGTAAAGAATGAAATTAGGTCGAAAGGGCCGTTAAAAAGCTGGTGCGAAAATCAGATGCGGAAAGGTTTGGTTGTTGCAATTGGCGAGACTGATAAAAACCGTGGGGTAGTAATAAATAATACATATCCAATGATTGATCAAACAACTGGGCGGTCGGAAACCGATACATATCTTATTGCCCACGCTGAGGCAAATGGTCTAACCGTCGTTTCTAGAGAGAGTTATCGTGAAAATAATACTGAGTTATATAAAATCCCTGATGTATGCGCTGCGCTAAAAATCTCCCTTATTAGGCAGCCAAGAGCCTTTCTGGAGAGAATTGGTTTTCACAATTAGGGAAATAGATATTCTGTAATAACTGCTCGGGCAGTTCGGCGTGGTGCAGATCTAATCGTCCAAATCTGGTGTCTTGGACCCAAGTCCCCACATGAAATCGAAGTAGGCGCTTAGGGTGTTGGAAAATTCTTTGCTTTCTATTATGAATCCGAAATTTTCTTCTTTGGTGGAGACCATGGCAACCTTGTGGTCGTAAATCATGATGATGGCGGCGTAAAAAACGGATGGGGGAAGGTAGCGCACGTATCTCTTCAGCTTCGGGTCTTCCATTCCGCGCTTATTCGTATACAAGTCTCCGTGCTTCGGGTGAAGATTGCGCGTGATGATGCCGCGCGCGATTCTTTTTCTAATGAACTCGTTGATGAAAGCGTCGCCGACGACTTCGTTGTGCTGGCGCGCCCGCACAATTTGTTTGATTTCCTTTGACGTGCAATCAAGCGCGTCGTCATAGATTTTTTTCACGCCCTCGCGCCCCTCAAAAAAGCTGATTTTCGGGCGCACGTGATGCGTGATGAACAAATTAGAAAGCCCGGGCAAGATTTCGGCCAATCTCTTCTTCTTTCCCTCTAGCATCGAGAGGATGAGGGCGGGGTCTTGCGCCTCGTAGAGCTTCTGCTTTCCTTTGTAACTGCTCTTGACGAGGTCCAGCGCTTCCAACTCTTCAATAATCCCATAAACAGTAGTCCGCTTTATTTGCGCGCCGGCCGCAATCGCCGGAATCTTAGACGGCCCAGCTTCCAAGCAGGCGATATACACCTGCGCCTGCTTGTGAGTGAGTCCCGCGTCCATTAGTTCCTTTTTGTACATATTTTCCGACAATTTTCTATGCCTGCTATATCCTTATATTAAGCCATTTTCCCGATTCTGCCTACCAATCATACACGAATTATGACGAATCTTCAAGAGTTGGTACACAATGCACACAGGCAAGTGGGATGTCACTTGCGTACGGTTCGGGTCGCACCTGGCGGTCCATTTGTGAGTCAATGGATTCACAAAAAAGCTCTTCTGGGGGATTATTTATAATCTTTCATTTGCGAGTCAAATGATTCGCAAAAGACTTTTAGGAAAATTTTCCTCTCTGAAAATTTCCACTATATTAATTGACCTGAACACATCCGTTCAGGTCTTTTCTCTTATGACTGCACAATTACGCACAAATCTATTCTAGTATTTTGCAAAATACCAGGATAGATTAGACGCGACTACAATGTCGGGCTTTGGCTCATTTCGAACTAGATTTTTTCTTTAGATTCTGAAAAGAAAATGTGGTTTCGTTAAATACCAAAAGAGCCATGTGCTTGACCGAGTGCTACCGTTGTATATACTTCGGTTATGAGCAACAAAACAGTTATCAGCGTGAAGGTGGATAGGGACGTACGCGACAGGGCGCGCAAAGTTTCCCAGAGGATTGGCGTGCCGCTTTCTATGGTGGTCAATCAGGAACTTAGGCGTTTTGCAGACGAGAGACGCGTTGAATTTCGCGAACCCCTTATCCCAAATGCGAAAACGCGCAAAATTCTCGATGAGGCATTAAAAGACATCCGCGAGGGCAGGGAAGATAAATTCTCCGGCCCATTCTCCACCGCGAAAGAAATGGACAAGTATCTCGATAGTCTGAAAAAATGATCGCGTATACTCACAGAAATTTCGATAAGAAGTACGCCAAACTGCCGAAGAAGTTGCAGGTGCGATTTAAGGTGCGACGAAATATATTTCTTATTAATCCATTTGACCCAATTCTCGATAATCATTCGCTCCACCATCCGTACGCAGGATGCCGGAGCATCAATGTTACCGGCGACTATCGCGCAATCTTTTATCACGAAAAAGCCGACGCGGTGCGGTTTATAGCAATAGGCACTCACCACGAACTTTTTGGCACTTAGATTTTCTCCTTGGATTCTGAAAAGAAAATATGATTTCGCGAAATACCCAACGTCTTCAAGCGCTTTACAATAAAATCATTCATCGCTTTTTCGGTTTTTCCGCCGGAGGCGGATCCGCCTCCGGCGGAGAATTCGACTACTTTGCCATTATCAATCACCGCCCACTCGCCGACTGCGCGCAGAACATCCACTTTGTTGAAAACGATGTGCGTGACGCCGTTCATCTGAATTGCGCGTTCAAGCGTCTGCATGTTCATCCAATTGCACTGGCGGCGACGGCCGGTGGTTGAGCCGAATTCCTCGCCGAGGTCGCCCATTTTGTTGAACACATCCCCTTCGGGCTGGAACTTTTTGCTTCCCACGTAGGTTTCGTAGATTTTTGCGACACCCCACACGTCGCGAATCGCGGTCGCGGGCAGGCCGTTCAATAAGGCGCCCGCCGTGGTGCAGTGCGAGGAGGTGACGAACGGGTAATCGCCCCAATCAATGTCCAGACCGAATCCCTGCGCGCCTTCGGCGAGAATTTGCACTCCGCCTTTGGCGGATTTTTTATTGCCGTACCACTCCTCGTACAAATCAATGAGGTACGGTTTTAGCTCTGATACTTTTTCCGCGCGCAGTCCCGTGCGCCCGTACTTGTCTCTGTACGCGGGGCCGTTGCCGCGGCCCGTCGTGCCGATTTTCCCTCCGCCTTTTTTATCTTCGGCCTTATGCGCGTTAGTAATCACGTGCGCGTTCCGCGCGATGAAAATTTTACCCTTGGTGGATACGCCGCCATTTTCGAGAATCTTAATCTCACGAAAAAATTGGTCGGGGTCTACTACACAGCCAGAGCCGATGACGGAACGAACTCCAAAAAATACTCCCGCCGGAATGTGGTGGGTGATGAACTTAACTCCTTTATGAAAAATCGTGTGGCCTGCATTGCATCCGCCGTTGTAGCGGAGTACGTGGGTATATTTCTTCGTCTTGCACAAAAAGTGGGCGACCTTGCCCTTTCCGCAGTCTCCGTATTGGAGGTCTACGATTACGTCAACGTTTAACTTTGACTTTGACACAGCTGACTTATAGTAACATTACACAAACTACATGCAACTTAGACGATTTGCGGGGGAAATTTGCAAGTTTCAATTTGCAATTTGCAAAATAAATTCGAATATTCAAAACTAATATCGGCACACAACTCAGAGTTTGTGGCAAAAGACGAAGGTATAAATAAAATCAGTCCGGGTGCTAGTAGATAGAACGAAAACATTCTACTAGCACCCAGACATGTGACGGTCTTTACGTCCCCGGCTCAAAGGCCGGATGGTGCCGAATAGGTCGGCGGCCATTATGAGAACAAAAAAATGAGCTATTCGATAAGGACCTCCCCTGTGGATTAGATTACTTGAGTGTGCGCCAGTAGTTTTTTACCACTGATGAGCGGCCTTTCGCGCGCCGCATCACACACCATTCTAAAAAGAGCGTACCGCTAGACTAACCCGGGATTGGGTTTTTGTACAGCAGTGCCATGCCACAAATTTGCAAAACTCAATTTGCAATTTGCAAACAAAATTCCAAGTCTCAATCTCCAAAAACAGAACCTTGTTTAGATTTTGGTATTTCGGATTTCTTTGCAAATTGATTTTTGGAACTTGCAAATTTCAAAGGTCTCACCTCAAATGCAAAATCCCAGAGGAGAGACCTTGAAACGCATCAATCTGCGTTAATCCGCGTGTCTTTTTTATCTGCGCAAATCTGCGCTTGAATTAGAAGGGATTTCGGATGCCGTTACGTATCTCAAAGTGGAGGTGCGGGCCGGTCGCCTTGCCGGTCGCACCCACGTATCCGATGACTTGGCCCCGCACCACATGCTCGCCGGCGTAGACGATGATGCCGGATGCGTGGCTGTAGAGCGTTTGCGAGCCGTTGGGATGCTGAATGACGACATAACTTCCGTATCCGCCGTTCCATCCGCCATCCTTCGCGACAATGACATCGCCTTCCGCAGAAGCGACTATCGGAGTGCCTTTCGGCGCGCCGATATCTACTCCGTTATAGCCATGTATGCCCTGGGTTTTCTTACCTCCAACGATTGGCCGCAAGTAGTAACCGTTTTGTTCGCTAGTGCCCGGCTCGGTGTACACCGGTTCTGGGCTAGGACTCGTCTGTACAGGAGCCGAAATTTCTCCATCTGGAATTATGATTTCCTCACCGACTGCAAGTAAGCCATTTTCTATACCATTAAAACTCGCAATTTCCCCCGCATCGCCCCCAAAGCGGAGGGCAATGGAGGAGAGCGTGTCGCCCGTTTTAACCGTGTACTTAACTCCCGTTACCGGAAGTATTGTGAGCATCTGTCCAACCTGAAGAGCTGACCCGCGCGGAATGTCGTTCGCCCAGAGGATTGTATTGGATGAAACGCCGAAAAGCTTGGCGACTCCCGAGAGAGTGTCGCCAGAGCGCACCATGTAGACGCTGATGGTGGCATTTTCCGGCTTCTCTATATCGGCAATCGTGCCGGAAGGACCCTCCTCCGGCATGAGGGCGGTTCCATCAACGATGGTAATGTCACCGCCACCCCAGGCAGGGGTCGGGTCTATGTTCATGGCTGGCTGTAGAAGCGCCATCGTTTGCACGTTGTCAGTCACTGCAACTAATCCACTCTGTTCTGTATTCCAATTCAGGACTAAAGCCCAAAAATCGCCTAAAACGCTGGCTTTCGCAGTCGCTGGAAGAAGCGAGCCAACTGCGAAAATGAGTGAAATCAAAGAGATTGCCGCTCGAGCGGAACCTGACTTTCCATATGTCCTCACCTGCGCGGGTCGTAAATCCGCGCCGGAGTCCTTCATTTGGGTTGCTATATGCGTTTTTTGCCGGTGGTTGGTAAGAGGTTCAATCAAAATGTGGCTTTATATCTTGCTCTTTTGAGATACAGAGAAAGATAGGCCACAAGGGAAAAGCTAGCCCACCATGCTTCTTAACTGTACCTTCACGACTTTGGGAGTCAACCACATTTGAATTCAGGCAGTGGATATTGATTTTGTCTGCCCCGTTAGAGAAATCTACTGCCGCCGTGTTTTTGATATAGCTATTCTCTAACGGGGGCAACTATCGAGTCGGATATGCTAAATGACCCTTATTTAGAGCCATCATTTTACCATTCCCACTCGTTCGAAAACCAACACTCGGGATGGCCTTCAAGCGAATGTGGACGTCAAGAAGAAATCCGCGCCTTTTCCGGCTTGGTTGCGATTCTCGTTATCCAATGATTTTATAACCGCTGTCAAGCCCAGAAAACGAATATGGTATAGTTCACCCCGTTAGAAGCTGAATGCCCGTGGCTTGCGCGGAGATGAACGCCAAAAAGATTGGAACGCAAGTCAATACCCCCGCGTGAGCTTCTAACGGGGTTCACCGGTCCAGCCCCTTTTCTACACACTTTAACCGGTTCCTATGACGACTAAATTTCTAGATGGCCTAAATATGGCTCAAAAGCAGGCTGTTTTGCATAAAGACGGGCCGCTTCTTATCGTGGCCGGGGCTGGCGCAGGAAAAACAAAAACAATCACCCACAGAATCGCACAACTGATAGAGAGCGGGGTGCCCGCCCGTTCGATACTCGCGGTGACGTTCACGAATAAGGCGGCCGGGGAAATGCGCGAGAGGGTTTCTCTTTTGCTCTCCGGCACTCACGGAGCCGTACCGCTGGTTACCACATTTCACTCGCTTGGAGTCCGCCTCTTGCGAGAGTTTCATAAAGAAGCCGGCATCCCGCGCGGTTTTTCGATTTGGGACCAAGACGACAGCACGCGAGCCGTTAAAAACATCCTTAAACAACTGGACACAGAGGAGTGGACGCCGCGCCAAATACTTTCTGCTATCTCCCGCGAGAAGGGAGCGGGTAAATCCGTCCGCGAGTACCGAGAGCGCACGGGGAACCGCCGAGAACAAACGGTGGCGCTTGTGTGGGAACGCTACGAAAAAATGCTCGCGGAGGAGGGCGGGCTCGACTTTGACGACCTCTTGGTTCGGACGCTTACGCTTTTCCGCGAATCGCCAAAGACGCTCTCGCTTCTTCAAAACCGCTGGCACTACCTGACAGTCGATGAGTACCAAGACACAAGCGGGGTGCAATATGAAATGGTGCGGCTTTTATGCGGCGCGCGTAACAATATTTGCGTAGTTGGAGACTTGGACCAATGCATCTACGCGTGGAGACAAGCGGAGATAAAAAACTTGCTTGCGTTTGAGCGGGAATTTCCGAACGTGACTGTTGTACGGCTCGAACAAAATTACCGCTCGACGAGAACTATCCTTTCCGCGGCAAATTCCGTGATTGAAAAAAATCTAAACCGCATTCCCAAAACGCTTTTTAGCGAAGGGGCGACCGGAGAGCCAATTACAATTTATGACGCGATGAACGAACGCGATGAAGCGTGGTTTGTCGTGGAAAAAACCGCGAGCCTCATGGACACGGGCGTGCCCGCGCGGGAAATCGCGGTGTTGTATCGGGAAAACGCGATGTCGCGCGTTTTGGAAGAAGCTTTTCTTCACGCGGGACTGCCGTATCGGGTATTGGGGACGAGATTTTTCGAGCGCAAAGAAGTGAAAGACGCGCTTTCATATTTGCGCGCCGCGCTCAATCCGAAAAGCAAGGGCGATTTCGCGCGCATAATCGCGGTGCCTCCGCGCGGAATCGGAAAAGTCACGCTTGAGAAACTTTTTAAAGGGGAAACGCTGGGCGCGGCCGGCGCGAAAGTTGCAAAATTTCAGGAGTCGCTCGTAAAAATCCGCCACGCGGTAAATACTTTGCCCGCGTCCGAGGCCGTGCGCTTTTGCATTGAGGAAAGCGGAATACAAAACATGTTTGACAACAAAACAGAGGAAGGGCGCGAACGGCAGGGCAATATTCGCGAACTCGCGAACCTCGCGGCGAAATACGAAAACGACGAGCCGCCTTCGGGAATTGAACGGCTTTTGGAGGAGGCGGCACTGCAAAGCGAACAGGATGAACTTGATATGGCGAAAGAGCAAGGGGGGGTTTCTCTTATGACGGTACACGCGGCGAAAGGTCTTGAATTTGACGCAGTGTTTATTGTAGGGCTTGAACAGGGGCTTTTCCCGTCGTTGCGGAACGATGATGCGAGGGACCCGGAGGAGGAAAGGAGGCTTTTTTACGTGGCTCTTACGCGCCCCCGCAAATATTTATCTCTTTCATACGCGCATGAGCGCTCAAAATATGGCGCGCGCGAATTGACAGCGCCGTCTGAATTTTTGTCTGACATCGACCCCAGACTGATGAAACACGCGCTGGCGGATAACGCGGAAAAAGAAGATATTATTGAGTGAGTTACAAAAAACACAAACAACAAATCAAAAACAGGCTCCAAAATTGCTTATGAAACGTACGCCGAGGCTTGGACAGCATTTTCTAAAATCGAAATGGGCGGCGCGTTCGCTTGCTTATGCAGTCGGCATTTCGCGCGGCGACACAGTGCTTGAAATCGGACCGGGAAAGGGAGCACTGACGCGCGAACTGCTCGCGATTGCCAAAGAAGTCGGCGCGCAAGTCGTCGCAATCGAAAAAGACGAGGCGCTTGTCGCGAAATTAAAAGAAACTTTTAGCGAGGAAATTAATTCTGGAATACTCGTTATCATTGCGGGAGATATACGTGACATCAATCAAGGAGAGACCTTAAAAACCCCAAGGTCTCACCTTGCTGGGCAGAGCTATGTGGTGGCGGCGAATATTCCCTATTACATTACGGGGGAAATCATCCGGCAATTTTTGACAGCCGAGGAACAGCCGCGCGCGATGGCGCTTCTTGTGCAGAAGGAGGTTGCTCAACGCATCATTTCTAAAAAAGAGAGTCTGCTTTCGCTCTCCGTCAAGGCATACGGAACTCCGAAAATCGTCGCGAAAGTCCCGCGAGGAAATTTCTCGCCTCCGCCGAATGTTGATTCGGCGATCTTTCTTGTTCAAAACATTTCGAGGGACTTTTTCTCGGGCCCCGTTAGAAGCGATGCTTCTAACGGGG
>CAYHST010000005.1:0-6760 GCA_964359415.1 uncultured Candidatus Saccharibacteria bacterium | reverse complement strand
GCTATGCCGGGAACGACAATCGGCCCTATTGGAAATACGACGCAGATATAGGGGACGCTCGTGAGTCCCAAGAGCCACTTGCCTGGGGCCGGAGGGCCGTTTTTATAGGTTCGGGTAGCAAGCGTCCATATATATAGACCCGGATTCGGAGGTCCGACAAGCGAAATACTGCCGTATGGAACGACCCCAAACACAAAACACGGAAGCACAAGACTGGCTTTCCCTCCGAAAGGATATGCATTCGCATAGCCCGGGTTAGTGAGAAAAAGCACGGTACACAACAAAACGGTTGACGCCAAACGACGAATCATGAAGTACATTCTAACATCACATATTGTGTGTATCTGTAACATCAACAATAGTCCACGGTCGTGAGTTATCGTTGACATGCCTTAATACAGTTGAGGTGGCATCACTGTGTTAGGGGAATTACGCGTGTTGCTACAACATCCAATTCCCGCTACGCTGTGATAATGCAATGGCTTCGCGAACATAGATATACAATTGCACTCATAGGAGCGGCGGTTTTTGTCGTAGTCGGCGGAGTACTGACGAGAAATAATACGGGAACAGTTTCAGAACTCGGAGACATCAAAAATGTCGCTGTGGAATATCCTTATTATTCTCCCCAAGCAAACACAGAACCTGGGCCGGCAACCGGCACGCAATCAATTCCGCGGAATGCTACACCCGGCGCGGGCAGTTCAACGCCTCCGCTTGCTGATTTCTTCTCCCGCGCGCCAACGCCGGAAAATCCCGCGATTGAATCCGCTCCTGTCGCAACCACGAAAGCTCCCGCAAAAGAACCAGCTACAGCGCAAGACGCTCCTTTCAATAATCCGTACGCACTATTCTTCCGCGCACTCTCGAACATTCTTTCTCCAGCCGACACGCGAACGCCGGAGCAAAAGGCGCTATTCGACTACGGCAACAAGGTGGGCTCTCTTATAAGAAACTTCGAAAATACTCATGGAAACGTAACGCAAGTATTGAAAACTTTCTTCGACAGCCGTATTGACCCGTCGAAAGCCGCTGGCATACCCGAAATCGCGAACGCGTACGCGCAATTAACGAGCGCCATTCCATTGACTCCCGGCGCAACACCCGCCTCGGCAACCGTCGGAGTCCAATCCATCGCGAATGAATACACGCAGTTAGGTTTAGCAATAGGGAACGTGCCAGGCGTTCCTCCGCAAGCCGAATCATTGAATGCCAAACTCGCCAAAGGCTATAGAGATGCGGCGCAAGGCCTTTCCAAACTCTCGCAGACAGAAAATAACGCAACGCTTCTTGAGGCAATAAACGCTTATAACGCGAATGCGGATGAATTTATCAAAAATTATGTCGCGCTTGTGGACCTTTTTTCCATGTACGGAGTGAGATTCTCCGCAAGCGACCCCGGCGCGATTTTTTCTTTCAGCATTTAATAGCCGGTAGCTCGTAGCCAGTAGCCTGAAGCTAACGCACAAGTCATGGGCTAGATTTTTCTGGCTACTAGCCACAGGCTCCCGATTTGTCCGTGCGTAGAGTGGCAACAAATCGCAGTCCTGTGTGGGCTACTGGCTACTAGCTTGATATTGGGTGTTATAATTTCCACGTGGAAAACGAACGCGCCCCGTTAGAAGCGTGGATTTTTTGAATATTATGGACATACAGAACCGCAAGCGAGAATTACGTTGGCTTCTAACGGGGCGCGCGAATGATGCGGGGTTTATTTTGCTATGGAAAGATTCCATGGGAATTAAATTCTCGCCCATGGTTATCGCCGCCGCTCTTTCCGTAGTCATATTTTTGACGGTGTTCGGCTGGCGGGCAAACAGAACGATTGAAACGACAAATACCGGAGCTTTTGCCGGTTCGGGAAAAGTGTATTCCGTTCAAAATCAAGGCGGGCGCGGAACAATTTTGGAAACGAACTACATAGCTCCCGCAGGCGCGGCACGCTCCGCGTCTTCCGGCCTGCCCGCGCAGGCCCCGATACCATCCGCCTTCGGCGGAGCTACGGGCCCCGTTAGAAGCATCGCTTCTAACGGGGCGGGGCAGGCAGGCCCGAATGACTTCTCAAACGCGGAAAGCGACGTTTTCGGACAGCTCTTCGGCACATATATTGAACTCAAAAACTCCGGCGCGTACACGGAAGAAAAAGGGGCCAGTCTCGCCAATCGCGTAGCAGAGGCGACGGTTGCGCAGGTTGCATATACAGCCGTCGCGAGTAGCGAAATAAAGACTGACCCTGACACTTCGCGCGAACGAGTGCTTGCGTACAGGGGCGAGTTGCAAACCGCGCTTGCTCCTCTTCTTCTAAATTCCGAATCGGAGCTCGGAATTTTCAACCGCTATGTGCAAACTGGCGACAAGCACAACCTTGCGATTTTGGGAGAGGCCGCGGGGAGGTATCGCAAAACCGTTTCTCTGCTCTCCGCGCTCACCGTGCCGGAAGACGCGCTTGATTATCATCTCGCTGTTGCGAACTCTCTTCTGCGATTCGCCGTAACTCTTGATGCGCTCATAAAAAACGCCGACGACCCGATGGCGACCCTCGCCCTCTTGCGGACATACAACTCCGCCGAGGATGGCGTGTATACGTCGTTCAGCTCTCTCGCTTCTTACGAAAAGCGAAAAATACTATGATTAATCCCGTTAGAAGTCGCGGAAGTCTTGGTTGCCCTCATTCAACGGATGTTTTTCATTGGTTGATTGCTTACAAGCAATGGCTTTTGAGTCGGAAGCGCAAGCTTCCTACCTGCCCGCCAAAGCCAGAGCGGAGTCAGTGGCATCAGCAACAAACGTTATGTATGTACCAGCTAATCAAGTTCGTTACTACCGCGCTTTCGGGCGATGGCAGGCGGGCTTCTAACGGGACAGGCAATAAAATTCCGCTCGTTCTTATCTTTTGCGCGCTTGCAATATTCGCGGCCCCTGCAGGCGCTTACGCGCAAATTGCGCCAAGCACTGATGCAATGGAAAATTGCGACCGGTACGGCGCCCAATCAATGAGCGTGGGCTCTACAGCGGCGATAGGCGGCGGGGTCGTACCAGTAAGCGATGCGGCCGTTACTCTGAACACCGGAATGCTCGTGTACAAAGAATGCGTCGTGCGTAAAATAATAGACGCGAAAAAGAGGGCCGCCATAGCTCGGCTGGTAAGCAATTCTACAAAGACTTTTCTCACCGGAAGAGAGGTCTGCACGACGGGCATTGACGGTGTGGAAACATGCGAAACCGGCAATCCATATTTTCCGGAAAATCTCGAAGAAGACCAGAGAAGGTGGGAGAGCAACATTGTCGCGCAGAATGTCAGCGGCGGCCTGTCGAATTCTCTAAACTCCGCTTATCGGGACGACTTGAGACTTGCCCTCAACCGCTCCTACCTTGAACAAACCCAGAATCCGGGCGCGTCGCTCGCGTGTTCGTATACGGGAGACCTCGTCGCTCTTAACAACGGCGCGTACGACGGGCCGCAATCTCTCTTCGCGGTTGCCGACCCGAACTGCAATCCTCTTTTTAACTTCTACAATTACCAAAGCAGTGTCATGAGCTACGCGGCCGCGGACAGAGAAAATAGAATGACCCGCCTTGGCTGGAATAACGGCGTGTATGACGTAGTGGTTACCGAGAACGGAAGAACGCGCGTCGTTACGCCCGGATTTATATTGGCGGGAACTTTTCAACAGCAGCTCGGCTCGAATTTTCGACAGCTTGAAAACGCCAACGACATAGGGCAGTTGATAGACGGGCTATTCGCCGGCATAGGAAATCTTGCAATTTCGGCCAGCCTCGGAGGGCTTAATGCGCTTATCAACTCCGCCGGCGGGACATCTTTCGTTGACAGAATGGTCAACGACCTCGGTACGGAACAAGCAAGCGCGCAGACCGGCGCCGCTATGCAGAATCTCCAGGCGGCGATTGTGAACGAGAGCCAATATCTCGCGGCGAAAAACGCGACTAAGGGCCTGATAATGCAGGCCGCGACAGCTTTGCGCGATGCGGAAAACCAGTGCTGGGCGCAGATAGTTCCGAGAGTAGTAACTTATGCCCAGCAGAATAACATCGCTCAAATATCCATCGCGACAACATCACAGCGCTTCGCGCAAGCAATTATAGACAGAGACATCGTTCCATTGGCGACCTCTCTAAATACCGAAGCCGCCTCCGCCTCCACGACAATTGGCCGCATCAATCAAATCAGTGCTGGAGTCGCCAACAACACCATTAGCGGACCTGATGGATACAACCAGCTTAACGTTCTAGTTACAAGTGGAGCCCTCCATACGCAGGCCGACGCGCAGAACGCGCAAGAACAGACGCAGAGCGTGCAAACCGGTCTGGGAACCCTCGTGCAGGGAAATCTGACAGCATGGCGCGAAAACGCGGACCCGACTGTCGGCTGGTGCAGAATCGATAACCCCGCCGTGATTGCCGGATGGGCAAATAAGTGGAGCGGAAGGGATAGCATTTATGGCCGCAGATAAATGAGCATGAAAAAAATCCTTGCAAGTAGTTTTCTTGGAATCGCCCTGCTAGCGGTAGCGGTATTTGGAATAGCCGTGTCTCCACAGAGCGCGTATGCTGTGGGCGCTTGTAGCGGCAGTGATGGATGTACATATGAGCGACTTTCTACAAGTTTTCTTCAAGATTTATTGCCAATTCTCGATGGCAACGAGACCTATCTTAGGGGAATGAATCTTGACGCGGCCAATGCGGCTTCCATTCAAGGCACAATTGATAGAGCACGTACTTCTATTCGAGATGTCATCGCAGCACGGCCTGCAGTTGCGGCTGATGAACCCACTAAATCCGCGTGGGCTACGTTAGGCACTCAAGCGGTACGGGAGGCTGAGGCAGTTCGAGACAATCTGCAAACTCTACAAAGACGCGCCGCTCCAAGCCAACAGGCAAATCTTGGTGCGGAAAGGGCTTTATGCGCTACGGGTAGCCCCGACTGCAACCAAGCGCGAATAACGGCATTGGAGGCTACTATTAGAGACAGCGTTGCTGTTGCAACAGGAAAACCCAGAGACGTGTGTGTCGGCATTGGAGGGTTATTCGACCCAGGATGCTGGTTGCGCATAATTGCTGTCGTGATAGGCACCCTGCTTATTTCTATCTCCGCATGGATTCTCGCAATCGCGGACCTGCTATTCAACTGGACGGTGGATAATACGATTCTGCTATTTGCAACGTCGGTCTTCGACAAAGTGAAAGACGGGGTGGATGCCGGATGGACCGCCATGCGCGACATCGCGAATATCGTGATAATCGGAATGTTCACGTTCATCGCGATTTCGACGATTCTCGGGATACAGGAATACGCGGCGAAGAAAATGCTTACTCGCGTACTTGTGATAGCGGTGCTGATAAATTTCAGCTTGCTTTTTACAAAAATGATTATTGACGCTTCCAACTTCACAGCGGGGCAGTTCTACGCTTCCATGAGCGGAGCAGGTTCTATAAGCGCGGCGCGCGCTGACGCTGGAGAGCGGGCTGGAGCTGTACTTAGCACTGGGGCCACTCCAGTTTCCACCGGCATTGGTTCATTCCGCGAAAGGGGAATAGCCGGAGCATTTATCGGCTTTCTGAAAGTTACCAGCATCGGCGATACATACGACGCGCTGGCTGTAAGAGCGAAGAGCGGCTGGTGGGTCGCTCTGGCGCACGGGCTACTCGCAACAACGCTTCTCGGCGGAGCCGCGGCTGTGCTTTTCTACGGCACATATCTTCTCATCAGCCGAGCGGTGCTTTTTATTTTCTTAATGGTTACGGCCGCGGGCGCGTTCGCGACACATTTGATACCGAAATTAAATGAGAGTACCTACGGGTGGAAGGGCTGGTGGTCTTCGCTTTTGCGCAATGCCGCGCTTGCCCCGTTGTTGATGATTTTTCTCTGGATAACTCTCCAGGTTTCCGCGGCGATATCCGCATCAGGCGGAACGCTTGGAGGCCTCGCCAATCCAGCAGTGACAACAACCGACGTCGGCGCGCTCTTTGCTTATTTCATAATCCTCGGTTTGCTCTGGGGCTCTTTTATGCTTGCGAGCAAGTGGGCGGGCAAGGTCGGCGGGCTGGGACTTACTGGTACTCTATTGGGTTCAGCCATTGCCGCGCCTCTCGCTCTCGGCTCTCGTTTCATTGCCGCGCCCCTTATGCGCAAGTTTGTCGGCGGAGCGGCCACTCGTCGTTCACTGCAACTCGAAGATGATATCAAGGATGCCAGAGACGTAGTCAGAATGGCTCCAAAAGGGTCTCTTGAACACAAAGATGCTATGAATGCCTTGGTGGCAAAAATGAAAGCAAAGGAAAGGGCAGACATGCTGGCAAAGGGGTCATTCAACCTGCCGAACACAAAACTGGCGCAGATGGGCATCAAGGCACTCGGTATGCCAAGCTTCTTGACCGGAGTGCAGAAAAAACCAAAGGGCTATGCCGATATTGCTGAAGAACGCGCCAAGAAAGAGATTGCCCAGGCGGAAAAACTCGTGGTCACCAAGGGTGATGCCGAAAATGAACTCCTGAAAAAGCGCAGGGAGACCGATGTATATAAGAGGCAGGTGGCAAATTTGAGGGCATTCCAGTCTGTGATGGAACAGGTCGAACGTAATCAGGAGGATATGTTGCCGACGTTGACAGAAAGGCTTGAAAGGGCAGAGCGAAATAGAGACGGAAAGAAGCAGGTCCTCGACACGGCAGTGCAACAAAGAGGTAGAGACCCCGTGCTGGTCAATCTCACGCCTCAATATAATGAAGCGAATGCGGCACTCAA
>CAYHST010000004.1:0-30355 GCA_964359415.1 uncultured Candidatus Saccharibacteria bacterium | reverse complement strand
CGTGAAGCACAAAAGGAATTTGACATGAAGGTGCTTGCCTATGTGCTCATGCCAATAACGGGGACAGGCACAGTTTTAGTCTACTAGGCAAGACCTAGTAAAGAGAAACGGGGACAGGCACAATTAATTCGTTAAATATTCTGGCAAGGACTGAAGAAAAATGGGGTCCCTCCTTCGCCCTAGGCTACGGCGTATAGTGCGGATTGCTATTCTTCGTCTGGGGTTTTATCTATGATGAATCCGTTTGCTCCGAGGATTACAAGCCGTCCATCAAGCGAATTCTCATCGTATGTGGCGAACAAGTTCGAGAGCGCCGCAGTTACGACTTCTGGTGTAGACGGATGGATTCGGATGAGTACTATGCCCGCGTATTTATCCGGCGGATATGCCACCGTATTAGCGAAGTCGTTGTCGTGCGTGATGAGTATGCGCCATTCTTTCTCGCATATCTTCGCGATAGCGGAATCCGATGCGCCTTTGGAAGGACGAGTGGCATCACCGAGCTTTGAGAGAAATCTCGCGACTTCGCTCCGAACGTTTTCGTCAACGAGAAATCGCATGATCCGGCGAAATAATAAAAGATCCGCGAATTTCAGGCAGTCGGGCGGCGAGTTGCAGCGCGGCGGTGACATGTGCCTTGGTGAGGCTGGGGTACGCACGCAGAATGTCATTGATGGACTCTCCCACAGCGAGCATCTCGAGAATCTGCCAGACCATGATGCGTGTACTTTTGAAAACGGGTTTGCCGTGACAGATATTTTGTCTGGAAACAATATACTTGGTGAAATCGTGCATACGAGCAGTGTAGCACAAGGAAATGCGAAAAAACAATACCCCCTTTCGCTCCTTCGCCGAAGGCTACGGTAGGGTGCGGCATCGTAACGGGGACAGGCACAGTTTTTGCATGATATGATATCTATATGGCACGGGGGAAAGGGGGTCAGTTCACAGGTACCCTTTTTCGGGGAATTGGGAGCCACTTCCGGCGCGTTGACGCTATGGTTTTAACCGTGATAAGATGTTGAAAGTACATGAAGATAATTCTGACTGATCATACAAAGGAGAGAATGGCTGTGCGAAAAATCACAGAGAAAATGATCAAAGATGCTATTATTGGCCCCGAGAGCAAAGGTGTGGGGTACCAAAATCGGTCATTAGTTTTTAAGTCGTTTAGCGCAGGAGTAGTTAAGGTGGTATATACAAGAGAAAGAGATTTTTACATCATCATTTCTGTAATTTGGGAAAGTAAAAAATAATATGAAAATCACATACGATCCAAAAATAGACGCAATGTATATAAAATTTCAGGATGGTACTTTTGTATCCAATAAAGAAGTGGAAGATGGAATCATTTTTGATATAGGGAGGAAGGGTATTATTTTGGGCATAGAGATTTTAGAAGCAAGTCAAAGGTTAAAACCAAAAGACCTTTCTCATTTTGATATTCAAATCCCTCTTTCGCCAATGGCAGTTGCGTAATGGGTGGGGAAATGGGGTCCCTCCTTCGCCGAAGGCTTCGGAAGGGCGTAGCAGCCACCATTGTTTCGTTAAATATGTGTTCTAATCTGTTTTGCGTTTCCAAGCCCTCTTGAGGTTCAACTTCTTTCCCGACTTTCTTTAGCCGGCAATAGGAGTTTGTGCCACTTTAGTTTGTTGACTCACACTCGTAAAGCTGATATTATCATGCTTGCAGATATGTCTGAACTCACAAATGGCCGCATGCTGTCTGTTACGGCGATGTTGGGTGCGTTCGGTGCATCTGTTATAATATCGCGGCTCTTTTATTTCGTGCGATGAATATGGCTGAACAAGAGGTCGTTGAGGGGATTGTGGAAGAGGCTCTTCCAAATACTCTCTTCCGCGTGAGGATGTCTTCCGGCGAACTTGTTCTTGCGTATTTAGCAGGAAAAATGCGGCTGCATAGGATTAAGGTTCTCGTGGGCGACAGGGTTTCGGTCCATCTGGACCCATACGGGGGGCGCGCGAGGATTACGAGGAGGGTGTAAGGGCTTGTCCCACAAAATCAGTGCATCCCAGGTGCATTGATTTTGTGGCTGACAAACCTTACCCAGCACTTTTTACAACAAACCAATTTTGCTTGTAAATGTGCCGTGTAAAAGGTAATATCTGCCACTAACAGCACAGTTAGCGAGAAAGGTGCTGGGTGTAAGATTTTCTAGCTCGCAAGCTCGCAACAAAATCTAACATGAAGGTCAAAGCATCGGTAAAGAAAATTTGTATGCACTGCAAGCACGTAAAGCGCCACGGGCGCCTTTTGGTCATCTGTTCGAACCCGCGGCACAAGCAGAGACAGGGATAAATGCTAAATGTTGTATATGTTATATATGTTCTATATGTTGAAAACGTTATACATGCAAAAGCGCTGTAACAATTAGAACAACTGGAACAATTACAACAATTAGAACTTATGCTTAGAATCTCAGGAGTCACAGTGCCGGAAAACAAGCGTCTAGAAATAGCGCTTACGACTATATACGGGGTCGGCCGTCCGCGCGCGCTCGCAGTTCTATCACAACTTGGGATTGACGCGGGAAAGCGCCCGTCGCAGCTAACGCCCAAAGAGGAATCCGCGCTGCGGGAGACAATAGAAAAGTTCGCCGTAGAGGGGGAATTGAAACGGCAAATCAGCGCGCACATTCGCCGCCTAAAGGATATCAAGTCGTATCGCGGTTCCAGGCACGCGAAACGTCTTCCGGCGAGAGGGCAGAGGACAAAAACAAATTCGCGCACGACCCGCGGCAACGTTCGCAAGACAATGACTTCAGGCAAGCGCAAGCTGGAGAAGACATAAGGGCTTGTCCCACAAAATCAGTGCATCCCAGGTGCATTGATTTTGTGGCTGACAAACCTTACCCAGCACTTTTTACAACAAACCAATTTTGCTTGTAAATGTGCCGTGTAAAAGGTAATATCTGCCACTAACAGCATGGTTAGCGAGAAAGGTGCTGGGTGTAAGATTTTCTAGCTCGCAGGCTCACAACAAAATCTAACATGGGAAAAAAGCGTATCATCAGAAAATCGGGCGGGAGCGTCGACGCGGGGCTTAAGTCGCGCTCTCTTGCTCGGGTGGCTAAAAAGAATCTCGTATCCGGCATACTCAACATTCATGCGACATACAACAACACCAAAGTCCTTCTCGCGGACAAGGAAGGCAACACCGTTGCATGGTCATCCTCTGGCGCTTTGGGTTTTTCGGGAGCCAAAAAGGGAACTCCTTTCGCGGCCGCCAAAGTGGGAGAGATAGTCGGCGACAAGGCGAACATAATCGGTATAAAAGAAGTAGTGGTGGTAATTCGAGGAGTCGGAGCCGGACGCGAATCCGCATTGCGAGCTTTTGCTGGAAAAGGAATTGACGTGTTACGAATTTCGGACGACACGCCGATTCCGCACAATGGCCCGCGCCCGCCGAAGCCGAGGAGAATATAAATTCGTTATACATGTTCTACATGTTCAAAATGTTAAAAATACAGCAGTTAAATCACGTCTAGAACAAATTCAACAACTACAACATTTACAACAGTATGTTATTGATCAAATCAAAATACAAAATCGCAAAGCGTTTGGGCGCGGGAGTCTTTGAGCAGACGCAAACCCAAAAATTCGCTCTTTCAGAGGCGCGCTCAAAAAACGCGAAAACTCCGCGAGGCAGGCGCGGCGGCTCCGATTATGGACGCCAGCTTCTGGAAAAACAGCGCGTTCGCTTTACATACGGACTTTCCGAGCGCCAGCTTTCTAACTACGCAAAGTCCGCGTTTGCGGAGCCAAATCCCGCAGGCGCCCTTCACAAATCTCTTGAAATGAGAGCCGACAATGTTGCGTATCGGGCTGGAATCGCGGGAACTCGGCGAGCCGCGCGCCAGATGGTTTCTCACGGCCATATAACCGTTAACGGAAAACGCATAACGATACCCTCGTATCAGGTCCACAAGGGCGATGTTGTCGCGGTGCGTGAAGGGAGCCGCTCAAGCTCGCTTTTCGCCAAACTAACCGACCCAGAAGAAGCTAACAAAGGCATAAAATCGACATGGATAGTTCTCGACCCGTCGCTTATGAAGGCAGAGGTCGTGGGAGAGCCGAGCTATTCTGGCTCGGAAAGCGGGATTGATTATTCGACAGTGTTTGAGTTTTACAGCAGATAGTGTTATAATTGCGGCCAATTTTTATCATTCTGGTTTTCATATTATTTAGCGTGTCATAATCACATTTTTTGTATTTATTATGTCTGACTATCACATCGCGCTTCCATCAAAGCCCCGTGTCGTTTCGGAATCTGAAAGGAGCGGCACATACGAAATCGACGGCCTGTACCCGGGCTACGGCTACACGCTTGGCAATTCTCTGCGCAGAATTATTCTCTCCTCGCTTCCAGGCGCCGCTGTTACTCATGTGAAAATCCCAGACGTAGCCCACGAATTCTCTACCATAGAGGGCGTAAAAGAGGACGTCGTGACAATACTTCTAAATATCCGAAAAATACGTCTCAAGCTCATCACCGATGAGCCGCAGACAATAACACTTCGCGTTAAGGGTCCAAAGTCCGTCACCGCGGCAGACTTGAAACTGCCCGGCCAGGTGGAGGTTTTGAATCCGGAGAGCCACATCGCCGACATCAGCGGAAAAGTAACTCTTGATATTGAGCTTCGCGCCGAACGAGGCCTTGGGTACATTCCGAAAGAAGTTCATCAGAAAGAGCGCGTTGACGTGGGGATTATCGCCTTGGACGCGATTTTTTCTCCAATCCGCCGTGTGAATTACGAGGTTGAGAACATGCGCGTCGGAGACAGAACTGATTTCAATCGTTTGCGGATTCTTATTGAAACTGACGGCACAATCTCGCCGCGGGAAGCGCTTGAACGTTCCATAGAGACGATGATACATCAGCTAAAGGCCGTCGTTGGATTCAAAGAGGAAGAGGCCGCTGAAATGGGCGCGCTTGCTTCTGCGGGAGCTTCAAAGGACGGACGGCGCGACGACAAAGCGGCAACGCCGGATGCGGAAGTTTTGAAGACCCGCATCACTGAACTGAACATGCCGCAGAGAGTGACAGACGCTTTGGACAATGCCTCTATCAGGACTGTGGGTGGACTGGTGCGTAAGCGAGAGGATGACCTTCTCTCCATTGAAGGATTGGGACAGAAGGGCCTGCAAGACATCAAGCGCGCGCTTTCCAATCTCGGGCTGACTTTGCGCTCGCAATAAATAAATTGTTATGAGCGCAGCGAATTACAAGTTATTTACCCAGCACCTTCGTTTCTCAATGAAACAAAGGTGCTGGGTGTAAGATTTTCTAAACTCGTTACACTCGTTAACAAAATCTAACATGAAGCATCACAAGAAAACGCGGACGCTGGGCCGCAAAAAAGGCCAGCGAGCCGCTCTCTTGCGAAGTCTCGCGAGGTCTCTCATACTTGCGGGAGGAATAACTACGACGATTGCCCGCGCGAAAGAATTGCGTCCCTTCGTCGAGAAATTGATTTCTGCAAGCAAAATCAATACGATTGCGTCGCGCCGGACAGTTTCATCTCGGCTGGGAGGAAGTCCGGATGCGGTTTTTGAACTTCACCAAAAAATAGCTCCCGGGTTTAAGAAACGCATTGGGGGATATACAAGAATTGTTCGACTTGGACGGGTTGGGAAACGCGCCATAGAATCAGCTCGGATTGAGCTGGTTAAGTAAAATAACGAGCAAAGCGAATATATTTTCTTAACCCAGCACCTTTAACCGCAATTTTCTCAAACACATCTGGTTTACACAAAATAACAGAATATGAACGCAAAACAATTACAAGAAGAAAAGGTGCTGGGTAAGGCGGATTCTAATCTCGCTTCGCTCAATAAGAACCGCCATTACACAATAGATGCCGCCGGAAAGAGCTTGGGGCGCGTTGCTTCGCTTGCCGCAAAAACCCTTATGGGGAAAACCGAAGCGCAGTATACTCCGCACATTGCTTCCGTGGTCAAGGTCACTATCGTCAACGCTTCCAAACTGATAAACACCGACAAGAAACGGCTCGGTAAGAAATACACTTCGTACTCCGGCTACCCCGGAGGTTTGAAAACGGAAGCGCTCGGCAAGCTTCAGCTACGAAAGGGTCATGGCGAGCCGCTTCGCCGCGCGATAGAGAGAATGCTCCCGCGCAATACAATGAGAGTCGCCAGAATGAAAAATCTTAAGATAACTGTTTAGAAATTGTTATGAGCGAAGCGAATTACAAGTTCTTAACCCAGCACCTTCGTTTCTCAATGAAACAAAGGTGCTGGGTGTAAGATTTACTAAACTCGTTATCACTCGTTAAGAAAATCTAACATGGCAACCAAAGAAAGATACGTAGAGGCAGTCGGCCGCAGAAAAACGGCGAGCGCGCGCGTACGGCTTGTTCCCGCAAAGACTTCTTCCATGACGGTGAACGGCAAAACTGCGGAAGAATATTTCCCGCTTGAAGCGCTCGTAAAAACTGCTTTTGAATCTCTCACCTCCACCAACTCAACATATGCGGTTTCCGTACACGTATCCGGTGGTGGCCACAAGGGGCAGGCTGTCGCGGTGCGGCATGCGATTTCCCGCGCCCTCAACGAAATCACTCCGGAATTCCGCAAAGATTTGAAGCAGAGGGGATTCCTGAAACGCGACCCGCGAAAGAAAGAGCGCAAGAAGTTCGGATTGAAGAAAGCCCGCCGCGCTCCTCAATGGTCTAAGCGATAAGAGATACGAGAACACGTGCATACAAAGAGATCGGGGGTCCAGACATAGCCTGAACCCCCAAGATAGAATGCAGCGGCGACTAACGTTTTTTCTCTCGCGTGTTCGCTGGGAACCCCCACAACCAGATATCCGCGAGTCTAATTGCCCAAAACACCAGACAGCCCACCTGCACCAGACAGGCCGCGAATACGATTAGTGTGTTGGAAAATATGGTCTCGCGCACGGCTCCCCAAAACCCGTCGTGGGGGAGGAGCAGTATCAGTAAACCGGCAACCCACGTCGGGGTTAGGAACACGCACAGAGATTCAAACGAGTCCCTTAACCTTCTTACGGTGTACTTAACGTGCTTCATGAGCTTCTCCTTCTCGATATGAATCGTTTTTCGGGAAATCTACCTCAATGCCGGCACCAACCATACATCTATTATTAGAAGTCGTCAACTTTTTTAGAAGTCGGGTAAATTAGTGGTTTACGAAACCACTAATTTACCCGACAGAGGCAAGTTTTATGCTATACTCTTCCCGCATGAGTTGGTGGAAAAAAGACGAGAAAAAAGCGGATTCTCCCGAGAATCCTGAAGAAATACAAGTAACTCCGAGCGAGGGCGATTTTGAAGTGGACGCCGAAGAGCAAGGCTCCGCAACCCTCGCAGACAAACTAAAGAAGTTGCGAGCCGAGCTTGAGAAATGCAAAGAAGAAAAGCAGGCGTATTTGGTCGGCTGGCAGAGATGCAAGGCCGATTCAATTAATGCCCGCAAAGATGCCGTTTTGACGGCCGAGCGCGCGGGCAACCGTTCTCGCGACGCATTGATAGAGGACATCATTCCGGCGTTGGACAGTTTTGACATGGCTATCGCAAGCGACGCATGGACTGCCATGGACGCAAATTGGCGCGTTGGTATGGAGAATGTGCGTTCTCAGCTTATCACCGCACTTTCAAATCAGGGGGTAATCGGATATGCCGATGTCGGAGACATTTTTGACCCCACACTGCATGATGCGGTGCAAGAGATTGCCGAAGGCGGAGATGAAGGAACGGTTGCAAGAGTTTTACGCCGCGGTTACAAGTCGTCGGACAGAATAGTCCGCCATGCGCAGGTTGCAGTTGTCGCTCATAAAGAATAGAATAAAACATTATGGGAAAAATAATCGGCATTGACCTTGGAACAACTAACTCCGCAATCGCAGTTGTACGCGGTGGGGAACCGCAAATCGTCGAGAACGCGGAAGGCGCGCGAACTACGCCCTCCGTCGTCGCAATTTCTAAAACTGGCGAGCGACTTGTCGGGCTTTTGGCGAGAAGGCAAGCCGTCACGAATCCAAAAAACACGATATTCCAAATAAAACGCTTCATTGGGCACTCATATGATGAGCCGGCGGTTGATAAAGACAGGAAAGCCGTGCCTTTTGAGGTGAGAAAATCGGCAAGCGGCGGAATTGAGGTGCATATGGGGGCAGCTCCCGGTGGTTCGAACGAGCCGAAATGGTACCGTCCCGAAGAAATTTCCGCAATGATTTTGCAGAAATTAAAACAGGACGCGGAGGCGAAGCTTGGCGAAACGATAACGGAAGCTGTCATTACTGTCCCCGCGTACTTCAACGACGCGCAGAGGCAAGCGACGCGAGATGCCGGAAAAATTGCCGGTCTTGACGTGAAAAGGATAATTAACGAGCCGACCGCGGCGGCGCTCGCTTACGGCTTCAACAAAAAGAAAAATGAAAAGATAGTTGTCTTTGACTTCGGCGGAGGAACTTTTGACATTTCAGTTCTTGAAGTCGGCGACGACGTGATAGAAGTGCGTTCTACCGACGGCGACAGCCACCTTGGCGGAAAAGACATCGACCAGAAGATAATGGCGTGGATAGCCGGCGAATTTAAGAAGGAGTCGGGGATAGACGTGCGCAACGACGCGCTTGCGCGCCAGCGCCTTGATGAGGCCGCTGAAAAGGCGAAAATAGAGCTATCTACGGCGCTGGAAACAGAGGTTAATATCCCATTTATCACGTCCGATGCGTCTGGCCCGCGCCACTTGCTCGTCAAAATGACGCGCGCGAAGCTGGAAGATATTGCCGGCGAATTCGTGCAAAAGGCGATGGCTATCACAAAGCGGGCGATGGATGCCTCGCCATTCAAGATAGGTGATTTGCATGAAGTTATATTGGTGGGCGGACAAACACGCATGCCTGCGCTCCAGAAATCTGTTGAGGATTTCTTCAAAAAGAAACCGAACATGACGGTGAACCCGGACGAAGTAGTCGCCATCGGAGCGGCCATTCAGGGAGGCATCATGCAAGGCGATGTTAAAGATGTTCTTCTTTTGGACGTTATTCCTCTCTCCATGGGAATTGAAACAATGGGCGGGGTAGCGACAAAAATTATCGAACGCAACACGACGATTCCCACATCCCGCTCGCAAGTATTTTCCACGGCATCGGATAATCAGCCGTCCGTGGAAATTCATATCGTGCAAGGCGAAAGACCGATGGCTGGGGATAACAAATCTCTTGGGCGTTTTAATCTGGACGGAATTCCGCCAGCTCCGCGCGGCATGCCGCAGATTGAAGTAACTTTTGATATAGACGCAAACGGTATCTTGAGCGTCAAAGCGAAGGACAAGACAAGCGGAAAGGAGCAATCAATCCGCATTGAGGCGCGCTCCGGCCTCACGGATGCCGAAGTGGAGAAAATGCGAAAAGACGCGGACATCAATGCCGATGCCGACAAACAGAAGCGCGAACTCGTGGAGGCGCAGAATGCCGCGGACCAGATTCAGTACTCCGCAGAAAAAGCCCTGAAAGAACATGGCGAGAAGGTGGGCGAGGACATCCGCAAGAATGTGCAGGAGAAAATAGACGCGCTTAAAACCGCGCGCGCCGGAACGGACGCGGGAGCAATAAAAACTGCGTCCGAAGCTCTATCAACCGCGATGAGCGCGATTGGCCCCGCCGTCGCCAAGGCTAAGGCGGACGAGGAGGCGATGTCAAAAACTCCTCCACCGCAGGAACCGCCAAAGGGTGAGGACCAAAAACCGCCGGAAGAACCTCCTAAGGCCTCATAAACGATAAGAGGGACTGAATGAAATAAGCTATCGGTGTCCGATGAGTGCGCGTGAACTATACCAACAAATTACGCCTAGGCGTAATTTGTAATCATTTTAATCCGAAGTGAGATTTATATTTCCGTTCATTCATCAGGCGCTCGGCAATAATAATTTCTACGCAATCGGTGACGCCGAAATAATCGGCAATGACTTCAAGTTCCTCTTCGCACGGGTAAGGCGAAATAAAGACCGATTTCTGAACGTGTATGAAATCCAATCTTTTCAGCATTGCCGCAAACCCATCACGAGCGGCCTTCAATTGATTCGGGATATCGAAGATAACAATGCGCCATTTTAGATCCCATACTTTTTGTTTCTGCGGTTTCAGCGCAAGAAGCGCTTGCCGAGCGACTATTCTTTTGCCGGATTCACTAAGTGCGATTTCCGCGGCGTTTCCTTGCTTTGTTATACGGATGTACTTTTTTGCGACGATGTAGCTTGATATACTCCGCAATTGTCTATCCGATATATCCTGAAGTTTTTCAAATTCGCGCATTGTCCTATATGCGCTTAGCGAAGTGTTTCCGGGGTGGCGCACCATGGCAATCGCGGCATTTGCAATGGTCGACAAGACCCTACTAAGCAGTTTCCCGCGCCGGCTGACGAGCATGTTAACAGTCTAACATATTACGCCTAGGCGTATATTATTGGTATTGTATTCATTTTGCATCCTAATCTTTTTTGCATTGCGAAAAATGCTGGCGTATAATCACTGAACTATGGCAAAGGATTATTACAATATTCTCGGCGTGACCAAGACCGCCAGCGAGGAAGAAATAAAAAGCGCATTCAGAAAACTCGCTCACAAATACCATCCCGATAAAAAGGGCGGGGATGAGAAGAAATTCAAAGAGGCGAGCGAGGCGTACGCTGTGCTGTCTGACAAAAAGAGACGAGCGGAGTACGATTCATACGGCAAGACTTTCGCTGGCGGTGGTCCGCGAGGCGGATTCGAGGGGTTCGATTTCTCAAATTTTGCCAATGGAGGGTTTAGCAGTCAAGAGTTCGATTTGGGCGATATATTCGGGGAGTTTTTTGGCGGAGGCGGGCCTGTCTCCGGCAGAGGCGGCAAGCGGCGCGGCCGCGATATTTCTGTTGATATTGAGCTCCCATTCCGCGAAGCCATTTTCGGCACCGAGCGCAGGATGCTCATAGCAAAGATGAGCGTATGCGGAGCATGCGACGGCACAGGCGCAAAAAGGGGTACGAAACGTACGACTTGCGGCTCCTGCAACGGCAAGGGCGAAATTCGCGAAGCTAGAAATACATTCTTCGGCAACTTCACAACTACGCGTACATGCCCACGCTGTCTCGGACGTGGCGAAGTTCCGGAACACGAGTGCGATACATGCAAGGGGCAGGGAGTCGCGAAACGCGAGGAAGAGGTGCATGTCATTATTCCAGCCGGAGTTTCTGACGGCGAGATGATACGCATGCCCGGCCGCGGAGAAGCGGCCGCGGGAGGCGGCGCGGGAGACCTCTACGTAAAACTCCATGTAAAAGCGGACAGGGCATTTGCCCGCGAAGGCAACAACCTTCTCACCGTGCTTCATCTCAAACTTACCGACGCACTGCTCGGCGGAGATTTCAAGGTGGAGACTCTTGACGGAAGCGTGAATGTCGCCGTACCTCGCGGAATCGCTCACGGCGAACTTTTGCGGGTGCGCGAGAGGGGAGTTCCTCATGGCAGGGGCTCGCGCGGGGACCTGCTCGTGCGCATTGACATCCAATTCCCAAAAAAGCTTTCGCGCGAAGCGGCCGACCTTATTGAACGCTTGCGCAAGGAAGGATTGTAAAGCTAGTCAACGCTAGTGCGGACTTAGGGTTAATTCTTGCCAATCGAGGTTTCGGCCCCTCCGCTCACGGTAATTATTGGACCAGCAAAGAAGGGTGTGCCTGTCGTACCGTCCGTGGTACCATCGCTTGTTATAAACGCGGAGTGGCTCCCCGCGACGCCGGTATTGCCCTTCGGAGAAAGCCACACGCTGAATCCATATGTATTGCCCACGAGAGATACTTCGTCGTTGATGTCGCGTATGTCAAACTCCACGGTGCGGTTGGCGGCCGAGGGCAGCACATCTCCTTGCACATATACGTCTATGGTATTGCCTTTCTTAATAACAATGCCCGGCTCAAAATATGAGACATACTCTTTTTCAGAATAGGGGCTGACCGATGCAGGATATTTAGTGTCGTTGACTACAGTATTTATGTTCGTGATATCATTTCCTCCCACGGTGCCTGACTGCGTCCAAATGATGTTCGTGAGCGTAATATCCTCCGGTGAACGAGCCGTTATTCTGATGCCCGCGAATTTGATATTTTTGTCGTTTATGTAGCGTGTAATCGCTACTCCCGGGTCATATTGCGAAAGCGTCGCGTCCGCTCCGCCTACGATGAGCGAGCTATTTACCGTATTCAGCGAACCCCGAAGCGGAAGCCCTCCTGAAACGGGAGAAGTGGCATTCACGCCGACGAGCTGAATGACCGGCCGCTGGCCGTCGTAATTCGTCATGCTGGTATTCGCATTCGCAAGAACAGCAAGAGTCTGGGACGTGCCGGCAGATATTGTAAAGGGCTTTCTAAATACCGCGCGATGCAGCGAATTGAACGCGGCGACATTGCCGATTTGGAGGTCCTGCTCATCCCACAGTCCAAAGTTCAAAAAGGCGCCGTCGCTTCCGAGTCCCGTCCGCTCGATAGTTATCTCCCTCACGACAACATTCTTGCTTCCTGCCGATAGCGTGAAAGCGAGTACGGGGAGGGTAGCACTCGCAGGAATAAGCGTGGGTCCAGACTGGCCGGGGTCGCTTACCGCGAGTACATCGATGGGGGCAACCGCGTTCGCGCCAGCTGCAACTTGGCCAGTGGATTCAGGCGTGGGCTTTGGCGCCGGGGGCGTTACTGCGAGTACGCACAGCGAATTCAGCTTCGCGCGCGTTCCAATACCAACAGTGCCAGTGCCTTTTGACAACTCTGCCGGAATCAAGATTTCAGATGCATATTTTTCCTGAAATTTAATGACGGCCGTTTTTGTGCGCGGGCCGAACGTGTTCGATTCATTGCCCGGAGAACCCGCGCCAGAGTCTGAAATTAGAGTTTCCGGATTGGAGTTTAGGAATTTCTGCAATGCCAATACATCCGAACCAGTGGAACCCACTTTCAGATTCTGCCCCCAAGAATATGGGCATCCTGAAGGCGTATCAGCAAATGCAAAGTAAAACGGTGTGACAAGCAAGATTGCGAGAACTAAAAACCAGCAACAACCAACCCGAACAAGGGTGCTTTCATTCATGGGATTTAGTATAGTACGTATCGCAAAGAGCAAGTCCGCTGGGAAGGATTCCTGTGCATATCTCATGGTATCCTTTTTACTATCAACTATGCCCACTAATGACAGCGAGGGTAAGAGCGGAATACGCAACTGGTTTAACCGCCACAAAGAGCGGATTGGCATTATCGCTATTGGATACACTGGCAAGCGCGTTGAAGAATTTCTTTTTGACTGGCTTTTATACGGAGTAGTGGTCATAAAATCCACCGAAGCTTGGGGGCCCTTTTACGGCTCCATCTATGCCTTCCTCATTATGTCGCCATTGTCGGCCCTTGCGTGTTACCTATATATACGATTCTACGATTGGGCAAAGAAGGATTGGCTAGGGCTTGAAACATTAGAAGAATTGCGGGAGAAAGAGGCGAGTGCGGGCTGGTTTATGCGTCATATCTTGCGCATTACTAAGCTCGGCGATATACCGATGTTTTTTGCGCTTTCAATACTGGCTGACCCATTCGTTACCACTGTGTATTTTCGCCGCGGAGCGCATCTGTATAATGGGCTGTCCAAAAGAGACTGGGGGGTATTTTGGGCAAGCGTTCTTTTCTCAAACGCGTACTGGACGCTTCGCCTGACGGTTATAATCGTCGTCGCACAATACCTCTGGATTACAGCGCTTAAGCCGGCCCTTATTGCGCTTGGCTTTGCGTAAAGATAATCACATACGGGGGGTAAGCCGCGGATTGGCAAATGTTGTATAATATGAGCGTGGACCGACCTGAAGAAGCCATCGTAACCGGACAATTTCCACTTCACTGGGTTCTGCTCGCGTCCGTGGCAGTGGCAATAATTGCTAGTTTTTATACTTATTTTTTCGCAAAAAATTACGATTTCCTAATAGAAGCGCCTTGCGATTCGGCAGTCCAGCAGTGCTACGTGCGGGATTGTTCAGCCGGCGATTGCCCACCGAATAATCTTTCCGTGTACAGTCTTTACAGTATTTCCGCTGGCGCCTTCAGCACATGCATTGATAATGCCTGCTCAAATCTCTGCATTGAGGGGGGCAATATCTGTAAGAAAATACCATGTTCTTCGCAGACGGACATTGAGTGTTCGAAGCCGCCATCGCGGCAATGATTGGCTTATGACATCTGCCACCGCTTCATTCCTTAACCAACTGCAAATGCTCATGCGTTTGGGCAAAGTTGTGGAAACAACAGACCATCTTTTTGTCTCACAGAACGATGCGCGGGGTACGCTCATTAACCGTGCAAAAGATGCGGAATTAAAGAAACGGGTCCGAGAGAACATGCATCCCGAGGCACACGCCTTAATCTCTAAATTTAATTCGCCCCGAGCTGTATTCTTCCGACAGGTAGCAACGCCGACACACGAAGTTCTTCGATTCCTGCGAATCGCGAAGCACATGAGACTAACTCCGATAATTCTGGAATATTACGGCGACAAGTTTGTAAGCGCGGGGAATCCCTACAAGCGCGCATTGGGAAAGATGCCGATATATCAACACACTGGAATCGACGGCAGAGACAACGTGAAGTATCACACCGTCGTTGATTTTAACGAATACACCGGAAAGCCAATTTCTGCCGTTAAATGCAAATCTGGAGAGTCGCTGATTGATTTTCATCATAAACTTCTGGACAAAATGTCGCGCCTTAACATTGAAGCTCACTGCGCCGACGCGACGCCGTGGTTCCAAGCACTCGGCGGAATGGCAGGAAAATACTATGATGAATTTCTGACTTTGTTTGTTCGCGATGCGATTCTATTTGAATATTTTGAGCCAACCGCATCGGAGCAACTGTTCATACGCGAAACGATGATTCCCGCGTTTCAAAATGTCGCAAACAAGTTCGGGTTACAGCCACTTGTTTTTAGGCTTGTCCCCAAAAATAAGGAGGGTCGGAAATTTTGGGACGCATACCCGAAAACGATAGAGAAATTTATAGCAAAATAGGTATATGGATATAAACACTTGTTTCGCCACTACTGATGCGTACAGAGACCTCGCTTTGTATTCCCATCTTATTCCAGCGGTGGCAATCTTTGTTTTGGGATTCTTTGCATATCAAAAAGCGGAGAATCGCCACAAAGCGGAGTATTTCTTCGCGTTTGTTATTGGATTCGCCCTATGGCTTCTTGGAGACCTTGTATTGTGGACGAGTAATAATTACAATCTCGTCGCGGCTGTTTGGCAATCAATGGATTATATTGAAATAGTATTCTTCCTTCTTCTCTTTGGTTTTATCTGCGATGACCTTCTTCCTGCTAGAGTCCGCCGCTGGATATATCCGGCGCTTCTTCTCGCTTCTGCCGCGCCTTTTGTAATAACGGTCACGGGAAATGCCGTACTCGGACTCAATCAACCCCAATGCGAAATGATAAACGCCAGACTAATTGAGAACTACAAACTTGCGCTAGAAGTGATTATTCTCGGGGCAACATTTTTGTTCGGGCTTAGAACAATATTTCTGAAACTTGCAGATGCACAAGAGCGTATTAGAGTGACGCTCGTTGTTGCGTCTATTGTTCTCTTTATGGGCATATTTGCGGGAAGCGAATATATTTCAAGTTATACGGGCATATATGAGATAGAGCTGTATTCTTTCTTCTCGCTTCCCATATTCATTCTTCTATTAACGATAGCCATCACAACTTACGGAACGTTCAAACTTGGCAGTACCGCGATTAAAGCGCTGTTTTACGTATTTCTTGCTCTTGCTGGTACACAGTTTTTCTTTGTCCAAGACATAACAGGATTTCTTTTGGCGTCCATGAGCTTCGGCGTCGTCCTTACGCTCGGCATCATGCTTTTCAGAGTTTCTGAAAGAGAAATAGCCCAGCGCGAGCTTATCCAAAAACAAGAGCAGGAATTGGAGGTTGTTAACAGGCAACAGGAGGGGCTTTTGCATTTCATCAGCCACGAGATAAAGGGATATCTCACGAAAAACGAGGCGGGTTTTGCCGCGATTGCCGAGGGTGATTACGGAACCGTCTCGGTATCTCTGAAAGAAATGGCTGATTCCGCGCTTCAAGATACGCGCCGCGGCGTTGAAACGGTAATAGACATACTTGACGCATCCAATCTGAAAAAGGGAACTATCGCCTATGAAAAGAAGAATTTTGATTTTTCTTCTGCGGTTCAAGATGTTGTCAATTCTCTAAAGCCGATTGCGCAAGAGAAAGGAATTTCATTGGAATATACAACCAGCGCCGGCGCGCCTGCGATTGTCAACGGGGACGAGAATAAACTGCGGCACCATGTGATGCGAAACTTAATGGATAATTCTATTCGCTACACGCCTTCAGGCAGTGTAAGAGTAAGCGTGGACAGAAACGGTTCCGTACTCCGAATGACGATCGCGGACACGGGCGTCGGCATCTCACCGGAAGACATGAAGAAACTTTTCACGGAAGGGGGCCGTGGCGCAGACTCGATAAAAGTAAACGTACACTCAACCGGATACGGGCTCTATATAGCCAAATCCATTGTGGAGGGACACGGCGGAAAAATCTGGGCGAAATCAGAGGGGAAGGGAAAGGGCTCACAATTTATCGTTGAGTTACCGGTCGTTTAGACAGGCGTATTAAATTTGACGCATGCGAAATAATTTCTTCTGGCTCGCGGCCTGCTCGGGATGTCTCTTGGCGGTGATGTTATTCCTCGCGGTCAGCCGCACGGCGCCATTCCAGGACGCGATAACATGGATATCAAAACGGGCGCAATCTGCCGCGGTCTTCTTCGTGCAGAGCATTACCGTCGCGCAAATCCAGAGCGATTATTTGGGAATAAAATCAGCCGACAGCGCTCTTGCTTCCGCCGGGAAAGTCCGCATCCTAATAGTTCCCGGCCACCAGCCGTATGCCGGCGGTACGGAGTTTGGAGGTGTCTACGAACGCAATATCGTCGTCGACATCGCTGATGCTCTCGCCGGTCTTTTGACGCAAAATCCGCATTACGACGTGATGGTCGCGCGCACGAAGACGGCGTGGAATCCTGTTTTGCAGTCTTATTTTGATACACACTTTCAGGAAATTGAAGAGTTCCGCCGATCTCAAGAGCTCCAGATGGAAGGTTATTTGGCGAGTAGGAGCATTCTTCCGCCGGTTGACCGCGTGTATCACATTGCCGCGCAGACAAATGCGGCGCTTCAGCTTTACGGCATCAACAAATGGTCGAGCGAAAATAAATACAGCATTGTATTGCATCTCCATATCAACGATTATGCCGGCCGTTCAGCCCACAAAGCCGGCACCTACGACGGATTCGTGATATACGCGCCGGACCATCAGTATTCGAATGCAATCGCCTCAAAGGCGGTCGGCGAGGCGATTGCAGTACGCTTGAATGCCTATCACGCTACTAGCACGCTTCCGCAAGAAGCGGCCGGCGTCGTGGAAGACCAGGAGCTAATCGCCATCGGCTCGAACAACAGCGTGGATGGAGCGGCGCTTGTCGTTGAATATGGCTATATATATGAGCCGCAATTTCAACAGTCATCGGTGCAATCTGCGGCAATCGCCGATTATGCCTACAAAACCTATCTCGGACTTCAAGACTTCTTCAACGACCCGATACCTACCTACGGCTCTATGTCCTTCCCGTATGATTGGAATGAAGTAACCGCCCTGCGCGGAGAGTCGGGGCCAGGCATCTACGCGCTTCAATCGGCGCTTCATCGCCTGGGATATTATCCGTCCTCCGATGATAACTTCAGCGATTGCCCGATTTCTGGAAAAGTTGGCCTCTGCACGGATAACGCTATTGCCGCTTATCAATTCGCGCGCGGCTTGCCGGCGACAGGCCAGCTCGGCCCGCAGACGCGCGCGGCTCTAGAAAGCGACATTGCCGCCCTTTAGCAACCCCAACACCCAGCAGGTCTTAATGCCTGCGGGGTAATGTTTTTTCTGGTATATTGGGAAGATGCAAAAGAAGCGGCTTCTAACCGGCGTCCAGCCCAGCGGCATTACCCACATTGGCAACTATTTCGGCGCGCTCCGGCCTTTCGTGTCTATGTATAAGGAATACGAGAGCATGCTGATGGTCGCCGATTACCACGCTCTCACGACTCTTAAGGCCCCCGCCGAACTGCGTGAAAATGTAATGGGCGCGGTGAAGGACTACGTCGCTATCGGTGTCGACCCAAAGCAAGCAACAATATTCCAGCAGTCCGCCATTCCAGCGCACACGGAACTCGCGTGGATTCTGGAGTGCCAGGTGACTGTTCCTTTCTTAATGCAGGCGCACGCGTATAAAGACAAGGTCGCAAAGGGACTCGAGGCCAACGCGGGATTGTTTTGCTACCCGATGCTCATGGCGGCTGACATTTTAATATATGACACCGACGTGGTGCCTGTTGGGGTTGACC
Source organism: uncultured Candidatus Saccharibacteria bacterium (assembly GCA_964359415.1). Taxonomy (GTDB): domain Bacteria; phylum Patescibacteriota; class Minisyncoccia; order Phycocordibacterales; family UBA2100; genus UBA10103. The sequence continues at coordinate 11,866 of CAYHST010000004.1, read as the reverse complement.
AGAAACAGCATGTTGAATACGCGCGCGAAGCCGCCTCAAAGTTCAACAAGGTGTACGGAGACACTTTCAAAGAGCCGAGGGAAATGATTCTGCGCGACTCGGCGGCAGTTCCCGGAACGGACGGGAAGAAAATGAGCAAGAGCTACGGGAACACCATCCCGCTTTTCGGGACGAAAGATGAAATCCATAAAGCCGTGATGGGCATTCTTACAGACTCGAAAGGGGAGAGCCCCGAAAATGTCTATGCAATTCATCGCCTTGTAAAAGACGAAACCGAAATTGCATCTCTCTACAAGGCAAACAAAGGAAAATACAAAGTTGTAAAAGATGCTCTTGCCTCTGACATTGAAGCCCTTGTTGCGCCCATGCGTGAACGCAGAGAATCGATTAGCGATGCCGATGTCGCGAACATTCTCAAGGACGGCGCCGAAAGAGCGCGAGAACGCGCGGAGTCAAAGATGAAGGCTGTTCGTCAAAAAGTAGGGGTAACAATATGAAGTCCCAATCTGCAAATGATACGAATACTGCCTGCCCGCCGAAGCCTCGGCGCAGGCGGGCGAATGGCTGCGAATATACGGTGTCGCTCATTTGTAGTTATTTGTAGATTGGAATGAATTCGTAGATTGGAACGTCAATAAAATATGAAAAATCGCGTAATGATCAAAGATTTGCGGCAAAAGATAGGTCAAACCGTTACCATCGCGGGTTGGGTCTCGGTGCGGCGCAATCAGGGCAAAATGGTTTTCTTCGACTTTAGAGATATGAGCGGGACCATTCAAGGAGTGGTGCTTCCCGCGTCCGGCGCAATGAAAGAGGCAAAGATATTGCGTCCGGAATATGTCGTTTCCGCAACCGGGGAAGTCGTTAAAAGAAGAGAAGAAAACGTCCAAAAGGGAAAGGAAAATGGCGACCTTGAACTGCGCGTAGAAAACATTGTCATTCTTAACTCATCCGAAACTCCTCCATTTGACGTTACCGAAGACACATCCCTAATAAACGAGGAGGCGCGCCTGGAATACCGTTACATTGACCTCCGAAGCGAACGCATGCAGAGAAATATCCGCATGAGAAGCGAGTTCGTGCGCAGAGTGCGGGAATTTCTTTTTGAAAAGTCGTTCACGGAAATTGAAACCCCTCTTCTCTCGGAATCCACGCCCGAAGGCTCAAGAGATTTCGTCGTGCCATCGCGCCTGCATCTGGGCAGTTTCTACGCGCTTCCGCAATCGCCCCAGCAGTACAAACAGCTACTCATGGTGGGGGGATTTGAGAGATATTTCCAGATAGCGCGATGCGTGCGGGATGAGGATCTGCGCGCGGACCGCGGATTCGAACATTCGCAGGTTGATATCGAAATGTCATTCGTGGAGCAGGACGATATCATGTCCATCGTTGAAGAAATGATGATAAAGACGAGCGAGGGAATGGGATTCGCGATAAAGGAAAAACCGTTCCCGAAATTTACTTATGACGAGGCGATGGAAAAGTTCGGCTCCGACAAATTCGACCTTCGCACGGAGGAGGATAAGGCAAAAGGAATACTCGCGTACGCTTGGGTATATAAGTTCCCATTTTTTGCAAAAGCGGATGACGGTTCTTGGACGTTCACTCACAATCCGTTTTCGAAAACAGTGGACGAGGACGCGGAATTATTGATGAAAAAGAAGAACATCGAAAAAATCCTGACAGCGCAGTACGACCTTGTCTGCAACGGTTATGAAACAGCGGGAGGGAGTATCCGCGAACACCGGCCGGAATATCTCAAGAAAGTCTATGAGGTCATGGGCTACAGCGGCGAGGAAATAGAGGAGCGCATAGGCCACATGCTGAAAGCGTTCACCTACGGCGCGCCTCCGCACGGAGGCATAGCTATCGGTATCGAAAGAATTCTGATGACTCTTACCGGAGAAAAATATCTGCGCGAAGTGCAGGCCTTCCCGATGACGCGCGGCGGCCAAACCGCCGTTATGAAGGCGCCGAAGCCGCTGACCGAGGCACAGCTTCGCGAGCTTGGCATTAGTATCTCCAAAAAATCCAGGAAATAAAAATGACCGCATTCACTGTTTCAACTCAAAATTTCTCTGGGCCTCTTGAGACCCTTTTTAATTTGATAGAGGAGCGGCGATTGTCTATATCCGATGTCTCCCTAGCGGAGGTGACGGATGCCTATCTTTCATACGTGGAAAAACTGCCCGAACTCCCGCTCGCGGAAACATCCCAGTTTATTCTTGTCGCTTCCACGCTTCTGCTTATCAAATCGCGCCAGCTTCTGCCTGGTATTGAATTGTCCGAGGACGAACGCGAAAGCGTTGAAGAACTTGAGCGGAGGCTCGCGCGTTACGCGATTATCCGCAAATCCGCGAAGCTATTGCGGCGCGCGTGGGGTACGGCGCCGCTTATCTTCCAGAAGCGCGTGCCTATGCCGGAGCCGATATTCGCCCCCGGGCAGATAAGCTTGCAATCGATTCTGGAATCGGCGATGAGGATGATTAATGTTTTGCCAAAAATCATGAAATCGGCGCAGGCGCTGGTTGCTCCCATCCTAGCCCTTGAAGATGTCATTGTCCGGCTTGAGAAAAGATTGGTTGGCGCGGTCCGCGCGAAATTCAGCGAGTTGACGAAGTCGGCAGGCAGGCACGAGGTGATTGTTTATTTTCTGGCCATGCTGGAACTTGTCCGCTCCGGCTCAATCAGCGCCACGCAAGAACGTATTTTCAGCGATATAACGCTAGAAGCGGAATCCCTCGTCGCGCCCAAATATGGGGCGAAAAATAGGCAATACAATTGATTATGGAAGAAAATGCCCAAAATAATCCAAATGTGAACGTGACGAGGTTGGCATCATTGGCCGAGGCCTTTTTGTTTACCGAGGGTGAACCGATGGCGATAACCAGACTGCAAAAGCTTTTATCGTGCACGGATGCTGAATTGGAATCGGCGCTTGTCTCGCTGTCAAAAAGGCAAGAGGGAAGCGGTGTGGCTCTGATAAGGACAAGCAAAGAAGTCGCGCTCTCGGTCTCGCCTTCGTGCGCGCCGGCCATCCGCGCGGAGAACGAAAAGGAGCATGAGCGGGAAATCGGCGACGCGGGACTCGAAGTTCTTGCAATACTCCTGTATCGCGGGCCATCAACGCGAGCTCAAATCGATTACATTCGCGGAGTGAATACGAGCACTACTCTGCGCACGCTTCTGGCGCGCGGGCTTGCCTTGCGCACCGAGAACCCTAACGACTCGCGCGAATATCTATATCATCCGACTGCCGAACTTTTCGTTCATCTCGGAGTATCCAGCGCGAAGAATCTGCCGGACTACGAGAAAATTACCGGAGAATTGAAAGCATTTGAGGAGGCAAAGGAGCAGAGCGATTCGGCTGTATGAGTGACGAAATATCGGAAGAAAAAACGATTCCCGCGGAGAGGCGCGTACTGATTCCGATAGCGGCATTTCTGCTCCTGTTTCTTGTTGCCGTCGCGGTAATCATGGAACATGAATACCTGCCTATGGCAGAGACAAGCCCACAGGTTGCGTCCGCGGCCAATCTGCAAGATGCGTTTGCCGAGTTGAAACTAGTCGCCAAAGCCGCGATTGTCGTTGACCTCAAAAGCAACAAGGTGCTTTACGCGAGAAACCAAGACGTTCAGCTGCCGCTCGCGTCGCTCGCCAAGGTTGCGCTTGCGCTTGTTGTCAGCGATGCGCTGCCACCCGACACGGTAATAACAATTCCGCGCGATACGGCTCCCAAAGAAAGTGCGGAGCGCCTCGCGAAAGGCGAGCGATGGCGCGCGCGAGACATTATTGATTTCACGCTTCTATCTTCGTCCAATGAAGGCGCGGAGATTCTTGCGGGCGCGGCCAACAACGCGATACGCGCGAAATATTCGGACGCGCCGGATAATTTCGCCGCTTTATGGCGCATGAATGTGCTGGCGCGGGAGCTTGGCCTTTCACGCACATATTTTCTCAACGCGAGCGGTTTAGACATAAGTCCGACTCTTTCGGGCGCGTACGGTTCCGCGCGGGATATGGCGACTCTGTTCGCGTATGCCGCATCGGAACACCTTTCTGTTTTCGGCAGAACTGCCGAAGATGGAGTCGTTTTGACATCGGCGAACGGCCATAGCATAGCGAGGGCATTCAATACCAATGAGGCACAGGGGCAAGTACCCGGGCTCATAATGGGAAAAACGGGCACTACCGACCTCGCTGGCGGGAATCTCGCGGTCGTTTTTGATGCCGGTTTGTCCCATCCGGTCGTAGCGGTTGTGCTTGGCTCCACCCGCGAAGGGCGCTTCTCGGATATTATCCAAATCGTATCAAGAACTAGAGAGGTGATTAGATAGCAAAACGAAATACTCCCAAATTAGACATCCGATGTCTAATTTAGTTAGTTTGGCGGGAAAGTGTGAAGGAAGTACAATGGCGAAATGATATCCGACCTCGTCAGGGTTCTTGTTCCGGCCGCGATGGCTTTCGTTATCGGTATTCTCGCCACTCCTATTCTTACTCACTACTTATACAAATATAAAGCGTGGAAAAAACAGCCGGGCAAAATCGCTTTTGACGGGACGCAGGCTTCCGAATTTTACCGTCTCCATGAACACAACGAAGTGCGAGCGCCCCGAATGGGAGGCATTGTCGTGTGGGGAAGCGTACTTTTGACTATTCTGGGCATTGCCGTTGTCGCGAAATTCGTACCGAGCGCGGAAATTCTCCAGTTGGATTTCTTGAGCCGAAGCCAGACGTGGCTCCCGCTCGCGGCGCTCATCATCGGCTCTCTCGCCGGCCTAATAGACGATTTGATGGTCATTCGTCCTAACAAGGGTGGAATGCCCCTGCGTCTGCGGCTCTTGATAGTCATTTTTCTTTCATCGTATGCCGGCTGGTGGTTTTGGCACAAGCTGGATGTTACCGCGGTGAACATTCCTTTTGGAAGCCCGCTTGAAATAGGGTGGCTGGTCATTCCTCTTTTTGTTCTCGTGTCGCTGGCAGTGTACGCATCCGGGGTGATAGACGGCATAGACGGCTTGTCCGGCGGGGTATTCGCATCTGTATTTGCTTCGTACTCCATTATTGCATTCGCGCAAAATCAAATAGACCTCGCGTCTTTCTGCGCGGCAATCGTCGGAGGCCTCCTCGCGTTTTTGTGGTTCAATATTCCGCCCGCGAGATTTTATATGTCAGACACCGGAACCATGGGACTCACGCTGGCACTGGCGGTTATCGCGTTTATGACAGACAATCTGGGAGGAGGGGTGGGGATTGCGGTCCTGCCGATTATCGGCGGATTGCTGGCGCTTACCGTAGCTTCTAATATTGTTCAAGTAATATCGAAAAAATTCTTCGGAAGAAAATTGCTCCGCATCGCTCCTCTGCATCACCATTTTGAAGCGATTGGCTGGCCGGGCTACAAGGTTGTCATGCGCTACTGGGTTCTTTCCGTGGTTTTTGCTTTTGCGGGTGTCATTATCGCCCTCGTCTCTATATAGCCGAGTATGAAAAGGAGGGCACATATCGACAGGCCGCTAGCCATTTTGATTTTCATCCTCTTGATTGGCGGAGGCATGATGTTCGCTTCCGCGGCGCTTGGGTATCTCGCTCGCGGAAATGCAAATGTCTCATCGATTGTCTTCAACCACCTTGTTTTAGGAGTAGGCGTCGGCGTTATCGCATTAATCATCACGAGCAACATAGATTACCGGGTGTGGCGGCGTTTCGCGCCCATTCTTTTTGTTCTCGCCATTATCGCGACAGCCTTGGTATTTCTGCCGCAGATAGGCATTATGCACGGAGGCGGAAAGCGCTGGCTAGATATCGCCGGAATATCGTTTCAGCCTTCGGAAGCGCTGAAAATCGGCACCGTAATTATGGCGGCGGCATATTTTGCTTCAATACGCGCGCGCATTGAGTCCATCTGGCACACGGTCGGCGGATTGATTGTCATACTCGCGCTTCCGCTCGCGATATTGGCCATGCAACCGGACATAGGAACCCTGGGCATAATCCTCGCGAGCGCGCTCGCGATTTTCCTAACCGCGGGAGTGCCGTGGAAGCATATTGTGATTACGGCGTTCATCGTACTCGCGGTTCTCGGGACTATTATCGCGACAAAAGAACACGCCCGCGACAGGGTAATGACTTTCCTTTATCCCTCTCAAAATCAACAGGCGGAAGGGTATCAAATTAAGCAATCTCTGATTGCAATCGGCTCCGGCGGGCTCTCCGGGCGCGGGTTCGGACAAGGAGTCCAAAAATTCACGTATTTGCCCGAGCCGATGGGAGATTCAATATTCGCGGTTGCTGGGGAAGAACTCGGTTTTATCGGCAGTGTGTCCATTGTCGCGCTATTTCTCGCGGTCGCGCTTCGCGGATTCACTCTTGCCTCGCGCGCCCCGGATATGTTTGGCGCCCTGCTTGGTGTCGGCATCTCAACGTATCTTGTGAGTGAATCCTTCGTAAATATTTCCTCCATGCTCGGCGTTCTTCCGCTGACCGGTATTCCGCTAACGTTCGTGAGTCAAGGAGGGAGCGCGATGCTTGTATCGCTTGCGAGCGCGGGAATACTCTTGAATATATCCAAATATCCCGCAACAGCCCGCTAGCCGTTATGTTAAACTGTTAGGATGCGAATCGTACTCACAGGCGGCGGAACCGGGGGACATTTTTATCCCCTCATTGCGGTGGCGGAAGCCATTGAGGACATATCAAAAGAACGCGTTTTGATTGAACCGGAGCTCTATTACTTCGGGCCGGGCGCTTTTGACGCCGAATCCTTGCATGAACACGGCATCACGCATATTTCCGTTCCAGCCGGACGAATGAGAAAGTACCTTAGCATTCTGAACTTTGTTGATATTTTTAAGACGATGTGGGGAATTGTGACCGCTACCATTCGCCTTTTCAGAATTTACCCGGATGTCGTTTTCTCGACAGGCGGGTTTGCTTCATATCCCGCCCTCGTTGCGGCGCGTATCCTTATGATACCGGTCATCATTTACGATGCCGATGCCGCGCCGGGCAGAGTTTCGCTTTGGTCATCAAAGTTCGCGCGCTGGATTGCGGTCGCCCACCCGGACGCGATCTCGGGATTTCCTGAAAGCGTGCGGGATAGAATCGCCAGAACCGGCCATCCTATCAGAAAAGAGATAGAAAAACCGACCAGAGAGGGGGGACATGAATTCCTCAAGCTGGACGCTTCAGTGCCTACAATATTTATTATGGGCGGCTCGCAAGGCTCTGTCGCAATCAATAACGTCGTTATGGGCGCGCTCACGGAGCTGGTCAAAAAATATAATGTTGTTCATCAGGCCGGACTCGCGAATTTGGAGGAAATATCAAAGGTGTCAAAATTAATTCTGCGAGATTCTTTTTTCGACAAGCGATACCGCGTATTCGGATTATTGAACACTCTCGCCCTGCGGATGACGGCGGGAATATCCTCGCTCATAGTGTCCCGTGCCGGAAGCGGCTCCATTTTTGAAATAGCGTCATGGGGAGTGCCGGCAATTCTTATTCCAATACCGGAAGATATCTCGCACGACCAGAAAGAGAACGCGTATTCATACGCGCGCAGCGGAGCCGCCGTCGTGCTTGAACAGCGCAACGTGACGCCGCATCTTTTTGCCGCCGAAATCGACCGCGTAATCGGGAATCTTGAATTGCAAAAAAAGATGTCCGCGGCGGCGCTTGAATTCGCGCGCCCCGAAAGCGCCAGAAAGCTCGCGACTATCATTGTCGAAACCGCGCTAGAACATCAACCGGCATGACCCGAAAAGACACTGGTGTTCGCGTTCGATTCCCCCCCAGTCCGACGGGGTTCTGCCATGTCGGAACCGCGAGAATGGCGATAATAAATTTCCTGTTTGCCAAAAAAAACAGTGGCGCGGTTATTTTCCGAAGCGAAGATACGGACAAGGAGCGCAGTACCGCGGAGTTTGAGACAGATATAATAGACTCTTTGCATTGGCTGAAGCTTGAGTGGGACGAATTCTACCGGCAGTCAGAACGAACGGATATATATCGTAAAGCTCTCGCCTCATTGGTGTCATCAGGCAAGGCATACGTCTCCGAAGAAGAAGGCAAGAAAGAGCCCGGAACAACTGTGCGGGTAGTGCGCCTGAAAAATCCCGGCGCGAAAATCACATTTTCTGACTTGATTCGCGGAGACATTTCTTTCGATACGAAAGAGTTGGGCGACTTTGTCATCGCGCGGAGCATAGACGACCCGCTGTACCATTTCGCCGTCGTTGTTGATGACGCCCTGATGAATATCACGCACGTAATTCGAGGCGACGACCATATTTCTAACACGCCGCGCCAAATCCTTATTCAGGAAGCTTTTGGTTTCGAGAGGCCATTTTATGCCCATTACCCGCTCTTGCTCGGCACGGATAAATCAAAGCTGTCAAAACGAACTGGAGATACTTCAGTAAAAAGTTACCGGGAAAATGGACACCTGCCGGAAGCGTTTCTCAATTACATCGCGATGCTCGGCTGGACTCCGAAATCGCAGAGAGAAATTATGACATTGCAAGAGATGATAGATGAATTCGCTCTTAAGGATCTTCATAGAAGCGGCGCCGTTTTCGATATAGAGAAATTGCGCTGGTTCAATCGCCAATATCTGCTTCGCGTGCCGGCAGAGGCCTTCGCGTCATCCGCTCTCGAGATTATGGAGCAGCTCATAACAAAACGCGGACTTAAGTGGAGCGCCGATATCGGCAATCATTTGTTGCCGACGATACGGGAAAGGATTTCTGTGTGGGGAGACCTGCGAACTTTGACAAGCGATGGGGAATTGGACTATTTCTTTAAGGAACCGTCGTATGATAAATCCTTAATACCAGGGAAGGGCGGCTCGCCGGAAACCGCGATAAAGCATCTGAATGCTTTGCGGAAGATTCTTGAGGAAGTCTCCGATGGTGAATTTGCGAAGCCGAATTCCGTCAAATCCTCCGTGTGGGAATATGCCGAAAAAGAGGGGACTGGCGCGGTGCTGTGGCCGTTTCGATATGCCTTGACAGGATTAGCCCGCTCGCCGGACCCGTTCTTCGTTGCGTCTGTTCTGGGAAAACAAACTTCCATTAGACGACTAGCGGCGGCCGCTGCTTCGCTCAAGATATGAAAGAGGTTGTCCGTCGGTTTGCCGCTCTTACGGTCGTGATTCTTGTCTTGCCCGGTCTAGCCTTCGCCCAAACCGCCGATGAACTGCAAAGGCAGATTGACGACCAGAACGCGCAAATTGCCGCGCTCAATAAGGAAATAGAACAATACCAGACGCAGCTGGATGCTACATCTCAAAAAAAACAGACTCTTCAGAATGAGTTGGACCAACTGAACATTTCGCGAAAGAAAGTCACAGTCTCCATCAATGTGACGAAAAAACAGATAAGCTCTACCCAGCTGCAGATACAGCAACTCGCCAGCGGAATCGTAGCCAAAGAGGGTTCCATAAGCGAGTACCAGGCGTCCATTGGCGAGTCCCTGCGCGGTCTGAATCAGAACGAGACAACATCGTTTGCGGAATCTCTTCTTTCGTCGAATTCAATTTCGGATGCATGGACCGACGCGGAATCGGTCGCGCAATTTCAATCAGCCGTGCAAGACGACATTTCCCGTCTTGCGGACGAGAAAGAATCTCTCACTAGGACAAAAACCTCTGCCGAGCAAAAACGCGCGCAATTGCAGAAGCAGCAGCGCACGCTCGTCGTACAGCAGGGCTCTCTCGACGCGACTGTAAAGGCGCAAAAAGAACTTTTGGCGCAAACCAGGTCTCAAGAATCAACCTACCAAAACATAATTGCGCAAAAGAAGGCGCAAGAAGTGGCATTCGAGCAGGCGTTGAGCGACCTTCAATCCAAACTGCAATACACAATTAACCCGGAGGATATATTGAAAGCCGGAGAAGGGATTCTTAATTGGCCTCTAGACTCCGTAAAAATAACTCAACAATTCGGAAACACAGCTTTTGCGAGAGCCGGCGCATACAACGGCAAAGGACACAACGGCATCGACCTTCGGGCGCCCGTCGGTACGCCTGTGAAAGCATCGCTGTCCGGTATCGTCGTTGATACCGGCAATACCGATTCCGTGAGAGGATGCTACTCTTTCGGAAAATGGGTCCTTGTCAGACATAATAACGGCCTTGATACGATTTACGCGCATCTTTCGCAGATTTCTGTTTCGGCAGGCCAATCTGTAGGAACGGGACAGGTAATCGGCTATAGCGGCAAAACCGGCTATGCCACCGGCCCGCACCTGCATTTCGGAGTTTACGTTTCTTCCGCGACACAGGTGATGAAGCTAGGGGACGCGACGAATAAGAAATCCCCATGCTCCAGCGCCGTGATGCCAATCGCGCCACTATCCGGGTACTTGAATCCGATGAGTTATCTGTAACGCTCGGAATATTATGCTTTTCGGGTCGCTGTCTCCGCCTGCTGGCGGAGCGCGGTTTCTAGATTTTCTGAATCAAATCTCTATTACCAGCCCATCCGTGGCGGCTAGGGTATTCGGGAAAATTTCTTTAGCTTTCTCTTCAGCTATTTTGCGTTTTTCTAAAGTGTCATACAAATTAGCTCCGAAGTGCGTTAGTATAAGCATCTTCGCTCCAACGTCCTTGGCAAACTGGGCCGTTTGGGTAGGGTCGGTGTGTCCCCAGACATCCGGCTCGGGCGAAACAATGTTAGAGCATTCATGGATCAGAAGGTCTACATCTCTGGCAATTAGCAAACTATTCGGACATCTTTTTGTATCTCCAGAGTACGCAACCGATTTCCCCTCAAGCAAAACACGAAATCCATGATCTCTATGCGCATGGCAGAGCTCGGCCATATGCACCGGAAAGCCAATCTTGTTTTCACCCTCTTCAAGTTCGCGAACAATGACTTCCGTACGGAGATTAGCAACATTGACCGTATTTTTCGTAATTCCAATCGTGTATGGCGGATTGACCAGCAAATCGAAATCTTTTTTTCTGCCCTTGGCGATATATATTTCTATCCCTTGTTTGAAGCTGAATTTATTTAACATATGAAATCCGGAAACATGGTCAAGATGAAAATGGCTGACAAATAAAGAGATCGGTTTATCCTCCTTTATGTATTGATCGATTTGATAGATACCATTACCAGCATCAAAGACAATGTAATGATCTTTACTGTCAATAAGAATGCAGGGAGTATTTCCCGTTGGAGACGTGTACCAACCGTTTGTACCTAAAAAATGAACTTTCACGCCGTTCAGAATACACTATTTTGCGCATTTGCGAAATTGTACTTTCGGCGCGGGCCACTCCGTATTATTGATTGCTTTCACTTCTAACTTTGAGGCTTTGCGGAGTTTGCGAATCGCGCTTGGCGGGGCGACGGAAAGATGCTTGTAGACATTAAGCGCTTCCACAAGCCAATCCAGCTCTTCTTCCGCGGTAACCCATTTGAGAGGGGAGTATCGGCTCAAATCAAACGCCGCGGAAAATCTCCGCAAGGATTTCGTTCCGTCATCCATGATGTATTCGTGGAAATACGACATCGCGAGTTCGCGCGCGCTTTTGTACACAGGGTCGCGATAACGCAATATCGGATGATTGGTCTTGCTTATCGCGCCCCAAAGCCCATTCTCGGCAAAAAGAGCTACGACGTGGTCTTCGTCTCGGTCTATCGTGACAAGGTCAAGCAAAAGCGGTTTTCGGCCGTGATAAGCAAGCGCCGCGCAAGCGAAAAGCGCGCCCTCAAAACAATGCGCGGTTTGATTTTGTATGACGCGCCTCGGCGACATATATGTTTCTTTTCCGATTTCAAAATTTATTGGAAGCGTGTCTAAATAATCTTGTATCTTTTTTGGGCTATTGAGTTTAGAAAAAATCTTGCGCTCG
>CAYHST010000003.1:30254-36034 GCA_964359415.1 uncultured Candidatus Saccharibacteria bacterium | reverse complement strand
CCGCCGCCGATGAGAATGTAGCTTGCGATGTGGAACGGCCCGAAATGCGGGTCGCCACCCCAACCGAATAAGTCCTCAAGAATATGGCCCGAATTGTGCGTGAACGGGTCAAGCCCGGGAACCCATTTCGTTAGCCATCCGGAGAAGAGATAAATAGTGAGCGGAAATCCGTACATTTCGGTAAAAAGCGCGACGAGAAATGCCGAAAACGCGCCGAAGGAGCGCCAATCCCGCGAGGTCTTTGGCTTGGCGAAGCTAAACGCGAAGATGATGAATATCAGAGAGTTCAGGACAACAAGCCACCAGAGACCGTAGGAGTTTTCCATAGCGCATTAGTGGCAGCAACCGCCTTTTTTATGTTCATCCTTCGTTATTGTCTTTGAGTCTTCTCCAACATTGGTTTTTTCATCCGTGTCTGCATCGCCATGTCCCCCATGTCCTCCGTGCCCTTTGAGCATCATCCAGATATGAGGTACCACACAGACACCGATGATAATCAGCCAGAGATAACCAGATGATAATTTGCCTCCGCTAAAAAATAGAAAGCCCAGCAAGAGGAGGCATGGAATCATCATCCAGAGCATTCCTTTGTGTCCGCTATCCTTATCATTGTGATTGTGCATATGTTCTTAATTAATTGGTTAAACCATTTTATTGATACCAACTTTTGTACCAAGATTGCATTTCTTGTATTTCCTTAGACTGTGATTCAATAATATTATTAGCGAGAGACAGCATCTCCGGCCGATTAGTGCCTGACCGTAGCATTTGCGCCATCATAACGGCCAATTGATGGTGAGGAATCATCGCTTCTATAAATGCTTTGTCAAAGTCATTCGCATTTTCCAGTGTTTGCATGTCTTCCTGTCCTCCCATGTGCATCCCGCTTCCCGACATCATGCCTCCCCCTATCATAGATGAGCCTCCATTTGGAATCTCTGTCCCGAACCAGTCTTTATACCAGCTTTTCATATCTCCTATTTCCTTGTTTTGAGCCTCAATGATAGCCCCCGCAAGATTCTTAATTTCCGGACGAGAGGCTTTCTTAAGTGCGAGTGCCGCCATGGCGATTGCTCCATCATGATGCGGAATCATTTGTTCAATAAAGTGCCTGTCTATATTGACCGTCATCTGGGTGCCGCCTGTGTTTTGATTACCGTCCACAGGTGCCGATGTTAACCCCATCGGCCTGCCCATCATCCCGATATTCCCGTCACGAACCCCGGTGAACACCACTCCGTCAAAGACGGTCCCTAACACTAACCCGACAATAACTCCCCCTATCGCAAACAAGATTTTGTTGTTCATCCCGTTAGAAGTAGGACGCGGAAACATGTCTCGTTCCGGCACTTACTTGATTAAGATTTTTAATATTGACTTTCATAGAATATCTATGAACCCGTCGTCCGCGACTTCTAACGGGATTCATATGCATTTAATCTGAACTGACTGACTAAACGATCTCTCCGCGCTTCTCAAGCATCATGTGGTGAATCGTTGCTATCTGAAGCCAGATGGCGACAAGAAGTGCGGTTATTGAGCACAAAAGCATCACTTCTCTCGTCAGTCCGAACCAAACTACTCCGGCTGGCCAGAAAAGAACGGCAAAGCCCGACATGGCAACACCAATAATTCCTGCGATAACAGAAATAACATGCAGCACTTTTGATGGTTTCATATTTTTTGAATTACTTATTTGATAAGGTATAAATCCTGATTAATTCTTTGACAGCTTTCTCGTCGTCTCCCATGTGTTGCATTTGATGCTTTACATGGGAGCGAAGGTGATTCTCCAAGAGAAAGCTGTCCAGACTTTTGAGCGACCTTTGAATAGAGAGGGATTGCTCCAACAATGTAGGGCAATATTCTTCTTTCTCAATTGCCTTAATAAGGCCATTGAATTGGCCCTGAAGTATCTTCGTCCGATGCAGCGCTCTCTTTTTTAACCTTTGATTAACCATAGGAATAAATTATTTTTAATTTCTGGCGCCGACCTTTGTATATAGGATATACCCCTATATCCTATTCGTCAACAAGACCCGCCTGTGCATAACTTTTAGATGCCATTAATGACTTTCTTTAATTTCTCTTCCGCTGTCTTGGCAATGTCGGCAAGAGACGAATTTCCAATCATCCCCATCGCCACGGTGGGCAATATTGCCGATACGAACACCTGTCCCTTTTCCTCATACACGATTACATTGCAGGGCATTAAGAGGCCGATGTCTTTTTCCGCTTGGAGCGCCTTCAAGGCGAACGGCGGATTGCACGCGCCGAGAATGAGGTAATTTTCGTAATTAACATTGAGCTTTTTCTTGAGCGCCGCTTTCACGTCTATTTCAGTGAGTACGCCGAATCCCTCTTTCGCAAGTTCGGTCCTCGTTTTCTCAACCGCTTCCCTAAAGGGAAGCGGTACTTTTCGTTTGTATCCATACTTCATAGTTCTGTGCGTGGTATGTTTATTCTGTTAATGAATTCCTATATCCCGCATCCGCTTTGCTGGCGCGGCGCGGCGGCAGGCGCGCCTCCGGCCTCTACGCCACAGCCGCTTGCTCCGCCGCTGTTGGAAGGCGCGCTGACTTGCGACAAGATATTTCGGAATCCTCCCGCACTTGAATAATCCGCGCCGAGCATCTCCTGCGGAGAAACATCCTTCCAATCAATTCCTCTCGCGCGCATATATTCCGCTATCGTGAGATACGTGTCGGGAAACCAATATGAATTGACGGCGAGAGCCGTTTTGTACATATCCTGTTCGCTTACGCCTTGCGCGGCCATAAGTTCAAGAAGTCCCAGCATCGCCATACCGTGATTGCAGTCGGGGAAATGCACGGAGTTGCCGCAACACGGCCGAAAGATTCCTCTCGACACGCGGTCAACAAGTTCTTGCTGCGCTGGCGTCAATGTTACGAGCGTATGTTTGTTGTAGTGGTCCATCGCATTGCCTTTCGCCACTGTCCATCCGCCTGTTGAAGCAAAGTTCCCTGCCCCGCCATAAGCCGGATTCATCATTTCCGTTTTGTCTTCGAGAATGGGGTTTTTATTTGCAAGCCCAAAAGCCCAGAACAGGTTCAAGAGATACCCTGCATTGTTTTCAGTGATGGTAAGCGCGCCGTTCGAGCGTCCGGTGAGAAGTCTCTCGTACTCGGCGGGAAACTGGCCGCCGGTTGTGGCGGCAGGCCAAGCCACGAAATCTGCTGATTCGCCTGTAGACGGCCCGCGACTCTGGTATATCTGTTTGAAAGCGACAGGGTCAATTGCTCCCGCTTCTACAAGCCGAGCGCCCATATCGCCCCACACGACGGGTAATTTCACGCCCTGCGCTGGCAGGACCGCTTCCTCAATCGCTGAACGACCCGCGCCATCACTGCCAGAGTTCTGCGCTAAAGGATTTGATATGCCTCCCCATCGCGAGCCAGGCATCGCGCTCGCGATAATGATTCCGGCGATTATGATGCTTATCGGAGTGCCGTACTCGCGATATAATTCTTTCAAGTCAGGTTTCGTCGTGTGATGTTCCATAAGATGGTTTTAATTATTAATTATTAATTAACAACAGTCTTTCATTTTCTTCTCAATTTCCGCGACAGTTTCTTCGCGCGAACCTGTGTCTATTCTTTTATAAGAGAACAGAAACGATACTAGCAGGAGAAACGCGAGCGCGGAGAGAAACACTGCCCACTTCCCGTTAAGGATGCCGTATGCGGCGACAAAGCCAGCGGGAATGAAGAGCGTTTTCCAAAGAAAAGGCGTTCGCCAACCCGTCTCGCTCCGGCCACCGACGAATATCCTTTTTTCAATCTGGTACGCAAGGCCGACTACCGTTCCTCCCATGAGAAGCGCGGGAATTACTAGGTTAATCTGGTAGCCCAAGAAGTGCGCGGCAAGAAGCCCCGCCCAAGTGAGAAACACGCCGGCGCAAATCGGGCAGATATTGAATGACAATACCTTATCGGCGAGCCGCACCAGAATGGCAATGGCGAGAATTGAAGCTATGGTGATAATGATGAGCATATTTCTTTTCAGACAACTAGAATCAGAGCGCCGAGGATAACCATCGCAACGCCCGCGACAAGACGCACGAGCGGGAGATTGTCGCGCTTCCATTCCTGCATTTTTTCTACGATGGTTTTATCGGCGGAGAACCACAAAACGAGTACAAGCGGAACTATCAGCACGAGGTTGTAGAGAAGAAGATACCAGAATCCCGCCATGTATGTTACCTGGTCTCGCAGAAGCCCGATAACCATGAGGTACGGCCCGCCCATGCACGGGAACTGGCAGATGCCGACCAAGACGCCGAGCCCGAATGCCGCGACAATAGAAGTTTTCTCCAAAAGTCGCGCCATTGGCTTGTGCGCGACGGACGGTAATGAGAGTTTAATTGGCGCGTTTGGGAAGAACCGGTTTATCAGGTTCACAATCCCGAAGATAATCAGAATCGCGGCGCCTAATTTTCCCATGAAGTGCGGAGTGTTGAATAAGTGCAACACCTTTAAGAGGCCGAGTCCTATCAGAAGATACGACGCGAAGATGCCCGCGATGTACACGCCTCCTATCTGCAGGATTTTTTCGCGAGACAACTGCAGGCCGAACAGAAACGCGATTGTAATCAGGAGAATCGAGAACGAGCACGGATGCACGCTATCCAAGAGCGATGAGATGAGAACGAGAGGAAGAAGCCACGCCCCGCCCCCGCTCGCGTCCCAGATGAGCGCTGATGTCGCGGGACTGAATTTGAGAATGATGACGCCTAGAATGAACGCGCCGATAATACTGGCGGTTATAAGGAGCCGTTTCATCCCGTTAGAAGTAGGAAGCTTGCGCTTCCGACTCGTTATCCGTGTCTGGTAAAATATCGACCAATGCAAAACATCCCGCGAGCATTCGCCTTTCAGAACTTCCGTAACTTCTAACGGGATTCATATTAGGGTGTTACGAGCGCCTTTATCTCCAACTGAAGGGTGCCGCCGGATGAATCAGTGAGTTCCACAAACCTGTCAATTTGTCCGACTCCGGCGGGACCGTGCGCATTCGGATCATAGACAACGCGGATTGTGCGGCTCTCACCCGCCTTAATTATTTCGTTCGCCGGCGGAACATAGCCCATTCCCGCCATTCCAAAAGGCCCCTTCGCGCTCCCGTCCGGACTAACGATAAAGGCGGCGGTGCACATGCAAGACGTGAGGACGGTAGTGACAGTAACGTCCTTGTCGGTTGGATTTGTTACTTTGAATTCTTTGGTCACGTTCCAGTTTTTCATTGAGATTGTCCCGAAATCGTAGAAAGTTTCCGGAGCGGTGAGAACGCTTTTCGCGGTGCCGCTGGCGCCAGGCGCGCCCTGAACGCTGGCTGTAGTGCCGACTCTTCCGGCATAACCCCAGATGAAGAGTCCCGTGATGACAAGGACGGCGGAAAAGATAGTGAATGCTGTTTTTGATTTCATAGTGGTTAGGATTAATTTTTAGAGATTGTTCATAATGTCATTGAGCGTTTGGTTCTGGAGACTTATTTTTGTTGGACTTGATGAAGTCAATAATGATTTGTTCGTCGAAACTTCCGAGCTCTAGCGAACGGCCCCACGACACAAGAGCAATAGCGCTGTCGTTTTTAGTTCGCGGTGTGACAATTAACTTGTTTGGATAACGTTTTGCGATGTCCTCTATCTTTGACATCGTGTCAGCGTCAATGCCTTTGTGGGAAATCCAAATCCCGCCGTGCTCAAGGTTGTGGATTATTTGCTCATCGGGTAGTTCCTTTTGATAGACCCCCCAATTTGC
>CAYHST010000003.1:0-30154 GCA_964359415.1 uncultured Candidatus Saccharibacteria bacterium | reverse complement strand
AGCCGTAACACCCATGAAAGGACAGTTGGACATTTGCCCATTCGCATCTGCCATCATCCCAAAATTGCCAATGCCAAGTATACCAACAGTAACAAAGGCGATGATGCCGAGCAGGACAATTGTCTTTTGAATGTTTGACGTCAACATATTATTGGCAACTTTGTAAAAGTGTTCAACTCTCGACAGCATGACTGATAATTTCCAAATTGCAACTCTTATATTTCTTGCACCACGCTTCGCATTTTTTCTTCCATTTTTCTTCTTTGTAAGCCAGTCCGCACTCGCGGCAAACATAAGTTTTTGGTGTCGTTCTCGGTGCAGTCATATTTTTAGAGTCGCATGCCCTTAAGACGCAGGGAGTTCAATACAACGCTAACACTGCTGAACGCCATCGCAAATCCTGCAAATGCCGGCGAGAGAAGCCAGCCAAGCAGCGGATAGAATATGCCGCTCGCAAGCGGAATCCCCACAATATTATATATGAATGCCCAAAAGAGATTCTGCTTGATTCCGCGCATCGTCATTTTAGAAAGACGGATTGCTTTAACAAGTTTTGATATATCGCCGTGCAAAAGCGTGATGCCCGCTGATTCTATGGCCACGTCAGTTCCCGTCGCCATCGCAATCCCAACATCCGCCTGCGCCAAAGCCGGAGCGTCATTTACTCCATCTCCCGCCATTGCAACGACCAGCCCATGGCTGGAATTTCCAATTTTTAATTTCCAATTTTCAAATTTGCCCGATTGCAAATCTTTAATCAGATTCAGCTTGTCTTCCGGCAGGACTTCCGCGACGACCTCATCAATTCCAACTTGCTTGGCGATAAACGCGGCAGTATTTTTGTCGTCGCCCGTGAGCATCACCACTTTGATGCCGAGCGCGTGCAAATCCTTGACCGCAGAAACCGCCTCGGGCTTGATTTGGTCGGCAATCATTGCGACGGCGAGAACCGAATCTTTTGAAAAAAGAATGACCGGAGTTTTCCCTTCAGAAGCGTCCTTTTTAATCGCATTCACCAACTTGGAGGTTTCACCTCCAAGTTGGGATACTAACGTTTCGACACCTCGCACACTGCCAGCAAAATGCTCAACACCATTGATATTGCCTTTCACACCCTTGCCTTTAATCATTTCGAATTTATCCACTGGCAAAAATGCGATTCTTTTTTCTTTCGCGTAGGAAACAACGGCGTGCGCTATCGGGTGTTCGGATTTATTTTCAAGCGATGCAAGAATTGCGATAATTTCCCCATCGCTTTTTTTGAGGCTAGTCCCGCCTGAGCGGGACGCCCGACCAAGACTACTGTCTTGGTTTAGGGAGAGATTCTTGAGCGACACAAGCTCCGGCTTGCCGCGCGTTATCGTCCCCGTTTTATCCATCACGACAACATTCACCTTGTGCAGTTTTTCAAGCGTCGCCGCGTCTTTTACAAGAATTCCTTCCCTCGCCCCTTTTCCGACACCGACAATAATTGCAGTCGGCGTCGCGAGACCCAGGGCGCACGGGCATGCGATGACCAATATGCCCACGAATGATACTAGTCCGAATGAAAGCGCCTGCGAAAACCCAAGGTATTGCGAACCGATTGCAAGCCACGCGCCAAGCGACAAAAATGCAAGCACAAGAACAATCGGTACAAAAACGCCTGAGATTTTATCCGCGAGCGCCTGTATGGGAGCCCTGCTTCCCTGCGCCTCCTGCACCATTTTCACAATGTGCGCGAGCATCGTTTCAGAGCCGACTTTCGTCGCTTTGAATGTGAACGAGCCGGTCGTATTTATTGTTCCCGCAACGACCGAATCGCCCGCGGCTTTTTTCACCGGCATCGGCTCCCCTGTAATCATTGATTCGTCCACAAACGACTCGCCATCGGTAAGGATTCCATCAACTGGTATTTTGCCCGCCGGTTTAACGATTATCAAATCGCCGTGAACGACCTGGTCCACGGGAATTTCTATCTCAACGCCATTGCGTATAACGAGCGCCGTCTTCGCCTGCAAGTTCAGAAGTTTTTCTATCGCGTCCCCTGTTTTTAATTTTGACTGCGCTTCAAGATACTTGCCAAGAGCAATGAAAGCGATGACGATAATCGTCACGTCGTAATATGACTGTTCAACATTGATGAATGGCCGGAGCGATTCTTCAAATGCGGAAACAATGAAGCTGTATAGATACGCGACGGATGTGCCTAAGCCGATTAGCGTGTCCATGTTGGCCTTGCCATATCGGAGAAAGCGATAAAGGCCGAGCAAATACGGTTTGCCGACGATAAACAGCATGTAAGTCGCCATTAGAGGAATCAGATGATGGAAAAATTCTTCCCAGAAATACGGAACTGCCGGAGCGATATTGAATTGAGCAAAGGTTTGCCATCCTAAAACGAAGGCGCTGAACACGGTAAGCGGTATGGCGGAAATGACTTTCCATTTCATATCCGCAAGCTCGGCAAGCTTTTCCGCTTTCGATTGGTTAAGGCCGAGATGCGCCGTGTGTTCGTCCTCTGACATTCCCATATCTTTTGCGCTGGGCGGGGCTAAAGCGGCAGTCGGTTGGCCGATGGGTACATCGGCAGGCCAAGCCACGAAATCTGCTGATTCGCCTGTAGACGGAATGAAAGAATATCCAAGCGGTTTTATTTTTTCCGAAAGATGCTCCGGATTTGTTTTCGCCTCGTCGTATGAAATCTTCGCCGCCTCGGTTCCATAATTAACTTCAACGGAATGCACCCCATCAACTTTCTTGAGCGTCTTCTCAATAATCGCCGCGCAACTGGCGCAATGCATCCCGCGGATTTGGAAACTTTTATCGGTCATATAGTTGGTTGCGATGTTTTTGTCAGTGCTTTATCAAACTACTATAGGCTAATTCGCGCGAATTAGCCTATAGTGAGCTTGTCGAACTACTTTCTTTTTAGTTTGTAGACGGTAAGAATCTCTCCGACTGCTTTCTTCGCGCTTCCGCTTTGTATCTGCTTCACGACGCAGGTCGAGAGATGCTTTTCCAATATCATATTCTCGACATTTGAAAGCCCTTGCTTCACGGCGGAGCTTTGCGCAATGAAATCAATGCAGTACTTGCCCTGCTCTATCATTTCTCTCAACCCCCGCACCTGCCCTTCAATGATGCGCAACCTCTGCGTGATTCTTTTTTGTTCTGCCATAAAGTTTCGGCTATTCGCGGATGTCCTTTTTCATGCTTTCAAACTGATCCTTCGTAATCTCGCCCTTCGCGTAACGTGTCTTTAGAATATCCAATGGCGGCTCATGCGCGGAAGTGGACGAGCCATTACCAGTTACAGAAGAGGAGTTTCGCACGAGCCAAACAATTCCCGCTATGACAAGCACCCAGAAAGCGAACATTCCCATAAAACCCAAAAAGTGGAACGGGAAAAATCCGCCGTCATAATTTCCGTAGTAATACATAAATATAAGTAGTTAGTAGCGGATGTGATGCTAATTTGCTAATAATGTTACTATAATACCCCCTAGGGGGTATCTGTCAACCCCGTTAGAAGTCGCGCCCGCGCTGGCGCGCCCGAAGGGCCTTTGGGGCGGACTACTTCTAACGGGGTCAATCAAGGTGGTGGAAAACTCAGGCACGCGCACGCAGGCATATTTCACGCCGTTATCTCAAGAGGCACTGGCGGGGTCGGCAAATCTCCGCCCATGCTATTTTCCGCGCGAGGAGTGCCTGAAATCGTATTGCCTGATGCGTCTGTTTCAGCGGAAGCCGCCGTACTTATGCCTCTATGCCAATTGTCCGCGGTCGAATCACCAGGATTCGAATCGCGCTCCATGGTCATCGGATTAATTAAATCAGGAGCGAAAATAGTGCCAGAGACTCCGGAGCACCAGCCCTCGCACAGGGAAACTGCGGGCGTGCCGTCAACTGTGGTCGTCGCGTTTCCGCTTCCCCATTGTAGTTTAAGCTCCTCGCCATCGTCTGAAAGTTCATCAAAGGCAAGGATTAAATCTCCCGCAACGCTTGTCGCTTCTTCACGTCGCTCAATAAGATAATATCCGCCCGGAGCAATCGCGCCGGAGAGCTGGATGTATGATGGAGAACCATCCGCAGAAACAAGAGCCGAGCGCGAAAGAGTAAGTGCGTACAGCGAATTGTTTTTTAATTCAATCCATTCGTCATTCGCTTCTGCTTGCGTACCCGACCACGCAATTTCATTGATTATGAGAGGCTGCGTCATTACATAGATATTGAGAGTAGATGTAGCGGCATTTCCCGCCGCGTCGTACGCGGCGACAGAGAGCGTGCTTGATGCGTTCGCAGTCAAAGAGAGCGCCACGCTGGTTGCGGTAGTCGTCGCCATGATTCCGCTATTCAATGCATACGCATAATAAGCTGTACCCGCGACAGGCGGCCACGCGAGTGTCGCGCTCGTGGTTGGGATGAGACAGAATTGCGTTGACAGAGAAGCGGCGCATTCCGAAATAGATGCGGAGGGCGCGCCGGGCGGCGTGGTATTAACAACAACAGTGCGCGTTACAGCATCGGATGTGTTTCCCGCGCTGTCGGTCGCAACTACGCCGATTGAAGTTGCGCCTTCCGGCAAAGTGAGTGTAATGGACCAATTGCCGCCCGCATTGGCAGCCGTTGCGGCGGCCACGCTCGCATACGAGGCAACAACCGAATAGCCGGGATTCGTCGTGCCGGAAAATGTGACGGACGATGTTGCGAAAAGCGCCCCTTCGAGGGGCGCTTGAACGGTGAGAGGAACGGAAATGACGGAAACAGGTGCCGCGACAACCGGACTTGGAGCCGCGCCTCCTCCGCCGAAGCCGGGAGAAACACTGACAAGCGCCGGCCCAAATACTGGCGGAGCGGATATTTGCGGCTTAATAGGCGGAGGCGCAGGCGGCGGCGGAATTGGCGGTGGCGCAGGCGGATGAGGCGCAGTTGCGACTGTTTTTGTCGGCGGAGGCGCAGTGGAAACAATGGTAGATGTTGTTTTAGCGGGAGTCGTTGCCGGAGGCGAAGACAGGTTTAACAACGTGGGCGAAATCGCGGCAACTTGGCTTGCGGCGCTTACTTTACCGGCCGCTGAATTCACAGATGCAAACACATTTCGTATTTGCGCGGCCGCGTATTTTGCGGCCTCCGCCGCTTTTTGCGCGGCCGTTATAATTGCTTTTGCAGTAACATCGGCGGCGTAGACAATCGCCTTTCCGGTAATAATGATTCCGATACCGAGGGCTCGGCCAGTCGCGGAAGCCGCGCCATCAACCGCATTTACGAAAGCAATATCGCTGGTTTTTATCGCTTGCACGACGGGGTCGGCAACAGCAAATGCAACCGCCTGCGTTTTATATGCAAGAGTCTTTGGCGGCGGAGTAAAACATCCTTCGGTGGCAGTCGAGACGCCAGTTTTTAAGTTTCCGAGTGCCTGCGAAATGTCGCCAACAATCCTGTCCGGCTCCATGGCGAGATAGCTACTCCCGAAATGGTGTCCGCCCGCTTTGTCGTTCAACTCATTTTCGGGAAGTGGAATAGTGATGTTAGCGGAAAGCGGCGCTGGAGTACCTGCCTTGGCAATCAATATGCGTATTTTATTAATTACTCTATCATTTGTGGAAGTAAGATACTTCCCGCCTCCCCTTACACGGTCAGCAGGGGTTGCTATGTTATATACAGAAATTGAACTCATCGGCACTCCATGCGTTACTAGGTAATCATACATAGAATTGGTGTAGAAAGTTCCTTGCGAATGTCCCACAAGAAGAATCTTCTGCGTGTCCACTTGCGGATAAATCCGCATCAGTATTGTATCCCGGTCAAAATCCGAGACCGTGGTGCCAAAAGCTTGAGCCGCGGATTGGATTATGTCCCCGCCACCAGCAAGATGAGATTCGTTGAAGCCCAACTCAATACCAACGGATTCTCCTCTGTATTTTAATGGGATGAAGCTTCTCAAGTCTATTTTCTGATCTGTTGCTGAATCTCGATCAGTAAATACCCCATTAACATATATGATTGTGTATCCATGATCTAGACATGTCGCCGCATAAGTGAAAAAAGGTGTTAAAATAACCGTTGCTAAAATTGCAATACAGACCTTACTTGTGCAATGAGTCTGGATTAACATCGCAATATGGCCCTTCCAGGCTTGGAAGAGATTTGATTATCATCGAATTTTGAAGTGCTCTCTTTTCACGTTCTTCTGTATTTATAACCATATACCTAATTCGGCTCTTCGTACCTTTTAGGTTTCTATAGTATGCCTTCAGTTCATCTCTGGAAGTTTGATCCGCAAGACATAAAGATGCGCGCTCTTCCTCTTGTTCAATAGCCATTAATGTATCCGCATTAGAAACTTTGGTTAGGTACTTCTGAAACACTATTGCTAACTGCAACTCCGCGGCGCGGATTTTTGCCGAGTTGGGGTACTTCTTAAAAATCGCTAATTCAACATCATCGCGTATGCCGTTGCCGTTTGCGTCCACCCCTTCAATGGTCGCATCAACTTTTGCCGGGTCGGGCGGCGGCGGAAGATTCTCGCCGTTCACGTCGGCGAGCGTAAGTTTCTGCGCGTGAATTTGCGCGACGACTTCCTGCGTTTTTTCTTTCTCCAGCACAAAAGGCACGCGATAAACGAGCAGGGCGACAGAAAGCCAGAACGGCACAGCAAGAACCCAAAACCACCATTTTCGATAAATTGACCGATGTACTGCCGAAATTGAGGGTTCCCCTTGATTCTCTGGATTGTTGCCAAAGATTCCCATAAGTCCGATTGTATCACCGACCGCCGGCCAGTATTTTTCTTTTCCCCAACCGCGTCTTCCAAGCCCGTTTTCCGCATTTTCCGCAATTTTTCGCAATAGTTTTCCACAGCCCCGCCGCAAAAATATTCCTATCTTCTGCCATGGCATATAATAGGAATATGGGAAACATCGAGGAGGGCGCGAGAAAAAGGCGGAGGAAAGAAAACATCCAGATGGCGGTTCTTTCCATTGTCGGAATTGCAGGCATTCTCGCTGTCACAATGATTGCGCCGAACATATTTCAAGCGATTCCGCGCATCATGGGAAAAAAGCGTTACAAGCTTGCTTTTCATGCCCGCACCGCCGCTTCGCGTCTCGCAATAAAGGGGCATGCGCGATTCGTCATAAAAAATGGGAAGAAATATATTGAGATTACCGATGCGGGAAGGAACACTCTCGCGCTTGAAAAGGAAAAAGCGCGCATCGTTGCCATGCAGGGCAAACGATGGGACAAGCGGTACCGACTGGTCATGTTTGATATACCTCAAGCGCGCAAACACATTCGAGAGGCGGTGCGGTCCGTTCTGCGAGAGTGCGGTTTTTTACGATTGCAGGACAGCGTTTGGATATATCCTTACGATTGCGAGGAACTAATTACCCTCATCAAGTCTGATTTGCACATCGGCAAGGATGTGCTGTATGCCGTTGTTGATTCGATGGAAAACGACGCGTGGATTAAACGGCACTTCGGATTGAAATGAGCTTTTTAGTGTTCAAGTTACTATCCAATTTACAGTGTATTCAAGTTGGGTGACACATTCCTATTTCCTGCCATAGCAGAAAATAGGAATGTTTGAAATGAACGAAACGAATGAGATGGATGAAATGGCGGAGCGTTTAAAACTTTAGAGTCTGCTGGCGCTACTCCGTTATCGACAATAGCTTGGACGGGGCGTGGTGGCCGCTTACAATTTTCAACTTTTTCGCGGGAACGCCAAGCCTCTCCGCGATTATTTTTATAACCCTCGCGTTCGCGGAATTTCTTTCCGGTTTTTCTTTCACGGATATTTTCAAGCTGGTCGGAGTGACTTGCTCCACGGATTCTTTCTTCTGCCCCGTTTTCACCCGCACTTTTATGTACATGATCAACAATCCTATGGCTTTTTGAGAAACGTCTTATATACGATGGTGCCATCAATTATCAATCCTGCAATACCGATAAACAGTAGGAGGAAAAGGGCCCACCGCGGCAACGGATTGCCAGTGACAAGAGCATAAGCCGACAATATCGCAATGCTGGGAAAAGTAATCAGTCCGAGGATGTCAAAGCTCTCCGGTCGAATTTTCATACCCAAATTATATCATCTCCTAAATCCTAAAGTTCTGTGCCCGCCTCGCTTCTAACACAAGACCAACTTACTAATTGGAGCCGCCTCCCGGATTCGGACCGGGGACATCCACTTTACAAAAGTGGCGCTCTACCAACTGAGCTAAGGCGGCAGCACTGTCCTACTGGATCCCAACCACTATAATCTTTCGTTGTCGTTCTGACTACTGTTCGCGCTCGAACTGCCATACTTGCCTGCCCCGTTAGAGCGAGAGTCTCTAATGGGGTGCTCGCTCACCTGTTTCAAGAACTCCGAGCGCGTCTCTGTTTTCTTGAAGTGGTGTTTATGGGAGACGAAATCCGCCAGGCGGTGCGCTTGTGCTTCTATAAAACGCGCGAAGCGCGCAGCCTCAAGAGCGGCAAAATGTACCCCGCGATGCGTAAGGTGCAAGAATGTGCTCGGGAGTCGGGATACCTCCGCGCGCTTCACTAAAAGCAACGCCTTGAGTTGAATCGCCCTCTCGTCGGCCTTTCTGCGAAGTTCCGGTGAGAGCATTTTCTTACCCCGTTCCTCAAAATGCTTCGCGGCAAACAAACCGGCAATGCCAAACAACGAGAGGAAAAAGACTGTGGCTGGAAATATCATACCGGTCTCTAAATATGTTATTTTACTGAAAGTCTCTCAAACCTGACGACTTCTACCTTCTCGCCGAATTTCTGAATGGCTGAATTTATGAGGCCGTGAATCGTTATTGTCGGGTCTTTTATGTACTGCTGTTCCAAAAGCACGCGTTCTTTGAGATAGCTTTCAATCTTTCCCTCAACTGCTCGTACGCGCGCGGACTCCGGAACACTCGCCGCCTCTTTTTCGAAAACTTCGATGGCCGCTCGCTTGTCGGACTCTTTCACGTCCGCGCGCGCTCTGAATTGCGGATTCATTGCCGCGATATGCATCGCGATGTCGTACGCGAGCTTTTTAAAATCGTCATTCTTCGCGACAAAATCGGTTTCGCAGGCAAGCACGACCGCCGCCACAACGCTTCCGCCGGCGTGAGTGTATGCGGCCGCAATTCCGGCGCCGAGCGCGCGGTCGGATTTCTTCGACGCTATTGAAGAACTCTGTTTGCGAAGAATTATTTTTGCCTTTTCTACATCCCCGTCGGCTTCTTGAAGAGCCTTCTTGCACTGCATTACAGAAACGCCGGTTTCATCTCGGAGAGACTTTATAAGTTCTGTCGTAATTTCCATAGATTAGTTTTTTGGTTAGAAAGTTGAAAAGTTGATTAGTTAAAAACTAATAAACCTATGAACTAACGGACTAATCAACTAGCCACTGTTTTCCCCTTCTCGTATGCCTCGGCAATCGCTTCTGCAACAAGGCGAATGCTGCGCACAGATGTGTCGTTCGCTGGTACCGGATATTGCACTTGAGAAAAGTCGCAGTCCGAGCTTGAAAGGCCGATAACGGGAATGCCGAGCTGATTCGCCTCGCGCACCGCTGTTTCTTCGCGACGCGTATCCACAATGAAAAGCGCCGCCGGCAGTTCCAGCATTTTCACCAATCCTCCGAAGCGCGCGAGAAGCTCCGTTATCTCTCGGTCAATGAGAAGACGCTCTTTTTTCGTGTACTTTTCAAGTTCCCCGCTGTCGCGCTCGCTCATTAATTTCTCCAATCGGTCTATGCGTTTGCGTATATTCTTAAAATTCGTTAGAGAACCTCCAATCCAACGGCCGGCGACATATGGCGCGCCGATGCGCGCGGCGGCTTCTCTGATTATGTCTACTGCTTCATTCTTGCCGCCGACAAAGAGAAGCTGTTTTACTCGTCCAGCCGCGGTTGCGCCTGCTGATTGAGACTTGCGCTCGGAGGCGGGAGCCGCGGCCGCGGGACCGCTCCCGATTATAGAACTAGCGAACGCGCAAGCCGCCTCGAGACGCCTCTGCGTTTCTTCAAGGTCGAAAATATCATTGCGGTCTTTCGTGCCGAAAATAAAAGGCGAAGCCGTCGGATGGCGCCGCGTGCGCGAGTAGCCGAAATGAGCGCCTGCCTCGAACAGCGTTTTAATATCTTGTGTTCCTGCGGTCATACTGTCGCGGGAGTGTAGCACGGGCAAGTGGCAGTAGGCAAATGGCCTCAAACGCGCGATTGACATAGACAGTTGGGGTACATACAATTGTTCATATGAGAGCAAAAAGACAAAGACTAAATACATTTACTGCGATTTTCCAGAAAGTTCGCGGCGGATATACGACATGGGTTGAAGAAATGCCAAACGTTATATCCGAAGGTAAAACAAGGGCGGAGGCCGAGGAGAACTTGAAAGATGCGCTTGAGCTTATGCTTGAAACAAATCGCATTATGTCTCTCAAAGACGCCGTCGGAAACATAGAGCGTTCAACTATCTCGTTAGCTGTGCATCCGGTCGCATGAGGCGCACCAAGCTCATTGCGCATCTTCTTCGAAACGGATGTATTCTTTTGCGCGAAGGCGCGAAGCATTCCATATATCGGAATCTCTTTACAGGCGCACAGACATCGATTCCTCGCCACGCGACTTTGTTGATAACCACTGCCCGTGGAATCTGTAAACAACTTAGAGTCACTTGGCCCGTAAAATGAACGATGCGCGATAGGAATTTCGTGATTTTGTAATATAATAGCATTCATACCAGATACAAGATACTGTATACACGATACTATATATATGAATAAGCACAGCAAAGAACGCACTCTCGTTATCATCAAGCCCGACGGCATTCAGCGGGCTCTTATAGGTGAAATAATGTTGCGCTACGAGCGGCTCGGCCTCAAATTGGTCGGCCTAAAGATGGTTGTTCCTACCACCGAGCAGATTGAAGGCCACTACACGCTTGACCCGAATTGGCGGCGCGTGACCGGCGAGAAAACTATCAAGAGCTATCGAGACAAAGGATTGGCGCCGCCATCGGAAGACCCGCTTGCGATTACAGCTGTCATTCTCAAGAACCTCAAGAAGTACATGACCGCGGGGCCTGTGATAATCATGGTATGGGAAGGCGCGCACGCGGTAGAACTTGTCCGCAAGGTGACGGGCGGGACGGAGCCGCGCTCGGCGGAAGTGGGAACAATCCGCGGAGACTTCGTGTTGGACTCCTACATCATGTCCGACCAAGACGACAGAGCCGTGCGCAATTTGATACACGCATCCGGCTCAATCAAAGAAGCCGATATGGAAATCCCCCATTGGTTCAAGAAGGCTGAACTCATTGACTATAAAGTGACGCACGAAGATATCATTTACGGAAAAGAGCTGGAGGGAATTTTGCCGTAGGTGATAGAGAAATAAGAAGCGAAGCGATTATATTTCTCATCATGCCGCAGTGCTCTGCGGCGATGGCGCCTCTCGCTGAAGTTGGTAGAAATACGAATACAAAGTTTTGCACATTGTCCCCACTTGCGTCCTTGCAGGCCGGGTCTATACTTAATCTAGCGACAGGTATAACACCTGCTGGTAAAACTTAGGGAACTCGAATCGCTTTAGACTCCGGTCTGAATGCTGAGAGTACCCACCTGGTAACACCCAGGCTTGCCGTGCCTGCCGCCCACAACAACTCCGCATCCGCGGGGTTTTTGTGTTTTTTAGTGTTCGAAATCGGTACCTAGTAGTACCTATCGCAACAAAGGTCAGGTCTGTTATATTAGTTATACTGAAAGCGATTATGAGAAAGACATTGTATGAAAAACTCTGGGACGCGCACGTGGTGCGCGAAGTCAAGGGCGAGCCTACTATATTGTATATAGACCTGCACTTAATCCACGAGGTCACCACCCCGCAGGCGTTCACCGGTCTCGCCAACCGCAAATTGCCCGTTCGCCGGACTGACCTCACCATCGCGACCATGGACCACTCTGTGCCGTCCGCGAACCGCAAGAAACTCCCGTGGCCCGATGTCATGGCGCAAAAGCAGGTGGAGATGCTCGCGGAAAACTGCAAGAAGTACGGCATCACGCTCTACGATTTGGACAGCAAACACCAGGGCATCGTGCATGTCATCGGGCCGGAGCTTGGCCTCACCCAGCCGGGCAAAACCATCGTCTGCGGCGACAGCCACACATCAACTCACGGGGCGTTCGGCGCGCTCGCTTTCGGCATCGGCACGTCTGAAGTGGAACACGTCCTCGCTACGCAGTGCCTGCTTCAGAACAAAACAAAAACGATGGCAGTCACCATAAATGGGGAGTTGAAGCCCGGCGTTTATTCCAAAGACATTATTCTGCGCATCATCCACGAGCTGGGAATTGCCGGGGGAATCGGGTACACGTTTGAATATCGCGGCAGTGCCATCCGCGCGCTCTCCATGGAGGCGCGGATGACTATCTGCAATATGAGCATTGAGGCAGGCGCGCGCGCCGGAATCATTGCGCCCGACCAGACCACAATTGATTACTTGGAAAAGCGTGTGAAATTCAAAAATGATAACGAAAAAAAGAAAACGATTGCAAAGTGGCTCTCATGGAATACCGACGAAGGCGCAAAGTTCGACAAAGAGATAATCATCGACGCCGATACTATCGAGCCGATGGTGACATGGGGTACGAACCCAGGCATGTCTGTCGGCATCACCAAGAACATTCCCGATGGCGGAAGCGAGGACATCAAGAAGGCACTGGAATATATGGGACTCAAAGGAGGTCAGATGATGCGCGGGCAGAAAATCGATTACGTATTTTTGGGAAGCTGTACGAATTCCCGCATTGAAGACTTGCGCATAGAGGCAAGTATAATTAAAGGCAAAAAGATTGCGTCCGGCGTTACGGCTTTTGTCGTCCCCGGCTCATACGAGGTAAAGCACAAAGCGGAAGAAGAAGGACTGCACAAAATATTCTTGGATGCTGGATGCGAGTGGCGCGAGCCGGGATGCAGTATGTGCATCGGAATGAACGGCGACTTAGTGCCATCGGGAAAATACTGCGCATCCACTTCCAACCGCAACTTCATCGGTCGGCAAGGCAGAGGCGCTCGCACGCTTCTTATGTCGCCTGCGATGGCGGCCGTCGCCGCAATTCTAGGCGCTGTCGGCGACTCTCGCAACTACGCGTAAAACTAAAACCTACAACCTGCCATTATGAAATCATCCCAATTCAAAGACCTCACCTCCGCGCTCGCGCCCTTAATGCGGGACAATGTGGACACCGACCAGATAATTCCGGCGCGATTCTTGACTGCGACCGACAAAAAGGGGTTCGGCAAGCGCTTGTTTATGGACCTGCGCTACGAGGAAGACGGAAAGACGCCGAAGCCGGATTTCGTTTTGAACCAAAAGAAATACAAGGGCGCGAAAATTCTGCTCGCGCACGAGAATTTCGGCTGCGGCTCTTCGCGCGAGCATGCGCCGTGGGCAATTATCGGCGCGGGATTTAATGCCATTATCGCTATTTCATTCGCCGACATCTTCAGGAATAATTCGGCGAAAAACGGATTGCTGCTCGTGGAACTTCCGAAAAAAATAATAGACATGATGCACGCCGATGTTGAGAGAAATCCGAAAGAGAAAGCGAGCATCAATTTGGAAAAGCAAACATGCGCGTGGAAAGGCCAAGCGCATATCTTCGCCATCAATCCGTTCGTCAAGAAGTGCCTCGTGGAAGGTTTAGACGATATCGGCTACACCTTGAGTTTTGCCAATGACATCCGCGCATTTGAACATCGCCAATAAGGACACGGAGAAACCAAGAAAATATTGGAGCGATTTAAAGAAAAAGCTTGCAAGTGAAGGATATTCCGAGGTGTCCGAAAAAATCGGACACCTGAAATTATTGGCCTGTGAAAGATGTGGCGGGGGATTTGGATACGCGATTTATCTCTTGCCCTATTCCCGCATTCAATCCTGAACCATTTTCATTCTAACATTTTGCAAAATGTTTGTATGTGGACATCGTGCATGGGAATGGCTTAGCGGAAATAATCAAGATGCGGCCACGCCTCTCGCAAGAAAGACCAGTTCTGCTATATTAGTGAGACCAAACGAGTATGCGTGATTCAGCAAAAAAATACCGCCCATTCCCTCCTGTGGAACTGAAGGATAGGACGTGGCCGAACAAGACCATAACTAAGGCACCGCGATGGTGTTCAGTAGACTTGCGCGACGGAAATCAGGCGCTTGTCACGCCCATGAACCTCGACCAGAAGTTCAAGATGTTCAAATTGCTCGTGGATATCGGATTCAAAGAAATAGAAGTCGGCTTCCCTTCCGCCTCGCAGGTTGAGTTTGATTTTGTCCGCACTCTTATCGAGCGCAAGCTGATACCCGATGACGTGACCATACAGGTACTCACGCAGGCGCGCGAGCATTTGATAGAAACAACATGCCGCTCGCTCGCGGGCGCGAAACGCGTCGTCATTCACCTCTACAACAACACTTCCGAGCTTCAGCGCCGCGTTGTGTTCCGCATGGGAAAACCGGAGGTGAAAGAACTCGCCGTGAAAGGTACCGCGTGGGTGCGGGAATATTCAAAGAAATATCTGAAGGGTACGGATGTGCTGTACGAGTACAGCCCCGAAGGATTCATGAGCACCGAGCTTGATTTCGCTGCGGAGGTTTGCGATGCGGTCATTGAGGAATGGAATGCCCTGCCTGCCGGCAGGCAGGCGCGCGCGGGAGAGAAAGTCATCATCAACCTGCCCACCACGGTGGAAGTGGCGACGCCGAATATCTTTGCCGACCAGGTGGAGTGGTTCATCCGGCATTTCAAGGCGCGCGCACAGGCCGTCATCAGCGTACACTGCCACAACGACCGCGGCACGGGCATCGCCTCAACGGAACTTGCCATACTTGCGGGGGCCAAGCGCGTTGAGGGCACGCTTTTCGGCAACGGAGAGAGGACGGGGAATGTTGACATTATCACGCTCGCGCTCAATCTCCACACACAGGGCATTGACCCGCAACTGGATTTGCACGACATTGACCGCTGTATAGAGGTGTATCAATCATGCACCGACCTTCCCGTGCATCCGCGCCACCCGTACGCGGGCGAACTGGTCTTCACCGCATTTTCCGGCTCTCATCAGGATGCGATAGACAAAGGGTTTCAGGCGATGAAGGATTCGGGGAAACCGCTGTGGGAAGTTCCCTACATTCCGATGGACCCGAAGGATGTCGGCCACACCTACGAAGCGGTTATCCGCATCAACAGCCAATCCGGAAAAGGCGGAGTGGCGCACATTCTGCGCGTGGAGTTCGGCTACAACACGCCGAAAGCGATGCATCCGGAACTTGGCAAGATGATTCAGCGCATTTCCGACACGACAGGCAAAGAAGTTCTGCCCGGCGTGATACGAAAAGCGTTTGAAGACGAGTACCTGAACCGCTCGAGCCCAATCTCTCTCGAGAGCTTCAAGATAAAAGACGAGAGCGGCGCGGGTGGCGACGTTACGACCGTTTCCGCGATTATTAAAATGAACGGAAAGAAGCGCACTGTGAGAGGCGCGGGCAACGGGCCAATCGACGCGTTCAGCAAAGCGCTGAAGCGCGCCGGCGCTGGCCACTATAATTTCCTCTCCTACGAGGAGCACGCGCTTGGAAAGGGCGAGGACGCGCGCGCAGTCGCCTACATCCAGATAGCCGATGAACAAGGAAAGCCATTTTTCGGCGTCGGCACCGATTTCAACATTGTCGGCGCGTCTCTCCGTGCGCTCCTCTGCGCTTTGAATCGGTCGGAACAATCTGAGCCCGCAAAATCAAAACCTAAAACACCAGTTAAGAAGCACGAGTAATTATGAAAGGCACTATAGCAATCTTGCCAGGCGACGGCATCGGGCCAGAAATAATGGCTTCCGCGATCAAAGTCCTTGATGCGGTCAATGCGAAATTCAATCATTCGTTAAAGACAAGGGAAGGCGTCACGGGCGGCGCCGCGTACGACAAATTCGGCGTACACCTTCCGGAAGAGACGGTAGAAATGTGCAAGAAAGTCGACGCGATTTTATTCGGCGCCGTTGGCGGGCCTGTTTCCGACCAGGAATCTCCGCGATGGAAAGACGCCGAGAAAAACGTCATTCTCGGTTTGCGCAAGAAATTTAATTTATTTGCGAATCTGCGCCCGCTCAAAGTGTGGCCGGGAACAGAATCCTTCAGCCCGCTTAAGCCGGATTTAATTGCCGGCATGGATGTGCTTATCGTGCGCGAGCTTATTGCAGGCCTCTACTTCGGCCCCATGCGCCGGTACGAGGTGGACGGAGAAATAGCCGCGGAAGAAATCAGCCGCTACACGTGGAAAGAGATCGCAAGCGTTGTGCGCATCGCGTTCGTCGCCGCACAAAAACGAAAAAAGAAACTGACCATCGTAGACAAGGCGAATGTTTTAGAAACTTCCCGCTTGTGGCGAGACGTCGCGCGCTCGCTCCACGCGGAATTCTCGGGTGTCGCGATGGATTTCATGTTCGTGGACAACGCGGCCCAACAGCTTGTGCGCTCCCCCGCTTCGTTTGATGTCATCGCGACCGACAACATGTTCGGCGATATTTTGAGCGACCTCGGCGGAGCCGTAGTGGGTTCCTTGGGATTGGTTCCATCTGCGAGTATCAACGATAAAAAATTCGGCCTGTACGAGCCCGCGCACGGCTCCGCCCCCGACATCGCCGGGCAAAATATCGCGAACCCAACAGCGCAAATTCTTTCTCTCGCCATGCTCTTGCGCTACACGTTTGATTTGGATAAGGAGGCGCGCGCGATTGAGGAAGCGGTTCTCTCGGTGTGGAAAGCCGGAAAGAAAACGAAAGACCTCGCCACAAAGGGTGAAGCAAGTCTCTCCACAAGCGATTTCACATCTTGCGTCATTGGGCGATTGCAGTAAGATGCGGGAATGAATCCCGTTAGAAGTCGCGGAAGTTCGGATTGCGGCACATCTAACGCGTGGTTCTCATCGGTCAGATGCTTACAAATAATAATGTCTGAGTTGGAAGCGCGAGCTTCCTACTTCTAACGGGATGCAAGCAACAAAATATATTTGGTTCAACGGAAAGCTGGTTCCTTGGGCGAGCGCGAAAATTCACGTGCTCTCGCACTCGCTCCATTACGGCACGGGTGCTTTTGAGGGAATCCGCATGTACGAGACCGACAAGGGTCCCGCGATATTTCACCTGAAGCGACACATGGAGCGCCTCATTTTCTCGGCTACTGCCCTCGGAATGAAATTGCCCTACAAGCTTCCGGAGCTAATGAAAGCGGTGGTAGACACGGTGCGCAAAAATAAGCTCAAATCGTGCTACATCCGCCCTATTGCCTATTTTGGTTTGGGCGAGGTGCGCGTGCTTCCCACCAATTGCCCCGTGGAAGTCGCCGTCGCCGCCTGGCCGTGGGGCGCTTATTTGGGCGACGAGCCCGCTCGCATCACGGTTGTAAAGACACTGCGCATTCATCCGCAAACTCTTAGAGTGGATGCGAAAATCACCGGCCACTACGTGAACTCCATGCTCGCTGGCCGCGAGGCCACAAGCCGGGGATTCACCGAAGCGCTTCAACTGGACTATGAGGGCAACATCGCCGAGGGTCCGGGGGAAAACTTCTTTATTGTCCGTGGCAAGACCATTACTACACCGGCGCTCGGCTCAATCTTGCCGGGTATCACCCGCGAATCCGTTATGACACTCGCGCGCGACCTCGGCTACAAAGTGGTGGAGCGTGCCATATCCCTCAAAGACGCGCTTTCTGCCGATGAGTGCTTTTTCACTGGCACCGCCGCAGAAGTAACAGCCATCGCATCCATAGACAACAAAAAAATGAAAAAGGCGAAGGGTTCGTCTACAGATGCCGATGCCTACTCCATCGGCCCGGTGACCAAAAGAATCCGCGAAGAGTTCCTCAAAATAACGAGGGGTGAAAATCCGAAGTATAAAAAGTGGCTGACGTTTGTGGACGAGTACTAAATAAGAAAACCCGCCTCGAACGAGAAGTGGGGTTTTCTCGTTACGTCGGCGGGCTCGAGAACTCTCAAACCTTCGCTGCAGCACTGACTTCACTTTCCTTTTCGGCCTTTAGCCGACCACACCGGTATGCCTGCATACCGGACTCGGATTGTCTGGGAGGAACGTGGTCGATTTCATCCTGATATCCGAGTTTAAATGAGCGTAATGCCTTATCGGCCGCATCGGGTAGTCCGTAATCCCGCAACCTGATCGGACACCAATCCTGATGCATAAGGGACAGCAACCCGTTGTCAATTCCACAACACTCGCACCATTGCGTATGCATGGGAGTTCCTTTCGTGAAGTATTGGACTTCTGAAACAGTTTCTCTACGCCGTGTATATCACGGGCTACTATGCGGGTCAATCCGCCCCTGTAAGCCGAAAGCTATTAGCTCGTTTTTGCCAATACAGTTCCCGCCAAATGAATCTTTCATTTAAGAAAATCGGCAATGCCCAGCCATGTTTCGGAATAATCGTAAGTATCATTGTGGTCGGCGCCGGAAACCTCAACAAACTTCTTATTTTTGACATTAATTTCATCAAAAAGTTTCTTTGATTCCGTGATGGGAATAATCGTATCTTTTGTCCCATGAATGATTTCCACATCCTTGATGTCATTTATCCATAGATAACTTTTATATTTATCTCGAAGCAGAAGCGAGATGGGATAAACAGGGTAATGGATACTTGCCGCGCCGCCGAGACTGTAAAAAGGAGAGATGAGCAATAGCTTGTCCTCGTCTGTCATAGACGAATGATAAAGAGCCAGCGATGCACCCAAACTTTCCCCGACGATGGCCAACTTTTGGTAGTCTAGCGTCTTCAAGAAATCATTTACGTTTTCAACATCCTCCATAATGAGCTTCTGCGACGCCTTTTTATCGTCGTTTGAGTATCCAGCATACTCCACAAAGATGTATGAATATCCCATGCCGGTGAATGTGTCCTTAAGAAAGGCCCTGTCGCATGCCGACCCGCCGTTTCCGTGATAAAAGACCATCAGCTTGTCCGATACATTTTTGTAGTAGGCCCGTGTGCCATTCAGGTTCAATTTCTCGCTATCGGAAAATCCCTCGCACGCGTTAAAGTCCTGATTTGATGGGTAGTAAATATAACTGTTCTGGCGCGCAAAAATCAGCGCGCCAAATCCCAGATAAATTAAAACTATACTTGTTAAAATTCTTATCAGAGCTTTTCTCATGATTTTTTTATTTAAGCAAGGGAACAAGGACGGGATATATCCGCTCCGCGATGATTTTGTTTCCGGCATCGTTCGGGTGAATCGAGTCTTCCATCAACTTTGGGTTTCTAAACAAGCCGTCTAAAACGTTGGAAACATAAGCCGTTTTGTACTTGTCCCGCAGGTTCTCGAACTCCGGCTCGAATTTATCGCCAAAAAGATTTCCTTTCACGCCGAGTAGCAAAACAACGGCGCCTCTGGAGTGGATGTCCTCTATAATCTTCCCGAGGTTTCCAAATGTCGTTTCTATCGGGAGTTTTTTCAGATGGTCGTTGCCTCCGAGGAGAAGTAGGACGACTTTGGGGCGATACCTGTCAAGTTCATTGATTCGCGCAAGGCCGTCCGCGGTAGTGTTCCCCGGCACTCCCAAATTAACAATTTCCCGCCCGATGCCTTTTGATAAAAGCGAGACAAAATCGTTTCCATTTGTAGCCCCTGTTCCCGCCACCAAACTGTCGCCGAAAGCGACAATGTCCACTCCGGAAGAAGGAAGGTTCGTGATTGCTGTTTCCCGCCCGACATGGAAAAAGAAATACCAAATCGTAAGTATTACAAAGGCGGCGGCGACAACGGAATAAATTATCTTTTGCGTCATCAAGATTGTATCAGCTGCGGATGTTTTTCTCGTTGGAAGCTATTTGGCTGTTCTCGCCAAAACAATTCCCGCCAAAAACCCCGGCCACAATATGTTTTTCATACGATTTTGCGGAACTGACCGCTATGAACTTCTAATAGCACTATTTTATCACTCAAATCCGCAACGCAAACGCTTTTCCACGTTTTCCTTATTCCAGTGTTTTGCCTGCCGACCTCTGGTGGGCAAAACACTAGCATAGAACTCCGCGCTCATATTAACGCTTTCCGACAATCCCACGCGAATACCCGCTACCGCGAGCGGCATGTTCCCGCGCCGCAATATTGGCCGTTTGGACATCCGGAAAGGCAAAGTGAATTGCAAATTCCTCCCGCAGAACCGGCCAAGTCTTTAATCCGGCGGCAAATGAGCCGTTCGTCTTGCGCTCCGAAAAAAGGTTCGCGCGTAAACTCGTCCGCCATCACAAAGCTGTTTTGAGCCGACATTATGCTGTCGTTGCTGACCGAACCGAAAGAATTCACCGAGCATTTGTTGGTCCAACAGCGTACTTCTTTGCGATAATTGGCATCACTGCCTGTGCAATCAACAACGCCATCTTGTCCGCATCCGTTGCCAATCAAGTCGCGCCACGAGGCATTAAGCAAGCAATCGCTTTCTGCCGCAGGATTCGTCCCCAAATTGCATGAATAATATCCAGAATTCAACTGGCAGGAAATCGCGCTCGGATTGACGACATAGCATTGGTTTTTAAATGTCGGGTATGTCTCGTTTCTTTCTGTTGGGTCAGGCAACCATGTTGCTATTACGTATTCATCAAAAAGACTCCCGATGTTATGCCCCCCGCCTTCATGAACCAAAAGTCTCTGGGCCCGCAGTATGGCATTGTTATCCTGCGGCGGATATTTAAAAATAGAAATTGAGCCATGCTCCGGCAGTGCCATATTGCTGCTGCCCGACAATCCGCTGATATTTGGGAAATTCAAATTCTTCGATGTATTAACAAGAATAAAACCGAACCGATTGCTGAAATTGCAGGTGGCAATACTCCTGCCGAGCGTGGCATCAGTTTCAGAGGAAATCGGGACAGTCGCTGATTCCTCCGGTATTGACATGATATTCGTCACGTAAAAGATATTGAATTTATTTCGGTTTGACCGGAATGGTTCAACCGAGAAAAATCCGTCTTTTTCCGCGCCGACATCCGCCGCGAGTTTTACAGCTTCCGTGAAATCATTCACGGACGGATAATTTACTCCCACGAAAACAATATTAACGCGCTGTTCAGAAAGATTATTTCGCGAAGCGTCCATTTGAAAACAGCCGGGGTACTGCGTCGGCGCGGTTGTAATATTTACCTTGGCAGGCTCGGGAATCTTCGCGGGCGCGGGAACTTTCACTGGTTCTGGAGTTTTCGCTGGCGCGGGTATTACATCCGGTTTTACAGGCGCGGGAGAAACAGTTGTCGTTGGATTATTGTTCGCTCCGAATGTTTGGTCTTGGTTTTGAGATACGGTCTCGCACTTCTCCTCCCAAATCCTCAAGCACTTCTGTTTGGCTTCGCACCATGAGTAACCGGCGGAGCCGATACAGCCATGCGCGTCCCTATCATTGCCGACAATTGGTGACTGGGTTTCCGGAAGAGTTTGCGGCTCAATGGTAGATATTCGCGTGGGTATTTCGCTGCCAAATTGCCACCAAGCCAAAGCACCGCCGGCGAAAATGGCCAAAATAAAAATTAGTATCCATGTTTTCATACGATTTCTGGCATTTTATCACTAACCCCAACTTCTTTCTTTCCTAATTCAAACGTTTTGCAAAACGTTTGAATTAGGGAAAACATGCCTAATTAATATGACTTCTTTTTTTCTGATATCCTCCAGTTTTCTTATTCCAGTGTTTTACCTATCAGAGAAGGACAGGCAAGACACTAGAATATATATCCCTCCCCCGGCATTTCTCTTTTCCCGACCATTTAACTCTTTTTGCAACATTCTAACATTTTGCAAAATGTTAGAATGTCGAAACCTCTAATACGTATATGTGATTTCCTTTATTTGCGGCAAACTCTTTTTTATCTTTTGCTCCATGTCAACGCCGAAATGGACTCCGGCCATCCCGCACCCTTGGCAATTTCCTACGAGGCGCAACAGCACCGAATCGGATTCCACGGCAACAAGCTCCGCGCCTCCCCCATGCTCCGTGAACATTGGCTCAAATTCTTTCAAAACGGCCTCAACCGCCGCAATGATTTGTTTGGTGGTTTTTTTCGCTGGCCTCGTGTTCTTCTTTTTCATATTTCGCAATTACACACTGACCCCCGAGGACTCAGTTCGAGTTTAGGGATGATCGAAGAATTGTTATCGCTCCCGCAGGAAGAGCGTCTCTTGGAAGTTGTTCCCGGTGAATCCATGTTGAACTGACCTTCACTGTTTTCTCGGTATCGATGGGTGTTCTCGGTTTCCGTCGCAAGTGAGCTCGCCTCGCATGTACCTCGACGTTTCTTCCCGTTTGATCGGTATATCTAACTTTACCAATCCTTGGATCAAACTCATGAACATTTTTAATAGTAAGAATCTGCGCTTCGTCGTGAATCAAATTCTGTGGCGTAATTTTCTTCGGTATCTTTTTTTGGATTCCGATCACTCTGTGCCACGTTTCTCCGCGAATGTCTTCTGTACCCATTTCTTTTCCTGGCGTGTGCGCTAGATATAGGCATGTTCCGGCGATAATCTTTTGTACAATATTTGTTTGGTCGTGCAGAGATTCACTTGTAATAGGGTCAGATAAGTTAACCTGAAAAGCGAAACCAGTCGGCGGATAATATTTCTTTGTACCTTCAAATCTATCTTTCTCTTCATCAATGTATTCGTTAATATTCTCAGGATTCCCGGCTACGATTTGCTCGGCATGCTTTCGCATCAACGATGTAAACAATGGCTGCACACCTGGTTCTCGTTCCGATAAATCCGAAACAAAAACTCTGCATTCAAATGAGTCCTCTCCTGAAAGTTGTGGTTCGACATTATTAATGTGTGTTACAAGTATGCCGCTAATCGCCATTTTTTGGCCACCAGACCCGGTGATTGTTAGAGCTACGCCTTGAAGTTCAATCATAAATGATTGGAATGGCATTAGTATGTCGTTCCAGGTGAAATCATCATACGTATTTTGCGCATGCAACAGAACGCTTTCCCGATCGAGTGAGATTACCCGCCGCGAGTCGCGTGTCCATGCGAGTATCTGAGACAGAAAATAATTATCAATTTGTTGCAACGGACCTATCAGTGCTTCGTCAGTTACTGGCTCACCCTTTTTTCGGAGGGCAAGTTCTGTGGCAACACGCTCTGCAACTTTTTGTGTTTCATTTACAATAAAATTTTCGAGGCCATGTACAGGTCCTAATGAAGAACCCTGCTCAAGTATGAACCTGCGTGCGGAAGAGAAATTCTTTGCTACACCATCCTTTTCCGCCCGCCAGTCGACGACTCCTGCCGTGATATCAAGCAACTTAGCATTAACGGCCGCCATTAAAGCATGGTCTTCCCAACCGCGAAACGCTTTTTCGAGGATAAAAAGGCCTGTACGACCAGGCTTTTCCAGCGTCTTCAGAGTTACATCATTTGCCAATCGGCCGAAAGTTTCAGTCATGCCTGAAATATATCATTCTTCAGTCTATGTTCTATGTACATGACTTTGTAAACCCTTTCAATCATTTCTTTCATCCCCAGGAAACATCTTCTGAAGAGCGACGTGCGAAAGAAGCATACATGGCAATCTAGCTGGGCCGATTTTGGCTCTCATCAATTTCTGGATTTCAGCCGGTCCAACCGTTCTCAATTTTCTCACTGACTTCCCAACCATCCATTCCGTAAACATGGAGCTTGATGCGATAGAAAGCGCACAGCCGGAGCCGCTGAAGCGGACCTGCTCCACGATGCCTTTCTTGTTCACTTTCAACTGCAGACGGATTTTGTCGCCACAAAGCGGATTTATCGCTTCCGCTTCGAAAGTCGGGTGCTTCATGACGCCGTAATTCTGCGGATGCCGGTAATACTCCAAAATCTCCTCGCGGTAAATGTCATTCTTATCCATATATTTTTTTCTGTACGGCGGACAGCGCGTTTACCAAACGGTCTATCTCTTGGACGGTATTATAGAAGCAGAGACTCGCTCTTACCGATGCATCAAGCGAAAGGCTCTCGTGCAAAATCTGCGCGCAGTGGTGTCCTGCGCGAACGGCAATCCCCTCCCTATCAAGCAGGGTCGCAATATCGTGCGGATGAACGCCCGCTATCGTGAAGCTGAATATCGGTGCCCGTGCCTTCGCAGAGAACGGGCCGAAGAGCGTGAGGCCGGAAACGCCTTTGAGCGCGCGGAGCGCGTACGCGGCCAGTCTGTTTTCTCCCTTTTGAATATTCTTCAATCCGGTTTTCTGTAAAAACAGAATCGCGGCGCCCAATCCAATCACCTCGGCAACGGGAGGCGTCCCGCCTTCAAATTTCTCGGGCAGTGGCGCGTAGGTCGTCTTTGTACGCGTAACTTGCTCTATCATGTGGCCCCCGAATGTGCGAGGAGGTAATTTTTCCAACAGTTCTTTTTTGCCATAGAGGACGCCGATTCCTGTCGGACCATACATTTTATGCCCAGAGAAAGCCAAAAAATCGCACCCGAGCGCTTGCACATCAACAGGCATATGCGCGATACTTTGCGCCGCATCAACCAAGACCTGTGCACCGGCCTTGTGCGCCAAGAAAACCATTTCCCGCACGGGATTCTCCGTACCGAGAACGTTTGAAACATGCGTAACACCGACAAACTTCGGTTTGTGCTTCAGCAATAATTTCTTGTAAGTATTAATATCTATTCTTCCTTCAGCAGTAAGCGGGGTAAAATCAATTCTGAATTTCTTCCGGAGAGCCGCTGCCTGCCATGGCACAATCATCGCGTGGTGCTCCATTAGGGATACAAGAACGTGGTCTCCACGGCGCAAAAAGGCCTCGGCTAATCCGGAGACAACTATATTGATGCTCGCGGTAGTACCCGAAGTAAAAATAATTTCTTCCCGATGTTTTGCATTAATAAAATCTTTCACGTGGTCGCGGACGCTTTCATACTCTGCAGTCGCGGCTTCCGCGAGAGCATAGACACCGCGGTGAACCGGCGCATTTTTAGTACGGTAGAACTCGTCCATAGCATCAAGCACTGCAAGCGGTTTTTGCGTCGTCGCGGCATTATCAAAATATGCCAACGGCTTCGCGCCTCGCTTCTGGAATATCGGGAATCTCGCTCGTAAGGTTTTAATGTTCACCCCGTTAGGGGCAGGCCCCGTTAGAAGCCGAGAATCCGATTCTTGTTTTTTGACACTAGTTCTCGCGCGAGCTTCTAACGGGGCAGGTCGCGGTCGTGTATTTTTCTGTAGGGGCATAAGGTCAGTAACGTAATGATGATTGTAAGACATTCGATATTATTTTGCGCGACCGCGGCCTCTAACGGGGCTCATATTTTTTCAAGTTCAGCATTAATTTTTTCCGCCTCCTCCGCGGGAAACTCGCCGACGAGAGCGCCGAGAAACCCGCGCACGATGAGCTTCTTCGCATCTTCTCTCGCTAGACCGCGCGACGCAAGGTAGAACAATTGGTCTTCATCGATTTTGCCCACAGTGGCGCCGTGACCTGCTTTCACTTCGTTTTCCAAGACTTCAAGCCGAGGAATCGCTTTTGCTCGCGCGCGCGGGGAGAGAAGTATGACGCGCTCGCTCAAATCCGCGTCGGAATTTTTCGCTCCTTTTTCGATGACGACTCGCCCCTCGTAATTGGCGCTCGCGTCGCCATCGAGTACGCCGCGCGCCAGCGTTCGCGAAAATGTGTCGGGCGCTCTGTGAATTACTTCCGTTTCCAGATGAAACGCGTTGTGCTTCCCGTAAAACACGCACAGAACTTTGGCCGACGAGCCCGGCTTATCCAATATCACGCGTACCAGCAAATTTTGGTTCTCTTCCCCGAACCACAGAATGGGAACGGTTTTCATTTCCCCGGCTTTTACTCGAACCTCAACGGTCTTCGTCATGGTGTTAGCCTAAAGAGCCCTCCATTTCGAGCTGAATGAGGCGGTTTAGTTCCACGGCGTATTCGAGCGGGAGCGTTTTGACGACAGGCTCTATAAATCCCTGCACCACCAAATTGACTGCCTCTTGCTCGCTCAATCCTCGGCTCATCAGATAAAAGACTTGGTCCGCGGAAATCCGCCCTACCTTCGCCTCATGTCCGATAGTGACATCATCTTCGTCCACGACAATGTTCGGCACCGTGTTGGATTGCGAAATATTGTCGGGCATGAGCGCGTCGCACTGCACATGCGAGACGGCACCTTTCGCACCCTTCAGGATTTTGAGCAGCCCGCGATAAGTGGAAATTCCTCCGCCGAAACTGATGCTTTTGGAGACGATGTTTGATGTGGTATTTGGGGCGCAGTGAATGACTTTTGCGCCAGTATCCTTGTGCTGGCCGGGGCCAGCGACGGCGATATTCAAGTGCTCGGCGCGCGCGCCGCGGCCCTGGAGAATGGAGCAAGGATAGAGCATCGTCGTTTTGCTTCCCAAGCTCCCTCCCACCCATTCCTGAATCCCGTTCTCTTCCACGATTGAGCGTTTCGTATTCAGGTTGTAAACATCTTTGCTCCAATTTTGTATAGTCGTGTATCTGCATCGCGCCCCTTTTTTGACGAAGATTTCCACCACCGCGGCATGAAGCGAGGCTGTGTTGTATATCGGCGCTGTACACCCTTCTATGTAATGCACCGAGGCGCCTTCGTCCACGATGATAAGAGTGTGCTCGAATTGGCCGGACGCGCGCGCGTTCATGCGGAAGTAGGTTTGGAGCGGCATATCCACGGAGACACCCTTCGGGACATACAAAAAACTTCCGCCAGACCATACAGCCCCGTGGAGAGCGGCAAGTTTGTGTTCCTCGGCCTTGACGCATTTCGTCATAAAATATTCTTTCACCAGCTCCGGATATTTTTGAACCGCGGTGTCGGTATCGCAAAAAATCACGCCTTTGTTTTCCCATTTCGGGCGCAACTTTTGATAGAAGCCCTCGGATTCATACTGTCCGATGACGCCGGCAAGAAATTCCCTCTCCGCCTGCGGGACCCCGATTTTTTCAAACGTATTTTTTATATCCGCCGGCACGTCTTTCCAGCTTTTGTATTTTCCCTCCTCGGTTTTTTGGTAATATCTGATGCTATCGAAATCCAACTTGCTTAAATCGGGCCCCCATGTGGGCAAGGGTATTTTCAGGAATTGTTCGTAGGATTTCAAGCGGAATTCCCGCATCCACGCAGGCTCGTTCTTAGATTCAGAGATTTGTTCTATAATCTCCCTCGATAATCCCCTCTCGGTGCGGAAAAGATATCTGTCGGTTAGAGCCGCGGAAATTTCTTTATCTTTTTCTATGACAGCTGATGTGTGTTTGTCCACCCCGTTAGAGACAGGCCCCGTTAGAAGCCGATGACCTGGTTTT
This sequence comes from uncultured Candidatus Saccharibacteria bacterium, assembly GCA_964359415.1. Classification (GTDB taxonomy): domain Bacteria; phylum Patescibacteriota; class Minisyncoccia; order Phycocordibacterales; family UBA2100; genus UBA10103. Next base: position 2,814 of record CAYHST010000003.1, on the reverse strand, counting down.
TGTTTCTTGACGATAGTTTTCGCGCGAGCTTCTAACGGGGCAGGTCGCGTTCGTGTATTTTGCTGTGAAGACATAGGATTAGTGTCGTAAAAGAGATTGGTAGAAAATTTGATTTTGTTTTGTGCGACCGCGGTCTCTAACGGGGCTCATATCATTTAACGTATTCACCATAACCTTTCTTTTCTATTACCGTCGCGAGTTTGCTCGTACCCGATTTAACAATTCTTCCCTTGTGCATGATGTGAACCTTGTCCGGCTTTATCCACCGCAAAATACGGTTGTAGTGCGTGATGATGAGGAGGCTCACTCCGCGCGCGCGGAGCCGCATAATTTCTTTGGCGACAAGCTTGAGCGCGTCTATGTCGAGACCGGAATCGATTTCATCGATGACAATGAACCGCGCGGGCAAGAGCGAAAGCTGTAGAATCTCCATTTTCTTTTTCTCGCCTCCGGAAAAACCTTCGTTCAGCGAGCGCGAAAGAAAGTCCTTTGAGATTTTGAGGGTGTTAGCGGTGTCTTTTATATCCTCCCTAAAGTTCGCCATTTTGAAATCTTTTTTCTCCCAAGTGAAATTGCGGGCGGCCGCAGTCAGAAGATTTGTCACGGAAACTCCGGATACCGTTTGAGGATTTTGGAACGCGAGCAAAACGCCGGCTCGCGCGATTTCGTCGGTTTTCATTTTGGAAAGTGCGTGCTTGCCGAATGTGATTGTTCCGTGGGAAATCTTGAGCTGCGGACTCGCGAGCAGTGTGTTTCCGAGCGTTGATTTGCCGGAGCCGTTCGGCCCCATAATTACGTGTGTTTCCCCCTTTTTCACGGTCAAATTAATGCCGTTCAAAATCGGCTTCTTGCCAAGCCGTACATGGAGATTTTTGATTGTGAGTGTTGACATAATTCCCCTTCGGACAAGCCCGAAAAAGCATTATGGAGTCCCGCTCGCTCGCGCACAAGGTCTTGGTTAAATAATGAACTTGAAGACAGGGCTGTCGGTCTTGAGTAGTTCATACGACATTCCTATCGCGTCCATGCGCTTCAACAGAGGTTTGAGGTCTTCCTTGCGGGCAAGCTCGATGCCGACGAGCGCGGGGCCGTTCTCGCGGTTATTTTTCTTTGTGTACTCAAAGAGCGTTATGTCATCGGTTGGTCCAAGGGCTTCGTTCAAATACCTCCGCAGGGCTCCAGGTCGCTGAGAGAAATTGATTATGAAGTAGTGCTTGAGGCCTTGATGCACGAGACTGCGCTCAATTATCTCCGGGTAGCGGCTGATGTCGTTGTTCCCGCCGCTCAAAATGCACACGACTGTTTTTCCTTTTCCGCCTCCGGCTGATAACTCTTCTTTAAGCTGTTCGAGCGCGGCGATAGAAAGAGCGCCTGCCGGTTCCACGACTATGCCGTCGCGCTGGTAGAGCGAAATCATCGTTTCGCAAACCTTGCCTTCCGGAACAAGAATTAACTTTTCCAAAACTTCTTTGCAGAGCTTGAACGTGAGATTGCCAACCGTTCGCACCGCCGCGCCGTCAACAAACGTGTCTAGCTTTTCCAAAGTTACAACCTTTCCCGCTTTGAGCGCCTGCTCCATCGCGGGAGCGCCCGCCGGCTCCGCTCCGATTATTTTCGTTGCGGGGCTTTTCCATTTCATATACGAACCGAGTCCGGCGCACAATCCGCCTCCTCCTATCGGCACAACGACCAAATCAATTTTCTCTCCGCCTTCGGCGGATAACTGCTCTAGTATTTCCGCGCCGACTGTTCCCTGCCCCGCGATAACGAACGGGTCGTTAAAAGGATGAATAAAGACGATTTTCTTTTCTTTGCTGATTTTTTCCGCCTCGGCGGACGCCTCGTCAAAGGAATCTCCAAAAAGTTCAATGCTTACGAATGAACCGCCAAGCGCACGCACTCGGTCAATCTTTTGTTTGGGGGTATTTTGCGGCATGTAAATAACGCCGTTTGTTTTCAGTGCTTTACAGCTGAAAGCGACTCCCTGCGCGTGATTGCCAGCGCTCGCGCACACGATGCCTTTCTTTTTTTCGGCAGAAGTAAGCAAGCGCATTCTGTTGTACGCACCGCGCAATTTGTACGAGCGCACAACCTGTAAATCCTCGCGCTTCAAATAGACCTTTGCGCCGAAATGATGCGACAATCCCGCGTGGTATTGGAGTGGCGTTTCGCTGACCACTCCGCGCAAATGCTCGCGCGCTTCTTCTACCATTTTTACGTTAAATGCTTGCGTCATATTTATTGATTGGATTTATGGGCGATACAACTAATTTCAATCACCGCGCCCTTCGGCAAAGCTGACACTCCGATTGTGGCACGCGCCGGTTTATGCTCGCCGAAGACCCTTGCGTACACTTCATTCATTTCTTTAAAATCATTCATGTCTCGAAGATATACGTTGACGCTCGCGACCGAATCAAAGCCCACTCCCGCGGCGCGAAGAACTTCTCCAAGATTCTTAAATATTTGCTCGGTTTGCTCTTTAATTCCACCTTCAACCATTGCGCCCGAAGGTTCAAGCGCAATCTGCCCGGAGCAGAAAACGAGGTCACCAGCCACAACCGCCTGCGAATATGGCCCTATTGCCTTGGGTGCTTTGTCTGTGTTGACTAGTCTCATAGTCCGCACATTACTACAGGAGGCAGGGCTTTACAAACCCACTCGCCGTGCATTTAAGGTGAGACCTTGGCGGGTTTTAAGGTCTCACCTTGAGTATTTTCTTTTTGTGTTAATCCGCGGGTGATGCGTTGTCACTTGATAAATTCCCCCCCCCTGATACGTTGAAGGCGGTTTGGTCTTCGTTCCTTGAAAAAC
>CAYHST010000002.1:34221-39541 GCA_964359415.1 uncultured Candidatus Saccharibacteria bacterium | reverse complement strand
CGAAGTGCGCCGCACTACCACATACACGATGTGCAGAGTACATCCATCGCGAAGTAGCCCTTCGTAGCTTTAGCGCAGTAGGGCATAAAACTTCGCCCCAAGATAAATCATGGGGCTACGAAGGATTCTCGAGGTGACTCCTTGGCATGTGCAAGGTGTCTCCTCGGGAATTCATGGATTCCTTTTCTTATTGAGAAAAGCCCGATAGTGAGGTATTCTGTGCCAGTTGCGGTCGTGGTGTAGCCTGGTTAACACATCCCCCTGTCACGGGGAAGATCGCCGGTTCAAATCCGGTCGACCGCGCAAGGTCTTATCTAATATGTGATACAATGAGTCGCATGATTGAACCGCTGATAAAGTTTTTTGACCGCATGGAGGACCGGATACGAGGGAATTTAAGCCATTATCCGATTACTTATGCTATCATCGGCGGAATCGGTGTCGTACTGTTCTGGAGAGGGGTCTGGCACACCGCCGATTATGTTTCGCTGTATTTTCTGAGCCAGGCAGATGTTGTTTCCACAACTGATTTCGGCAATATTTGGGACGGACTAATCTCTCTTGTCATTGGCTCGGCTCTCCTTCTGCCCACCGGACTTTTTGTCTCATTCTTTATTGGCGACAATATCATCATAGCCGGCTTGAAGCGCGAGAAAAAGCTGGCTGAAAAAACCGAGTTTGAAATTGAAACAGAAAAGGAAGAGCTTGACGATGTGCGTGGAATCATAAGAAAGATGGCGAGTGATGTGGAGGAGATAAAAAGCAAGCTGGCAGGGAAGTAAAGAGCCATCGAGGCGCAATTCGTACACATCGAGCGATGTGCTAATATCCCTAGCGCCAAGCCGATGTAGCTCAGTTGGTAGAGCACGTTCTTGGTAAGAACGAGGTCTCCGGTTCAATCCCGGACATCGGCTCACGAATCGTTGTTATGATATAGGAAATAGAGTGCCAGAGCATGACATGAGACATGCGATGTTTTGAAGAAATGTGAAGTGGAATAACAAACAATGGGTGTCTCAGCTGAAGCAGTGATATGACGCTAGCCGATGCGGCCGCATCGGCTAGCGTCATATATGGACGGGCTACAGAAGTGGCTACAAGGCCTTGACATCCAAAGAGCAGTCGTATATCATGCTAACACGCTAATACGTTAGCATTGCGCCAAGCGTGATTTTAACCCAGTAGGCGATTTTACTAAATCGTAAATCATATGGAAAAGGATATATTCAATACAAAGGAAGCGCGGGCGCTTTTTAGGGCGATTTTATCGCTCAAAAACGCGAAGGAATGCGAGAGCTTTTTCCGCGACATCTGCACCATTAAGGAAGTAGAGGAAATGTCGGCACGATTCAGAATTGCTCAAATGCTCTCTGCAGCCAAACCGAAGCCGTATGCCGAAATAGCAAAAGAAGTTAGAACTTCCACCGCAACGGTAACGCGCGTAGCGCATTGGCTCCATCATGGCGCCGGCGGTTACCGCCTCGCCCTCAAAAGAACTTCGAATTCTTAACTACGTACTACGTTCTACAAACTACGCACTAATTCCTATGATGCACATAATCTACGAACCCGAGCGGCAGAGAATCGCGATACAAAAAAGCGGCCGCTTGCACAAAGCAAGCATGGATTTTCTTTCCGCGCGCGGGTTAATCTTCCCGCCAAATGAGAGGTCTCTGATACTTCCATGCAAGAATTCCGACATTGACCTTCTTTTATTGCGCGATGACGACATACCGGAATACGTGCGCAGCGGCGTGGCCGATTTCGGAATAGTTGGAGAAAACGTTCTAGCTGAAAAAGGAATCGAATTGCCAGTCATCAAGAAGCTCGATTTCGGGCGATGCAAGCTTGTAATCGCGATTCCAAGCGACTCCAGGATAAAGACGCCGGAGGATCTTGAGGGAAAGAGAATAGCCACTTCGTATCCAAAATTGCTTGCTAAATATCTCGCGAAACAAGGAGTTGAAGCAAGTATAGTTGCGATTTCCGGCTCTACGGAAATCGCTCCGGAATTGGACCTGGCCGATGCTATCTGCGATTTGGTGCAGACCGGCTCAACGCTCAAGGCGCACGACCTCGTCCCGCTTTTCGTCATTATGGAGTCGCAGGCGGTGCTAGTTGAGAGTCCGAAAAGCAAAGTGGCAAAAGACCGATTTTTGTCGCTTATAAATTTACGCTAACTATATGCGCACCATAATTACAACTAAAAAGACCTTGTTACGCTCACTTAGCGCGGTGCGCCGCGCGCAGAAAAAGTCTGCGGGCGTTGAAGCGTCCGTGCGCGCAATTATTGCGAAAGTCCGGCGCGGAGGCGACAAAGCATTATTTGAGCTTACTAGGCAGTTTGACGGCGCGGACTTGAAAACACTTCTTGTTTCAAGGAGCGAAATCAGAGATGCGTATAAGAATGAATCCGCCGATGTAGTTCGCGCGCTAAAGCGGGCAAAAAGAAACATTGAGAAATTCCACACAAAATCGCTCAAGAAGAATGAACCCGCAATTCTAACCGAAAGAGGAGTTTCCGTATGGCGGGAGTTCCGGCCTATCGAACGCGTCGGCCTCTATATTCCAGGCGGGAAAGCGGCCTATCCCAGTACGGTATTGATGCTTGTGGTTCCGGCGCGCGTGGCCGGATGCAAAGAAATCATTCTTTGCGTCCCGCCAAATTCAAACGGCGAAGTCCCGAGCGCTGTTTTAGTGGCGGCAGATTTGTGCGGTATATCGCAGATATATAAAGTCGGAGGCGCGCAGGCAATAGCGGGAATGGCCTATGGCACGAAAACGATTCCCAAGGTTTCTAAAATATTTGGGCCGGGCAATCAGTACGTAACGACCGCAAAACTTCTCGTGTATGGAGAGGTTGATATAGACATGCCGGCAGGTCCGTCCGAAGTTCTGGTATTTGCGGACTCAACCGCGAATCCAGCGTGGGTCGCGGCAGATATGTTGTCGCAACTGGAACACGGCGAAGATTCGCAGGCGATACTTATCACTTATTCCAAATCGTTCGCAAAAGATGTGCGGAAAGAAATCGGGAAACAATTGCCGACATTAAAGCGCAGGTCAATCATAGAGCAATCGCTCAAGAAAAGCTTTGCTGTTGTCGCGGATTCATTCGGGACGGCAATTGCATTCATCAACGAGTATGCTCCGGAACACCTTGAAATTGTTCTTAAGGACGAGAAGAAAGCGCTCAAAGCAATCAATAACGCCGGCTCGATATTTTTAGGCCCGTACGCGTCGGAGCCGCTTGGTGACTACGCGACCGGAGCTAATCACACTCTCCCGACTTCTGGTTACGCGAAAATGTTCTCCGCGCTTTCTGCCGAATCTTTCGGAAAGAAAATACAGGTTCAAAAAGTCAGCGAACGGGGAATTCGCAATTTGCGCAACACTGTAGAGGTATTGGCAGAGCGAGAAGGCCTGGATGCCCACAAAAATGCCGTATCAATCCGATTTACCCCGTTAGAAACAGAATACCAGCGGCCTGCCGCGGGGAACGTCAAGAAGTTATCGAACACGTGGTCAACGCCCCGTGAGGGTTTCTAACGGGGTTTACAAAGTAACCGATTTACTATGATAGACAAACTGGTGCGAAAAAATATCAAAGCCCTGAAATCATATACTTCGGCGCGAATGCTATACCAATCGGGCGTGTTTTTTGACGCGAATGAAAACGCGCTAGGAAGCACAGTAGCACTCGATGGATTTCCAGAATTGAACCGCTATCCCGACCCATACAGCAGAAAACTCCGTGCCGCTCTTGGAAAATACCTCGGTATAAACGACAAGAATATCTTCGCCGGGAATGGTTCAGATGAAATTATTGACTTGCTGATACGCATATTCGTGGAACCAAGTGAATCAGTGATAGTATTAGAGCCAACTTATGGTGTGTATAAAGTAGCCGCGGACACCGCGGGAGTTCGTGTGAGAACGTGTAGCCTGAATAACGAATTCCAAATTGATATTCCGTCAGTGCTTGAGGCCATATCATCCTCTGCAAAAATCATTTTCTGCTGTTCGCCAAATAATCCAACGGGTAATTTGCTACGCGAGGAGGATATCGAACTGTTATGCAAGAAGTTCAAAGGAATCGTGGTTGTTGATGAGGCATACATAGAATTTGCCACAAAACCTTCGCTCGCGAAGAAAATCTCTGAATTTGAGAATCTGGTTGTCCTGCGGACATTTTCCAAAATATGGGGGCTAGCTGGGATACGCGTCGGCTATTGTATTGCGGACAGCAGGGTTATTCAGTATCTGGATAAAATCAAGGCCCCCTATAATGTAAACCGCATCTCATCCGCGCTTGCTATCAGTGCTTTGGGTGAGAAAGACAAAATAGCGGAATTCCGAAATATCATTCTCAAGGAGCGCGAGCGGATGGCGAAGCGCCTGCAGGAAATGCAATTCACCGTGTATCCAAGTGATGCCAATTTCCTTCTCGTGAAATATCCGGCCGCCTCAACAATCGCAAAAAAACTCGCCGGTGAGTCCGCGCTCATTATCAGAGAGTTCGGGAACAAGAAATTGCTGGAAAACTGTGTGCGGATTTCAATAGCTACGCCGGAGCAAAACAATGTATTATTAAAGGCCATTAGAAAACTTGTATGAGAAAAACCGCAGAGAAAACCCTCGTGAAAGTCGCATTTATCGACCGCGACGCAACTATTATTTTTGAGCCGACTGTCACGCGCCAGGTTGATACTCTGGGCAAACTAAGAATTTTACCGGGAGTTGTTGAAGGATTGAAGCGCATACAAAGCGATGGGTATGAGCTTGTAATGATTTCAAATCAAGATGGGCTTGGAACATCTTCTTTTCCGACCGAGAATTTTGAAGCGCCGCAGAAAGAACTGTTGAAATTACTCGGCGAACAAGGAGTCTCTTTTGCCGAAGTTTTTGTCTGCCCGCATTTCTCGGGGGATAATTGCGCTTGCCGCAAGCCGAAAATCGGACTCGTGAAAAAATTTCTGAAAGAAACGCCGATTGATTATGAAAAATCATTTGTGGTCGGAGACCGCGCGACTGATGCTGATTTCGCCAAGAATATCGGCGTCCGCTCGTACCGAATGGAATCAAACGGAACATTCCCCCGCGTTGCCTCCGTCGAAAGAGCGACAAAAGAAACGAGGATATTCGTGCAATGCAATCTTGATGGCATAGGGCAATCTTCTATCGACACCGGATTAAATTTCTTTAACCACATGCTGGAACAGTTGTCCAAGCATTCCCTCATAGACATAACGGTGAAAGCCGAGGGCGACCTGCACATAGACGAGCATCACACGGTGGAGGACGCTGGCATCGCTTTGGG
>CAYHST010000002.1:31778-34121 GCA_964359415.1 uncultured Candidatus Saccharibacteria bacterium | reverse complement strand
AACGAACACCACAAAATTGAAGCGATTTTCAAGTCGTTCGCTAAGTCCTTGAAAATGGCTGTTGCACTCGACCCCCGCGCGAAGGGAGAGCTTCCCACAACGAAGGGTGTGTTATAAGCCCCGTTAGAGGCCGCGGTCGCGCAAAATAATATCGAATGACATATACATTTTCTCTTAAATCACTAACTCTATGGCTTTGCAGCAAACTACACGACCGCGACCTGCCTCTAACGGGGTGAAGATTGCAATAATAGACTACAACGCGGGGAATATTGCCTCGGTTGCTAATGCACTCGAGCGTTTTGGGCTTGAATATGTAATAACGCGCGATGCGAAAGAAATTCTATCGGCCGACAAAGTTATTTTTCCCGGGCAAGGGCGTGCGAAGCCTGCGATGGAATTTCTGCGCTCGGCTGGGCTCGTTGACGTCATACGCAACGTGAAGAAACCGTTCCTCGGTATTTGCCTTGGAATGCAATTGCTTTTCGAATCATCCGAGGAAGACGACGCAAAATGCCTCGGAATTATTCCGGGCAGAGTGCGCAAATTTCAAGATGCCGGCATGAAAATTCCGCAAATCGGATGGAACACAATTACCGCAACGAGGTACGACAAATTATTCAAAGATGTTCCCGATACTTTGTTCGCGTACTTCGCGAACTCGTACTACGCGGAATCGCTAAAACCTTTCACTATCGCGGCGTCTACGTATGGAAACGCCCCTTTCGCGTCTGTCGTGAATAAAGATAACTTCTATGGAACTCAATTCCACCCCGAAAAATCGGGTTTGCTAGGCGTTCAAATCCTTAGGAATTTTTGCGAGCTTGGAATAGAAACTCCAAAAAAACTGCTTATCGCTCCGGCCATAGACATCATAGGAGGAAAGTGCGTACGCCTCTTGAGAGGCGAGTATGACAAACAAACAACGTACGGCGATGACCCCGCGGCGATGGCGCAATCATTTGTCAGCGCCGGGGCTAAATATCTCCATGTTGTTGATTTGGACGGCGCGCGGAAAGGCGCGCCGATGAACTCCGGAGTGATTGTGGAGTTGATTAAGAGAGTATCCGTGCCTGTTCAAGTAGGCGGAGGAATTCGCAGCGTAGCGGATGCAGTGGCATATCTGGAGAGCGGAGCGCGCCGCGTTATCATCAGCACCTCGGCTGTCAAAGATATAGGATTGGTGTGGGAATTAATCGGCGAATACGGGCCGGATAGAATTGTCGTGTCGGTAGACGCCAAGAACGGATTGGTTGCGACGGAAGGATGGAAGGATTTATCCGCCGGATCTCCCGCGGATTTATTGTCAAAATTGTCTGAAGTGGGAGTGACCACGATTATTTACACGAATATCGCTGGCGACGGGACATTGAGCGGCCCAGATTATCAAAGCATAGAGAAAATTCTAGCGGAGCCGTTCCGAGTAATTGTCGCCGGAGGAATTGCAACGATAAATGACCTCAAGAAATTAAGCGGGATGGGCGCGTACGGAGCGATAGTAGGAAAAGCGGTATATGAAAAGGCGATTGACATTGCGGAAGCGGTCGCGCGCATTCCTTCGCCTCTATATGCGGGAAATCCGATAAAACCGGCGCGCGCCGTAACGAAGCGCGTCATCGCCTGCATGGATATCGCAAACGGAAGAGTGGTGAAGGGAACTCATTTCAAAAATCTGAAAGACGCTGGCGACCCGGTTGAATTGGGAAAACAATATAGCGACGAGGGAATTGATGAACTGGTATTCTTGGACATAAACGCCACGGTGGAGAATAGAAAGACTTTGTACGAACTGGCATCGCGCATCGCAAGAAATATAAACATCCCATTTACCGTCGGAGGCGGAGTTCAATCTATTGCCGATATTAAGAATCTGCTCAACGCAGGCGCGGACAAGGTTTCAATCGGTTCGGCCGCCATAACAAATCCCGAACTAATCAATGAAGCGTCAGAAGCATACGGCTCTCAATGCATTGTCATTTCCGTCGACCCGAAGAAAAATAGCGCGGGCAAGTGGGAAATATTTATAAGAGGCGGGCGCGACGCGACAGGCGCGGACGCAATAGAATTTTGCAAAGACATGGAAAAGCGCGGTGCCGGCGAGTTGCTTGTGAATTCGCTTGATAAAGACGGCACAAAAAGCGGTTATGACCTTGAACTTCTTAATGCAATTTCAGAGTCAGTTTCGATTCCGGTTATCGCTTCAAGCGGCGCCGGCACTATGGAGCATTTCTTTGATGCTATTTTAGAAGGCAAGGCAGATGCGGTACTCGCGGCCTCTCTTTTCCACTCCGGCGAGATTAAAATCCCTCAATTAAAAGCATTTTTATCAGAAAAAGGTATACT
>CAYHST010000002.1:0-31678 GCA_964359415.1 uncultured Candidatus Saccharibacteria bacterium | reverse complement strand
TAGATTGGAAAAAGGTAAACGGCCTTGTTCCCGCAATCGTGCAGGACAGTGCGACCGGCACGGTATTGATGCTCGGATACATGGACGCGGAGGCACTCAGGAAGACCCTTGAGGACAAGGAAGTCTGGTTTTACAGCAGAACAAAAAAACGTTTGTGGAAAAAAGGCGAGGAAAGCGGTAATGTCTTGCGCGTGGTTGATATAAAACTGGACTGTGACAACGACACTCTGCTTGTGCGTGTAGAACCGAACGGACCGACGTGCCACAAAGGCACTGTTTCATGTTTTGACTACAAATTCTCGGAAAATGAAATGCAAAAATTATTTGCGGTGATTGCAAAACGCAAATCAGAGATGCCGGAGGGTTCGTATACCGCAAAGTTATTCAGTTCAGGTTTGGACAAAATCTCACTCAAAGTCAGCGAGGAAGCGATGGAGGTTATCCACGCCGCGCAAAAACAAACGAAAGAACGCCTAGTTGAAGAAACCGTAGACCTTCTTTATCACTTGTTCGTACTTCTTGCAGAAAAGTCAGTGTCATTGACGGAGGTGGAATTAGAAGTAAAAAAACGCGTGAAAAAACCAAGTGGTCATTAGTAGCTATTTGTAGATTGGGATACATTAGTAGATTGGAACTGGCTATGTCGCATTTAAAAATTGTCACATACGTTCCGGAGACACATGCCGACAAGGTGCGCGAGGCAATAGGGAAAGCCGGCGGCGGCAAAGTCGGCAAGTATTCTTTTTGCAGTTTTTCAAGCAGGGGAGTCGGGAGATTCTTGCCGGGTGCCGGAGCAAAACCTGCGATTGGCAAAGTAGGGAAGTTGGAGGAAGTAGAAGAGGAGCGCATTGAATTTGTATGCGATAAGAGCTTAAGTGGAAAAGTGATCAAGGCTATAAAACGAGTACATCCGTACGAAGAGCCCGCTATAGACGTCTGGTCGGTAGAGTAGTGGTGATTTTCAATACTTCCTATTGCCTAATGCCTGTTGCCTATTTTAGGGTATACTGCGGTGGTATTGCCATGTCTATAAGACTTCTACTTTCGTAAATACTATGTCAGACCTTGGAGAAAAGTGTGGCGTCTTTGGGGTTTATGGGGAGGGGTTGGACGTCGCGCGCATCTCTTTCTTCGGGCTATTCGCTTTACAGCATAGAGGTCAGGAAAGCTCCGGCATCGCGTCCTCCGACGGAAAACACATCGAGTCGCATAAGGGGATGGGGCTTGTGTCTCAAGTGTTCTCCGAAGACGACATCAAAGAATTGAGCGGTCATATCGCAATCGGCCACAACAGATATTCCACGGCCGGAGGTTCACACGTTGACCACGCGCAACCGACGATTGTCGGCGATTGGAGCATTGCCCTCGCGCACAACGGCAACATCCCCAGTACTGTTTTGCTGGAGAAATTCTTGCGCGATAAAAATATTGAAACGAAAGAACTTTCTGATTCTAGAATGATTGCGCAGGCGATAGCCGTGCTTGTTGATGAAGGAGCTACGCTCGAAGACGCGATAAAAAAAGCATACCCGCTTATGACAGGCGCGTTTTCAATTCTGCTCATGTCGAAAGACAAACTGATTGCGATTCGCGACGAATGCGGAATCCGTCCGCTCTCTATAGCGAAACTTAACGGCGGTTTTGTCTTTTCCTCCGAGACATGCGCTTTCCAAACAGTGGGCGCGGATTTTGTCCGTGATGTAAATCCGGGTGAGATGGTGGTTGTTGACGCCAAAGGTTTGCGCAGTGAACAAATAGTCGCGCCAAATTCAAAGCTAGACATATTTGAGTTCGTATACTTCGCTCGGCCTGACAGTCACTTGCTCGGGAAATCCGTCTACGCGGTGAGAAGGAATTTCGGCGTACAGCTTGCCAAGGAATATCCGCTTCGAGCAGACGTCATTATTCCGGTTCCTGAAACCGCGATTCCCGTAGCCATCGGCTATGCCAATGAATCCGGCATACCGCTTGAAATGGGGATTACGAAGAATAGATATATACACCGAACTTTCATTGAACCGGAACAGCACCTGCGCGACCAAGGAGTTAAAGCGAAGCTCTCTCCGATTATTGAAACTATCAAAGGCAAGAGAGTCGCAATAGTGGATGATTCAATTGTGCGCGGGACTACCTCGCGCAAAATTGTTGAGATGCTTTTTGGAGCGGGAGCCACGGAAGTGCATTTTCTGGTATCCTCTCCGCCTATAATGTTTCCGGATTTCTACGGCATTGACACGCCGAAACAGAAGAACCTTTTGGCATCCGATAAATCTATTCCCGAAATGAAAGAGTACCTTGGCGCCACGTCGCTCAATTTCCTTTCCTACCAAGGAATGATAAAAGCGACCGGAATACCCGAAGACCAATTTTCCACGTCGTGCTTCACAGGCGAATACCCTATAGACATCAAGGAGCGAAGGAAGGAAATTGTGGCGAAGAAAGTTTGCTACACGCCGTTCAGAGAAAATTAGAAAAAACAATTGAATAGGGAATAGAAAAAACACGTGAGCCAGTTCCATAACATTCACGGCCGTGTATAATAAGGAATACGCGATATGATAGGAATACCGATTGAAAGTAGAGTGAAATTACGCGCACGCGTGAGGCGAGAGAAAATTCAAGAAGTCGTCTTGCAGTCATTGTACGGCGCGTCAGCGCCGCAGAACGCGGTCCAATTGTTAGAGCTTGTAAAGAAATATATAGAGAAGAAACCGAAACTCGAACAGCGTATTAGTCAGGCTTTCACGCGTCTCGCGGATAAGCATCTCATAGTGCGAGTGCGAAAGAATGGCGGACAATTCGTCCCAACAGCGAAAGGCAAGAAATTTGCGGAATCGTTAGAAATGATGCATCGTGCGCGTAATGTGCCAGCCCGATGGGATGGTAAGTGGCGCATCGTTATTTTTGATATTTGGGAACGAAGGCGAAACGCAAGAGATAAATTGCGAATTCTTCTCAAGAGAAATGGTTTTGTAAAAATACAACACAGTGTATGGGTGTATCCGTATGAATGTGAGGAATTATTTGTGTTTTTGCGTACCAATCTATCGCTCGGAAAAGGTATTTTGTACATAGTTGCGGAGGAAATTGAAAACGACAGAAATCTTCGGAAAGCTTTTGGACTTCCCCACGATTGATTCACGTATTGGCAGGCGTTGTCTCTGGCGCGCTTCCTATTCCTTAATCATCACGGCCGTGATGATTAAGGAATAGGGCACGAACAAGCACTCATTTATTATGCAGCTTATGAAGCGCTTGCCGTTGTTGGAGCCAGTGTGGAATGCAAATACGAGCAGGCATCACGCGCATATACGCCCTAGACAATGTAATCTTTACCCTATATTCTCTCATCATGTATACACCGAGCGACAAGGTTCTTAAAAATTATGCCGATGTCCTGGTGAATTTCGCGCTTGGCGGGGGAAAGGGAATTAAAAAGGGGGAAGTAGTTCGCGTGTCCGCGTCTGAATCCGCAAAACCGCTTTTTATTGAGGTGTGCAATACAATCGTGGATGCAGGCGGTCACGTAATGTCCAATTACGGTCCTGACGAAGAACAGGGCGACAAGCGCCGCAACATTTCTGTCTCGCGTTATTTCTATGAACATGCGACTGACGCGCAAATCAAACATTATCCCGCGAAATACCTCAAAGGAGTAATTGAAGAGATGGACCATTCGGTTTTTATTCTTGCCGAGAAGGACCCGCACGCTCTCAAAGGCATTGATGGAAAGAAGATAATGATGCGCGGACAAGCGCTGAAGCCATTTGCTGATTTGCGGCACCAGAAGGAATGGAAAGGTAAGTTTACATGGACGATTGCACTCTATGGCACACCAGCGATGGCCAAGGAAGCAGGTCTCTCCGAAAAGGAATACTGGCAGCAGATAATCAAGGCGTGTTTTCTTGATGAAAAGAACCCTATTGAAAAGTGGAAATCGGTATATCGAGATATTGAAAAATATCGCACACGCCTTAATGCGCTTTCTCCGAAAATCGACAAACTCCACGCTGTGGGGGAAGACATGGACATGTGGTACAAGCTTGGTGAGAAACGAGCATGGCACGCCGGTTCGGGCCGCAACATTCCTTCGTTCGAGATATTTACTTCTCCAGATTGGCGAGGAACCAACGGATGGATTCGCGTCAATCAGCCGCTTTATCGTTACAGCAATAAAATTACTGGGATAGAACTATGGTTCAAAGATGGTCTCGTCGTGAAAAGCAAAGCCAAAACGAACGAGAAACTTCTTAAAGAAATGATTGCGACAAAAGGCGCGAACAAAATCGGCGAGTATTCACTGACCGACAAGCGCCACTCGCGCATCACGAAATTCATGGCAGAAACTTTGTTTGATGAAAACATGGGCGGCCCGTACGGCAACTCCCATATAGCGCTTGGTATGAGCTATCGAGATACATATTCGGGCGACGTATCCAAACTCACGGATGCAGAAGCCAAACGGCTCGGCTTCAACGACTCATCAGTACACACCGATGTTGTTTCTACGACAGACCGTACGGTAACTGCGCACTTAAAAGACGGTTCAACCAAAGTAATCTACAAAGACGGAATGTTTGTTTTATAATCCACTGTTTATGAAACTGGAGTTCACAACCGGCTGGTTAAAATTCGTCCTCGGATGGATAGTGGTTTTTCTTTTTCGCCTTATTCCATTTCGGCCGCCGAATTTTGAGCCGATGCTCGCTACTATCATGCCGTTTTCTAAGCGGTTCGGATTGCTCGGCAGTTTCCTCTTTGGTTTTCTTGGTATCGTATTGTTTGACGCGGTAACTTCCGGTTGGGGAGTGTGGACTGCCGTCACGGCGACTGCGTACGGAATGCTGGGCATTGGCTCTCAACTTTATTTTAGAAATAGGGAAGCATCAGTCAGAAATTTCTTGAGCTTCGGAGTCGTCGGAACGATTTTTTATGACGCTGTAACCGGCCTCACCATCGGCCCGATTTTCCAGGGCCAGCCGTTTGTGGTCGCTCTCACAGGCCAAATTCCATTCACCCTCATGCATCTCTTAGGCACTGTAGTGTTCGCAACACTGTTAAGCCCATCTCTCTACAGGTGGGTAGTTACCAACGAGTCGTTGGAAGTATCAATATTCAAGTGCCAAGTTTCAAACAAGTAACAATTTCAAAGTATCAAACCGGCCCACTTGATACTTGTTACTTGATACGTGATACTTAACGATATGCATCACGTCACCAAAACACAGCAGTTCACCAGAAGCTCTCTTGACCAATTATTTGAGCTTGCTTCCAAATTAGAAAATAAAGCGGATGATTCATTAAAAGGAAAAATCCTGGCCTCGCTATACTATGAGCCAAGCACTCGAACCAGATTTAGTTTCGAATCCGCAATGATGCGGCTCGGCGGAAACGTGCTCACGGTAGAGAACGCTCGGGAGAGCTCTTCATTTTCAAAAGGCGAGACTCTGGAGGACACTATCCGCGTAATGAATTACTACGCGGACATTATCGTACTGCGGCACCCTGAAGAAGGCGCTGCAGAAAGGGCGGCGAAAGTTTCAAGCATTCCGGTCATCAATGCAGGCGACGGCACCGGCCAGCACCCGACGCAGGCCTTGCTTGACTTGTATACCATTCAGCGTGAACTCGGCCGCACCGACGGAGTGAACATCGCCATCGTCGGAAACCTGAAGTATTATCGCGCCGCACGCTCTCTTTCATATCTGTTGGGAAAATTTAATGACATTCATTTGACCCTTGTTTCCGCTCCGGCACTGCAAATGAGAGACGATATAAAATCATATTTAAAGAAACATGGTGTTACATTTACCGAGACTGACGATATGCAGGCGGCGATGAAAACCGCAGATGTGATATATCAGACGCGCATGCAAAAAGAGTGGATGAGCCCCGAGGAGTTCAAATCCAATGCGGGAACGTACATAATCACGCGCAAGCTTGCCGATTCAATGAAGAAGGGGGCGATTATCATTCATCCACTTCCGCGAATCGGGGAAATAATGCCGGAGGTGGACGATTCGCCGCATGCAGTTTACTTCAAACAAGTCGGCTACGGCCACTCCGTCCGCATGGCATTATTGAAAACCATTCTAACTAAACAGAAGTAGTTTTTTGCTCCAAATACTTCGCGACTTTGATTCCAAGGTATACGAATAGTCCTCCGAGCAGATATCCCGCGAGAACATCGCTAGGGTAGTGAACGCCCAGGTAAAGCCTGCTGAAACCAATGGCGATTATGAGTGTCGCTACGGCGGTAACTGTCAGGCATTTTCGCGTTGGCGATAATGTGCCGTAAATCAGCCACAATATAAACACATAGAAAGCAACAGAGAGCGTCGCGTGTATGCTGGGGAACGAATAAAGGGTTGAGGCCGTGTATGCCTGCAAGAGATCAGGCGGACGTGACCTTTGAACCATCTCCTTCAAGACATACGCGGAGATAGCACTTCCGAAAACACTCGCGAAAAGACCGGATGCCAATGACAACCGGTTACGATACGCGAGAGCGATTGCAATAATAAGAGTGAAAGCGGTAATTGTATAAAAATTGCCAAGCTCGGATATCCAAATAAAGAATTGAACCAGCGAGTCGTCGCGCACCGCGTAGAGTGCCTGCTCAATCTGCAGGTCAAGAACCTGGATAAAGTTCATACGGTAATCAGAATGATAACACGCGGAATAAAGATAACGAGGCCGACGATTACCGCGATTATAGCCGCGGCAGAAACCGCGGCCGCAGCAAGGTCCTTGATTTTTGCAACGTGCGGGTCGTGCGTCGGCTGAAATTTATCGCACAACTCTTCCAGCGCAGTGTTGAAAAGCTCTGCGACAAGAACGAAACCTATCATGGATATTATTATGACAAATTCAATCTTGGACACTTTAAGCAGATAGGCGCACATAAGCGTCAGCAATGCCCACATAATGTGGAACCTGAAGCTGGGCTCTTCCTTCCATGCAATGCGAAAACCGTTGACGGGGTACTTAAATCTTTCAATTTTTTCTTTCAGAGACATACGCTGTATGAATTCGTAACGGGACTAAATGCCCGCGAGCGATGTCGCAACATATATAACCGCTATGCCCAACGCTGTCATTGCCGTCGTCCACAGCGTCGGATGGCGGTGATGGCTTTCCGGCAGGAGATCGCTGGCTCCTATGTACAAGAAAAATCCACAGAACACGGCTAGGACAACGCCCAGTGTTTGTTGAGGGAGGGAAAAGAAAAAGCTTGAGAGGATACCCGCGACTGGCGCCGTCGCGTCAGCCGCCAGCCATTTGAACGCCGACTGTCTTGTACCGCCATTTCTCAAAATCAGGCCGACTGTATTTATGCCGTCAGAGAAATTATGCGTCAAGACGGCTATGGCGACGATTGCACCGACCGCGGCGGAAACCTGAAAAGCTAATCCAACCGCGATGCCGTCCAAAAAGCTGTGGATAGAAAGACTGCTCACTCCCAAGGCACCCTTTTGGCCATGGCCATTTTCATCGGTATGAGCGTGCAGCGTGATGACTCTGTCAAGAAAAAGGTACGCGACAAAGCCAAGAGCCACGGCGCTTGTAATTGTCGCCACACCGAAACTTCCTCCGGCAAGCTCTATGGATTCGGGTAGTAAACCAAAAAAAGCGACGCCGATGACCGAACCTGCGCTGAACCCTAATATCAGGTGCAATCTGTCGCTGAACCGCAAAGCGAACAATCCTCCAAGGAATGTAGTGAAAAATGCGGCAAACGCGATGATGGCCAGCATTGATTGAGTATATCAGATAGGTATTGCGCTCAAGAAGCGCCGTTATAATTCGCCGCCATTGATATTACTCGGAAAAAACTATAAACTCACGGCATATGGAAAAAACGAGGAATTTCATCACTAATTGGCCATGGGTAACAGGAGCCATTGTTGTCGCCGCAATCGGCGGCTATTGGTACTTAACGCGCGCCAGTGTTCCAGCTCCCGTCGATTATTTCACGGTTGAGCGCGGCACGGTGTCCCAATTAGTTTCCGTTACCGGCACAGTAAAAGCCGCAAAAGAGGTAGCTCTCTCGTTTGAAAAAAGCGGGAGGATTTCCGGAGTATTTCACGGCGTGGGCGATAGAGTAGGCGCGGGAGCGGCGCTTGTCGCTTTAAACAGCGCGGAACTGGAGGCGCAAATCGCGCAGGCAGAAGCTGGCGCAAAGGCGCAAGAGGCAAAGCTTGCCGAGTTGGAGAGGGGCGCGCGGCCGGAAGACCTCGCTGTTTCAGAAGTTGATGTTGAGAACGCTAAGAACGATGCCGCAAACAGCTTGAAGAGCGGCTATGTGAATTCAGACGACGCGATGCGGAATAAGGCAGACCAGCTCTTTTCAAATCCGCGCTCCTACTCTCCGCAATTTAATTTCTCGATAAGCGATTCCGCGCTCAAAAATAAGCTGGAAACAGAAAGAGTGAAGATGGAATCTCTTCTTCTGCAATGGAATTCCGATATTCCCGGCGCTCTCATAGCAGAGGATATTGCTCCGTACATCGCCATTGCAAAGAATAATCTAATTTCGGTGCAGAATTTTCTTGATGACGTGGCGCTCGCGGTCAATTCGCTTCAAGCAAGTTCTGCGGCCACTCAAACCACAATCGACGCTTACAAAGCGGCTGTTCTTGCCGGAAGAACAAATATATCAACCTCGCTTGACAGCATTGTCGCCGCGCAAGAAAAATTGCGCACTGCCGTTTCTAAATTGGCACTGAAGAAAGCCGGAGCAAGCAAGGAGGAAATTGACGCTCAAGCGGCCGAGGTGGCTTCGGCAGAAGCCAACATTCTCAACCTGAAAGCACAGCTCGCCAAGACCGTTCTCTATTCTCCAATCGCCGGAATCGTAACAAGACAAGACGCAAAACAAGGCGAGATAGCAAGCGCCGGAGCTGTTCTTACCTCCGTCATTTCAGACGCAAAATATCAAATTGAAGCCAGCGTCGCGGAAGCCGACATTGCGAAAATAAAGCTCGGTGACGAGGCGCGCGTAACTCTAGACGCGTACAGCAGTGATGTCGTGTTTGCCGCGGCAGTAACGAAAATAGACCCGGCTGAAACTATTATTGACGGCGTGCCTACCTATAAAACAACGCTCCAATTCTTGCAAGACGACCGGCGTATTCGTTCCGGAATGACGGCAAACACGGATATCGCCGGAGCGAAGCGTGAAAATGTCCTTTACATTCCGGGACGCGCAATCGTTGGGAAGGGAGCCGATAAGACGGTTACTGTTATTGAAGGCGAAGCGACGCGCGAAGTAAAAATTGAAACCGGCCTGCGCGGCTCAAACGGAGATGTAGAAGTTATTTCTGGGTTGGCCGAAGGGGACAAAGTCAAGACTAGTTAGTAGAAAAAAGTAAGTAGTAAGTAGTGAAAAAAATGTTTAACATCTACTAACTACAAACTACTAACTACTAAACTACCCTTATGCCTCTAATGGAAGTGAGAAATCTGGAGAAATCGTACCAGGACGAGGATGTCGCGACGCACGTTTTAAACGGCCTAAATCTAAAAATCAACAAGGGCGAGTTTGCGGCCATTATGGGACCATCCGGCTCCGGCAAATCAACCCTTCTTCATATTTTGGGTTTTTTGGACCCTCCGACTGGCGGCGAATATATTTTTAATGATAGAAACGCAAGCGAGTATTCGGAGGAGGAGGTCGCGAAAGTGCGGAACGAAAAACTGGGGTTCGTCTTCCAATCGTTCAATTTATTGCCGAGAACCGCGGTGCTTGAAAATGTAAAACTTCCTCTGGTTTACTCTTCGGTTAAGGAAGAACTTTGGGATGGCATGGCGCGCAAAGCGATAGAGTCAGTCGGGCTTTCTCATCGGCTGGACTTTGAGCCATCGCAGCTGTCTGGAGGTGAAAAGCAAAGAGTGGCAATCGCCCGCGCGCTTGTAAACAATCCCGATGTGATATTCGCCGACGAGCCGACTGGAAACCTTGACTCAAAATCCGGCGAGATTGTAATGGGAATTATTCAAAAGCTTCATGATGAAATGGGACACACGGTTATATTGATAACCCACGAAGCATATACGGCAGAGTATGCCGAGCGGATTATCAAATTGCGCGATGGCAGAATTGAAAGCGACGTAAAAGTCGGAAATCGCCGCATTGGGGAGAAGTTCATCAAATAACATGACTATAGGACACGGCATAAAAACTGCATTGGGAGGGCTGAAAACCAACAAAACACGCTCGGCGCTTACCATTTTGGGCATTGTCATCGGCGTGACGGCCATAATCATGGTCGTTTCTCTGGGGCAGGGCGCGAAGAATCTCATATTGGGGCAAATCGAAGGCATCGGCGCGCGGACAATCGGCATCATCCCAGGTCGCCAGCCGAAGGGACCGACAGATATTCTGGCCACGCTTACGGCGTCTCTAAAAGAGCGCGACCTTGTGGCGTTGGGAAGAAAAGAAAACGTGCCTCACGCGGAGGACATAATGCCGGTTGTTTTCGGAAGCGAGACTGCCAGTTACGAGGGAGAGACCTACAGGCCGACGATATTTGGAGGAAGCGAATTGATGGCAGACATATACGATTCGTATCCGGAGCGCGGAAGAGGTATAACGGCCGATGACGTGCGCGCCTCCGCGGATGTTGTGGTTCTGGGTCAAACAGTCGTTGAAAAATTATCGCCCGACAATGATTTATTGGGAGAGAGGATTAAGATAAAGGGGCGGAACTTTCTCGTTATCGGCATACTCGCTAAGAAGGGAGGCGCGTCATTCATTAACTTTGACGAGATGGCGCTCATGCCGTATACAACGGCGCAAAATTATATTTTTGGCATCAAATACTTCAATCGCATGGTCGTACGCGCGGATAGCGAAGCAAATGTCGCTTCGACGGTGGAAGATATTAAAGCGACGCTCCGAGAACTGCACGGAATCACAGACCCCGAAAAAGACGATTTCGGAATAGAAACGCAGGCGGATGCCCTGAAAACAGTCGGCACGATTTTGAGCGCTCTTACGATATTTCTGGCGCTTGTCGCCGCAATATCGCTTGTTGTCGGGGGAATTGGCATTATGAACATCATGCTTGTCTCGGTCACGGACCGGACGCGAGAAATCGGCCTGCGAAAGGCGCTGGGCGCGACAAACAAAAATATACTCACGCAATTTCTGCTGGAAGCGATTATTTTGACTGGAGTCGGCGGCGTAGTCGGGATTATTCTGGGGACTGGTCTTTCATTTGCCGTTTCCCTCGCGATAAGCAAAGTATACGGACTGGCGTGGGCATTCACATTCCCGCTAGGCGCGGCGATTCTCGGTATTGTGATTTCCACAATAGTAGGGCTTATCTTCGGGCTCTACCCCGCACGAAAGGCCTCACTGATGAGCCCGATAGACGCCCTTCGTCATGAGTAATATGCCAATCTTGCAACATTTTTCCGATTATGCTGGCCTTCATACGGGGCGGGCCCCGCACGAAAGGCCTCATTGATGAGTCCCATTGACGCACTGCGGCATGAGTAATAACGCAATGGTCGAGACTTCGTAAGTCAACCATTCGCATGTGAAAATAGGCCGATATATCGCCCTATTTCCACTCGCACGCTTGCCGTCAGTTACCCACAGTGAGCGTGGATATTGCGCGCGGGAGCATGATACAATTTCCGACTAATGAACATCGATAAACTGCAAGAAAATATCGACAGGA
The DNA here is from genome assembly GCA_964359415.1 of uncultured Candidatus Saccharibacteria bacterium. Lineage (GTDB taxonomy): Bacteria > Patescibacteriota > Minisyncoccia > Phycocordibacterales > UBA2100 > UBA10103. Next base: position 19,988 of record CAYHST010000002.1, on the reverse strand, counting down.
TGTTCCATCACCATGGCGATATTCTGATAAAGTTATTCTCCGTCCTCGTCGCCCTTTTTCTCCTGGGATTATGGTTCATATCAACTAGGCAATCGCCGTTTGTTGCAAACGACAACTCCGCGAACGAGGTACAGCAGGTAAATCGCTAGACGCGAGAAATGAATGGAGGCAAGCGACAAGTGCGCGTACCAAAGTCATGCGGTCGCATCACTTTGGTACATCAATCAAGAAATCAAGGACTCCCCTTGATATTGCTATTTCGCGGTAATGACTCCTCCTTCTCTTGCATGGTATGATATTTGGACCATGGCAGAGAGCGACATTCGCGCGGAGCGATTGAAGAAGTTGCAAACATTGAAGGACGCGGGAATGGAAGCATACCCGGCGGATTCTTCGCGCACCGCCAATATCACTGAATTTCTCGCTGATTTTAGCGAACAGGAAAAGAATGCCAAGTCCGCGACACTTGCAGGCCGCGTCATGTCCCTGCGCGGGCAGGGCGGAATTGTTTTTGCCGACATGTACGACGGCACTGCGCGTGTTCAGATATTGCTTCAGAAATCCGAGATGCCGGAAGCGCTGTTCGAGCTTTTCGTGAACGCGGTGGACACGGGAGATTTTGTGGAGTGTTCTGGAGTTCCGTTTACGACAAAACGCGGTGAGAAATCCCTGAAGGTTTCGGAATGGAGGATGCTTTCCAAATCACTTCTTCCGATTCCCGACGAATGGTTCGGTCTCAAAGACGAAGAAAAGCGCTTGCGCGAGCGCGCTGTCGATATTTTGCAAAACAAAGAATTGCGCGAGATGATTATCCGCAAATCGCGATTCTGGTCCGCGTGCAGGACATTTTTTGAGAAAAGAAATTTCCTGGAAGTTGAAACTCCGGTACTTGAAACCTCGCCGGGCGGAGCCGAAGCGAGGCCGTTCATCACGCATCACAACGCGCTGGATATAGACGTGTACCTGCGTATTTCCGCCGGGGAATTGTGGCAAAAAAGATTGCTTGTCGCAGGTTTTCCCAAAGTCTTTGAGATAGGTCGGATTTTCAGGAATGAGGGCCAGTCGCGCGAGCATCTGCAAGATTACACGCAGTTGGAGTTTTACGAGGCATATTCCGATTATCATGCCGGAATGAAAGTTGTTCAGGAACTTTATAGGCATTTGGCTCACGAGGTTTATAAGCAATACACATTCACCATCAATGGACACGAAGTAGATTTTGCCGAAGAATGGAAGACGATTGATTTCTCGGAATCCATTAAAGAACATTTCGGCATTTACCCGATAAATTGCACTGAAAAAGAGGCAGTAGACGCGGCGCGCGAGGCGGGCGTTCTCTTGCCCAATGTCGAGCCGAACAGGGAGCGTTCAATAGACTGGCTATGGAAGCAGATTCGAAAGTCAATAGCAGGGCCGGCATTTCTTGTAGGCGTTCCTATTTTCATGGAGCCTCTTGCCAAACGCTCCACCAAAAAGCCGGATGTTGTCGAGCGATTCCAAGTAATTCTCGCGGGTTCCGAAGTTGGAAAGGGTTTCAGCGAATTAAACGACCCGATTGACCAGAGAAAGCGTTTTGAGGAACAACAGCGTTTGCGAGACAAGGGAGATGAGGAAGCACAGCGTCTGGATTTGGATTATGTGCGTACTATGGAGTACGGCATGCCGCCGGCCTTCGGCTTCGGCGTATCGGAGAGGTTATTCGCGTTTCTTGAGAACAAGCCGATACACGAAGTCCAGCTTTTCCCGCTTCTCCGGCCGAGAACGGATGGCCGAGAGCAAGGAACATGAGGCGGAGCGAATTCGAGGCGCTTGTACACGAGGGATTTGGACAGCTTCCGGATTGGGTGCGCGAGAAAATAAAGAACGTCGGGCTTCTCGTTGAAAACGAACCGTCGGAAGAAGTCAGAAAGCGCGAAGGGCTCGCGGACGATGAGACGCTCCTTGGACTTTATCAGGGAATCCCGCTTTCGGCTCGCGGGGAAAATTACGGCGTGGGGCCGACTATGCCGGATACCATTACGCTCTATCGGAAGCCAATTGAAGAAGCGGCGGAGGAAGACGGAGTAGACGTGAAAAAAGTAATAGCGGACACGATTTGGCACGAATTTGCTCACCATTTTGGCATGAATGAAAATGAGGTGCAGGAACGGGAAAAACGATGGCAACAAAAAATGTGATATTATTCCGGAATGAGCAAACTCTCGGAGACGTTGCGAGCGCGGGGCTATGTGTATCAGCACTCCAGTGAGAAGCTAGAGGAAATTACCGATGACGCTAAGCGTACGCTTTATTTCGGCATAGACCCCTCCGCCGACTCTTTGCACGTTGGCCAGTTGCAGGCGTTTCTGATTCTTCGGCGGTTTTTAGAAGACGGCCACAAGGCAATTCTCCTGATTGGCGGCGCCACAGGCATGATAGGCGACCCGAGCGGGAAGTCAGCCGAACGAATTCTTCAGGACAAAGACACTGTCACTCGCAACGCGGAAATTATTTCAGCTCAAGTCAAAACGCTTCTCGGTTCAGAGGATTTTACGTTTCTGGATAATTCCAAGTGGCTTTCCGAATTGAAGCTTATTGAATTCCTTCGCGACACCGGTAAGCACTTTTCCGTTAACGCGATGCTTCAGCGCGATTTTGTTAAAGATAGGATTGCAAATGTGGAGCAGGGAATTTCATACACCGAATTTTCCTACGCTCTTTTGCAGGCGTACGATTACTGGTATTTGCATACTCATTACAAATGCGACCTGCAAGTCGGCGGTTCAGACCAGTGGGGAAATATCGTTTCCGGGGTAGATTTTGTACGCCGAAAGACCGGCAAGGTAGTTTATGGCCTGACGTGGCCACTGCTGATAGACAAAGGCGGAAAAAAATTCGGCAAAAGCGAGCAGGGGACGATATGGCTCGACCCTGCGAAAACCTCGCCATTCCAGTTTTATCAGTTTTGGCTGAACTCGCCTGATGACGCGGTTCAAGAATACTTATTAAAGATGACGGCTGTTTCGGAATCGGAAATAAGGATTCTGATGGCCGAACACAAAAAGAGTCCCGGCAAACGAAGCGCGCAGAGAAAACTCGCGCACGAAACTACGAAACTGGCTCATGGCGCCGACATTGCGAAAATAGTCGAAGATGTTTCTTCTGTTTTGTTCGGCAAAAAAGAGGCCAAGGATTTAAGCGCGGCCGAGCGCGAAATGCTCCAAAAAGAAGCGCCTTCTTGCAGGGTAAAGCTTGGCGAATCTCTGATAGACATCCTGGTTAAATCAGAACTTGCTACTTCCCGCAATCAGGCGCGAACTTTCATAGAGGACAACGCAGTATCAATAAACGGCGGGAAAGTGTCGCTCATTGACAGGGTGATGATGCACGAGGACTTCCAAGACGCGCCGATAGCAACCCTCACGCGCGGCAAGCGCAATGTCGTGGTGCTAACTCTCGGCTAAAGTTCAGCATGCTTTTTACGTTGCTTGGCTTGAAGTTCTAACAAGAGTAGAATACTCCGTAATGTCGGAGTTCATTGAGAAACAAAAGAGACTGTACAAAAAACTAAAATCTTGTTTCTGTCCGGCGTTACAGGCGGATGTTCACTTCACTTCTGATGGTCTCCAACATCTCCTGTATCATCGCAGACGGCCTAGGTCTCAAGACGAAAGGCATTATCGGGCGGCATTAATAAGCCATTTCGCTCAGGTTATTGAGAAATCGTCCCAAGCAATCAAATATGTGAGAGGCACCAACCCGCTCATTGTCGTGTGGGAACTCAAGCACGAAATTCTGGGCCAGGGGCTGATAAAGGTAATCGTTAAACAAGAGGGGGCGGGAAAACTCAAATTTCTTAGCGCAATGGCAAAAAAGAAAACTAAAAAACCCAGAGCCGTACCCTGAGTTCTTCAGTGGTGCCTGTTGCCAACGTAGGAATTCCTTAGTTGGGAAGGGGCTTTCGCCCACAGGCACACACGAGCATGATACCACGTATATGTAGCGCAAGTCAACGGTTGTGGATAGTGAAATATGGCTCAACAGTGAGATAAAAGAGTGCTTGGATTTGCCCCACAAACTATTATGCTTATACCATTCCCTCCATGACTAATACACCTATTACACCGCGCGCCTTTTCTTATGCTAGTGTTTTGCAAGACACTAGCATAAGAAAAGGCTGGATAAAGATAGAATAATATGATACTTGCAAACGAGCTTTTTGGGCGTAATGTTTGATTTATGAAAATGAAAATGGGTTACAAACACCCTTTTATTACCCTAGCGCTTGGCGTTTCAGTGGATAAACTCTGCTAAAATAAAGATATGAGAAACTCGCAACAAGGTTTCATTGGTTTGGCAATAGCTATTATCATTGGCTTGGCTTTGATTGGGGGCGGTACATATTTTTATTTGAATAAAGTTCACGAACGAAAAGGAAATGATTTATCAACTACTTCTAATACTTCTTCAATCACCGACCTAAAAGATGTTAAAGATTTTGATACATGTATGAGTTATGCGAGGAATGCGCAGATAAGTTTTGATATAGTTTTTAGCCACGGTTCTGATTTTCAGCAGGTACAAGAATTTTCTGATGATTTCAAAAATAAGTACCCCAGAGCAACTTTAGAGAAAATATCTTCGGAAACTGACTACCTTAATAATGCTGTAGAAATGAACAAGAGTAAGATATATACCGAAAGCCAGATGACGGATTATAAAAAAATGATAGCAGCACAGGCAAATTCAGCAATCTCTATAAAAGTACCTGTGATAGATCTCGGCACAAAAGAAAGTTTTGACAATTTCATATCCATAACTTTGAGGAAATATCCGTCAATCACTTTCCAGCAATACGCCGGTTCTTCTCCAGAAAATTCTCTTGATGCCGATGTAATAAAAATGTCTCAACAGAGCGCAGAAAAACAGTGCAACTATAAGTATAAGCAGTTAAATGAATCCGATAGATCTGCTTTACAAATAAAAAATGATGATTCGCTTATACAAACATTAATATCTTCCACAAGAGTGGGAGCAACGCTCTACCATGACGATCATAATTCTTATGGTATTGGATCTTTATCGTTAAATAATGGTCTCTGCGCGGATGCAGGAGTAAATGGTATTAAAAAAATGCTTGATTCTATCAAGGAAAAAGCTGGAGCAGTATATTGTTACGCCTCATCAGATGCATATGCTGTTTCTGCCCCATTAAAATCAAATCCAGCAACAGGATATTGTTCCGATAGCACAGGATTTTATGGAGCCGTTTCTTCTCCAACAGCCGCAAGTAAAGGTTACTGCAACTTACCACCACCCGAGAAAAAAACTGATATTAGTTCATGTCAAAATGGAAAAACCGCAAGAGAGAGGTGGATTTGTGTCGGAAATATTGTGGATCCGCAATATAATATTTCTGATCTGGTTAGTCCTTATGCAAAACCAAATGCTGACAAAATAAATTCCTGCAAAGCATTAAGCGGGATAGAAGCTGATTATTGTTTCGCCTCTATAGTGAAATCAGGAACTGCTCCTGGTTTTACCCAAAAAGGAGCATCAATATGTGCTATGGTTTCTAACAAAAATCCTTGGTTTAAGAATGATTGCACAATAGACTAAAAGGGAAATGATGAAAATGGAGAGGAAATGAAGGAAATATGGTCAGGCACGTCAATAATCCCAAAACCGTGGCATAATATTTCAAACAGACGAAATGACTAGCAAAGTCGTCTCGCAACTAATAACTTTTGTGGAATTGACGCACAGTAATTGGAGTGCGAGTACACTTTGCGCTGCAATCCTGATAGAGTGGGCGGGTGGCAAAGTTCAAAATAAAAAGTGATTATCAACCGGCTGGAGATCAGCCGACGGCTATAAAGGCGCTCGTTGAGGGGTTAGAAGAAGGTCAACGGCATCAGACTTTGCTTGGTGTAACGGGTTCGGGAAAAACATTCACGATGGCTAATGTAATTGAAAAAGTACAGAAACCCACGCTCGTAATTGCGCACAATAAAACTCTCGCGGCACAGCTCGCGGCGGAATATCGGGAGTTTTTTCCGGAGAACGCCGTACACTATTTCGTTTCCTACTACGACTACTACCAGCCGGAGGCGTACATGCCGATTAGCGACACTTACATTGAAAAAGAGGCGCAGATAAATGAGGATATTGAACGCCTGCGGCACGCGGCGACACAGGCGCTACTGACGAGAAAAGATGTAATAGTTGTTGCTTCCGTATCTTGCATATACGGGCTCGGAAGTCCATTTGAATACGAAAAAGTGAATATGAAAATCTCAAAAGGGGAATCGCTTACGAGAGCGGCGCTTATGCGCCGCCTTATTGCGATGTATTTTGAACGCGTAGCAGGCGACCTTTCGCCGGGGACATTTCGCGCGCTCGGCTCACGAGTGGAAATAATGCCCGCAAATGAACGGGTGATAAGGCGCATTGACCTGTCCGAGGGCAAGGTCTCAAAAATCGAGGAGATAGACGCGACAACAAGAGAATCTTTGGGATTTGATGATTCCATATTCATTTTTCCCGCGAAGCACTATGTAACACCAAAGGATGTGCAGGAACTGGCGCTTGCGGATATGGAGGAGGAGCTAAAAGAACAGTTGAAGAAATTCAATGATGCCGGAAAGATACTGGAGGCCGAGCGATTGAAGCGCCGAACACGGCAAGACATCTCAATGATTCGCGAATTCGGCTTTTGCAACGGCATTGAGAATTATTCCCGCCACTTTGACAGACGAAAGTCGGGCGAGCCCCCGCACACATTACTCTCGTATTTCTCCAAAAACGCCGGGACCTCGACAGATTTTCTAACCATTATTGATGAATCGCACGTTACCGTGCCTCAAATCGGCGGAATGTATGCGGGAGACCGCGCGCGCAAAGACATGCTCGTTGAACACGGCTTCCGGCTTCCGAGCGCAGTAGACAATCGTCCGCTCACGTTTGCGGAATTTCAGGAGCGTGTCGGGCAAACCGTCTACACAAGCGCAACTCCGGGAACTTATGAATTGGAGAATAGTGGGAAACCCGTGGAGCAGCCCCGACGCCCTAAGGGGGTCGGGGTCCCGACCGAAGCGTCGGGAGTAATTCAGCAAATAATACGCCCGACCGGTCTTGTCGACCCTGAAATTGTTGTGCGCCCAATTATTTCCAGTACCAAAGTTAGACATCCGATGTCTAACTTTTCTGAATACCCTGGGCAAGTGAAAGATTTTATCGCCGAAGCAGATATTGTTACCAAACGCGGAGGCCGTTCAATGGTAACGGTTCTAACGAAGAAAATGGCAGAAGACCTCACGGCATTTCTGATTGAGAAAAAAATAAAGGCGCGTTACGTGCATTCCGATGTTAAGACAATAGAGCGAATCGAAATACTGACAAATTTCCGCAAAGGAAAATTCGATGTTCTCGTAGGAGTAAACCTTTTACGCGAGGGACTTGACCTGCCGGAAGTAGAGTTGGTGGGCATTCTGGATGCCGACAAAGAGGGTTTTTTGCGCTCTGAAACATCTCTAATTCAGACCATCGGAAGGGCCGCGCGCAACGTACTCGGCCGTGTGATTCTCTATGCTGATAATGCCACCGGCTCTATGGAGCGTGCAATAAAGACGACGAATGAGCGCCGTGACCGCCAAATTGCGTATAATAAGAAGCACGGCATCACGCCAAAGACTATAAAGACGCGTATCAAGGATATTGTGGGAGATATAGTGGCGGCGCGCCGGAGGGCGGTCTTTGACCTCGCTAAAATGGATTCTGCCGCCTACGCAGGAACCAAAGCAAGTCTCATCGCAACCAAACGCAAAGAAATGCACGAAGCCGCCAATAATCTGGACTTTGAAACGGCAGCACTTTTACGGGACGAAATACAAGAGCTTGAAAAAGATAAACGCAAGAAAGTTAAATAATATGGCAATCAATGTCCAAGAAAATATCCCGCTCGCGCCATTGACCACTTTTAACATAGGCGGTCCGGCGAAATATTTTGTGGATGTCAGAACTGAAACAGACCTGCGGGAAGCGATACTATGGGCAAAAGAAAAAGATACTGAATTTGTTATTCTTTCGGGCGGAAGCAACGCGCTTGTCCCTGATGAAGGATTAAACAAACTTGTCATTCATATAACAAGGGGCGACTTCAGCATTCGTGAACAATCGCTTACGGCGGATGCCGGATGCAATCTTCTGGAACTCATCCGAGCCGCTAGCGAGAACAATTTAGGAGGATGGGAAAAACTAGCCGGTATTCCGGGGACAATTGGAGGCGCCATACGCGGCAACGCGGGCGCATTCGGGACGGAGATTAAAGATTTGCCAGTGAAAGTTCGCGCCCTTAATTCTAAAACTGCGAAAATTAAAGAATTCCAAAATGCCGATTGCGATTTCGCGTACAGGCACAGCTTCTTCAAAGACAATCCAGAGTGGATTATTACGAATCTGGCAGTCAGACTGCTAAAAGTTGCGAGAGCCGAAAGTTTAAGATTGATAGAAAACACAATAGCCGAGCGAGAAAAACGGCACCTGCAGAATATTCAAGCCGCCGGTTCGTATTTCATGAATCCAGTTGCTCCGGAAGAAGTTCGGGGGATGTTTGAGAACGAGAAGGGAATGAAAGCCCGAGAAGACAGGGTTCCCGCCGGCTGGCTCATTGAAAAAGCGGGGATGAAAGGGGCAAAAGTCGGCGGAGCAATTGCGAGCCTTCAACATCCGAATTATTTAGTCAACGAAGGAAAAGCGACCGCGCGCGATGTCAAAGAACTTGCACAAAAGATTAAAGATGCCGTACGTACGAAATTTGCCATCAGTCTTCAAGAGGAGGCGGTGGTATTATCTTAACGAATCTTGCTGTAAACTGTAACCTGTCAACTGTAAACTTCTCATATGGAAAATCTAGCAGTAAGAACTCACCAAGACATGCAGGATGTCGTCATGGTACCGGGCGCTCCGGGGCCAGCCGTTCACTACTACATGATTCGCGGAGGCTCCAAAAAAAGAAACATCACCGTGTGGGAATCGGGAACTGTCGGAGGTGAATATATAAAGACTTACGGCCATTATCACGTTGGTGATTTGGACGAGACTTACAAGATTTTAGAAGGAGAGGGAATCGCGCTTTTGCAAAAACTTGTGGAAGAAAACGGCGTTCCCGTAATAGACCGCGTGGAGGAATTCAAGGCGATTAAAGTATCCGCCAAGGGCGGATCCGCCTCCGGCGGAAAAGCGGTCAATTCGGTATATATGCCGCCCGGATACGGGCATTTAGTAGTGAACACAGGAAAAACGTGGCTTGTAACATCGGATGACAGTCCTGTATTTGGAGCTACTGATTCCATTTCCAAACCCGGCCACGCCGATTACGAACCCGTGAGAAAAATGCGCGGATTCGCGTACTACGTCGTCGAAAAGAATGGTGCGCCCGCACTGGTGCGAAATCCTTTGTATAAAGAAGTTCGTAAGATGGATAGCGGAGGATTGAACATACTGGACAGTTGACTCTCTCTCTATTACCTAACTTCCGCGACTTCTAACGGGGTGCTATATTGCTCCGTACTAACCCCTAGCGTAAAGCGGGGGTCGGACTCATATATGGACGACCCCGTAGGAATTTTTACATTGTTTTGTGGAATTGTATCCTTCCGATATCTTTACGTTTGATTTTAACTATATGACTGATTCATCAAAAAATTCTGACGGGGCAGGCAAAATAATCATTAAGGGTGCGCGGACACATAACCTAAAAAACATTACGGTTGAAATACCGCGGAATAAAATGGTGGTTTTTACTGGACTTTCCGGCTCGGGAAAATCGTCGTTGGCTTTTGACACGATATTCGCCGAAGGCCAGAGAAAATATGTGGAATCACTTTCCGCTTATGCCCGCCAATTTTTGCGCCAAATGCAAAAACCGGATGTAGATGAGATTTCGGGCCTTTCACCCGCCATTTCTATAGACCAAAAATCCCGTTCAAATAATCCTCGCTCCACAGTAGCCACGATTACGGAAATATACGACTACCTGCGCGTTCTGTACGCGAGAGTCGGCAAACCGCACTGTATTACCTGCGGGCGCGAAGTTAAAAAACACACCAACGAGGAAATTCTGGAGTCTGTTTTAAATATTGTGGATAAGACTAGGAAGGAGTCGCCTTCGCCAAAGGCTACGGCGAACCAAAGAAAGCTTATGAAAGGTGTTACTAACACTAAAATCACGATTACCTCGCCGGTCGTCGTAGGGAGAAAAGGCGAGTATTACCAGCTTCTATACGATTTGCTCAACAAAGGATTTGAGAAAGTCTTGATAGATGGGGAGGAGAAAAAACTGCGGGAGAGAATAATTCTAGAGAAGAACCATAAGCATGATATTGACGTTGTGGTTGATGAAATTTTCGTTTCTGAATTCTCCGACGACGCGAAAGCCGCGCGCGAGCGCGCTTCTGAAGCAATTGAGAGGGCTTTGCATGAATCGGACGGTCTTGTAAAGATTATTGATACGGCAAATGAGTCGCACATTGTTTCGGCAAAATTTATGTGCCCCTACGACGGCTTCTCGTTTCCAGAAATCGAACCGCGCCTGTTCTCATTCAATTCTCCGCATGGCGCGTGCCCGGCGTGCAACGGGCTCGGCTCCAAATATTTTTTCGGCGACGAGCCGTGCGATACATGCAACGGCACACGCCTTCGCCCTGAGGCGTTAAGCGTATTTCTCTCTGCCTCTGAAAAAGCAAGCGCCGGCAAGGGCCGTCTGAACATTGTGGAACTAACATCTTCTTCCATAGACGATGCGCAGAAATTCTTTGACGCGCTGAAGCTGACGAAAAAGGAGGAGGAAATTTCGCGCGTCGTGATTAAAGAAATACTGAGCCGTTTACGATTCATGCAAAATGTCGGTATTGAATATCTGACGCTAAACAGAAAGGCCAATACTCTTTCCGGCGGGGAGGCACAGCGCATACGACTTGCTTCGCAGTTGGGGAGCGGACTTGTCGGCGCTCTATATGTTCTGGACGAGCCGACAATCGGGCTTCACCAGCGCGATAACGATAAACTAATTGACACTCTCAAACATCTGCGCGACATCGGTAATACCGTGATTGTCGTTGAACACGACGAGGACACGATATTCGCTTCGGATTACATCGTTGATTTGGGTCCGGGCGCCGGAATACACGGCGGAAACGTGGTCGTTTCCGGCTGGTTGGATGAACTTCTTACGGCAAAAACCCCGAAGGAAATCCGCGAGGCCGCGGATTCCTACGGGGCAGGCCAACAAGGTTCTAGAACATTGCAATACTTGAGGGGCGAGATTGCAATACCGATGCCCGAAAAATGGCGCACGGCAGACAGAGGAAAGCTCAAAATTCGCGGAGCTTCTAAATTCAATATCAAAAACGTCAACGTTGATATTCCGCTTGGCAAACTCGTTGCCATAACGGGAGTATCCGGTTCAGGCAAGTCCACATTCTTATACGAAATCTTGCACAGAAATCTTTTGGCGCGTTTTGATAAGCGATATCGCACGGCAAAAATATATAACTGCAAAGAATTCAGCGGTACGGAATATCTTGCACGTTCTATCTTGATAGACCAGTCGCCGATTGGGCGCACGCCGCGTTCAAATCCGGCGACGTACACGGGTGCCTTCACGCACATTCGCGACTTATTCGCGATGAGCGAGGAGGCCCGCGCGCGCGGATGGAGTCCCGGCCGCTTCAGTTTCAACGTAAAAGGCGGACGGTGTGAGGTGTGCCAGGGCAATGGACTCGTTGCTGTGGAAATGCACTTCTTGCCGACGGTTTATGTTACCTGCGATATGTGCAACGGCAAGCGGTTTATGAAAGAGACGCTTGAGGTCAAGTACAAGAAGAAAAGCATATTCGATGTTCTTTCAATGACAGTTGAAGAAGCCCTGTCATTTTTTGAGGACATTCCCGCGATTGCCGACAGATTGAAAACTCTGTCCGATGTTGGGTTGGATTATCTGGAGCTTGGCCAAAGCGCGACGACACTTTCCGGCGGGGAAGCGCAGAGAGTGAAAATAGCGTCGGAACTCTACCGCCCGATGGATGCGAAAACCATGTACCTATTGGATGAGCCGACAGTTGGACTTCACTATGACGACGTCCAAAAACTTGTTGATATTTTGCAGAAATTAGTAACGAAAGGGAATAGCGTAGTCGTAATAGAACACAATCTGGACGTCTTAAAGTGCGCCGACTACATCATTGACCTCGGCCCCGACGGCGGAGCCGGAGGTGGGCAAATTGTGGCGCGCGGAACACCGTTGGAAGTTTCTAAAACTGACGGCTCGCATACGGGGTATTACCTGAAACGAGTTCTAAAGAAACTCGGCAAGTGAGATTAATTTCGCGGTTTGCGATATGTTTCAACAGGCTCGGATTTTAGTTGTGTGTTTTTTATTTCCGCAAAAGCCGTAATGAAACTCTCTGCTAGTTGACGGTTGGTTATGAGCGGAATGTTCAGGTCAACCGCTTTTCTGCGGATTATATAGCCGTCGATGGCATCGCGGCCGAACACGCGCGCTGGGATATTTATTATCAAATCTACATCGCCTTTCTCTATAAGCGTTCCAACGCTCGGCTCTCTGCTGTCACCGATTTTATATACCTTTTCGCAAGCGATTCCGTTTTCTCTCATGAAATCCGCGGTATGCTCGGTCGCGAATAATTTGAATTTCATTTTCGCAAGCTCTTGAAGGGCTGGCAATAATTTGACCTTGTTTTCCTCTTTGCCGAGTGATACAAGTATGCCTTTCCTTGGGAATCGAAATCCGGCCGAAAGCATCGATTTCAATAATGCCTCGGCAAACGTATCGCCAAAACACGCGACTTCTCCGGTGGAGGCCATTTCTACATTTGATACCGGGTCGGCGCCTTTGATGCGCGCGTAAGAAAATTGGGGCGACTTCACGGCTATGTGTTCCAGTTCAAGCGTGCGGTAATCGCCGGCGACATTTTCCCCCAGCATCGCGCGCGTCGCGATATCAATAAAGTTGTATCCGGTAACTTTGGAAACGAACGGAAAACTTCGGGAAGCGCGCACGTTGCATTCTATAACCTGTAAGTGATTGTCTTTCGCGAGAAATTGGATATTTAACGGGCCGGTGATTTTTAGCTCTTTCACGATGTCTTTGGTAATATTTTTAGCTCTGCGAATCGTTTCCATGTAGGTGCGCTGTGGAGGAAGAACTACAGTCGCGTCGCCGGAATGAGTCCCCGCGTTTTCCACATGTTCGGTAATCGCGTAAATAATCAGTTTGCCGCGAAATGCCACGCCGTCTATCTCTATCTCGCGAGCGTTCTCTATGAATTTGGAAATGACGACCGGATGTTCCGTGGAAATATCCGTGGCGCGCTTTAAGAATCTCAGTAGAGATGCTTCATCATACGCGACGCTCATTGCGGAACCGGAGAGAACGTATGAAGGGCGGACAAGAACCGGATATCCGATTCGTGTCGCCGCGCGCGCGGCTTCTTTGTGCGTCGTGAGTTCCACCCATGCCGGCTGGTCAATGCGCAACCTGTCCAGGAGTTTCGAAAAAGTATGCCTGTCTTCCGCGCGGTCAATATCTTCAGGTCTTGTACCAAGAATCTTTACCCCGTGGGAGTGAAGGGGGAGCGCAAGGTTGTTTGGTATCTGCCCGCCGGTTGAAATCACAACGCCCTTGGGCTTTTCAAACTCATAAATGTCCATAACTCGCTCAAGCGAAAGTTCCTCCAAATAGAGCCTGCTCGACATGTCATAGTCTGTAGATACGGTTTCCGGATTGGAATTTATCATTATGGTTTCGTATCCATTTTTTGAGAGCGTGCCCAGCGCTTGCACGCACGACCAATCGAATTCTACAGATGAGCCGATGCAGTACGGCCCGCTTCCGAGAACAATCATGCTATTTCCCGACGTTCCGCCTTTGGCGGAAGTCGGGACCCCGACCCCCGGTTTTCCGGGGCGTCGGGGCTTCCCTGAATTAACATCATTTTCAGTGCCGTTGTATGTCGCGTAAAGATAATTTGTTTTGGCGGGGAATTCGCCGGCAAGCGTGTCTATCTGCTTGATTACAGGCAAAATGCCTAACCGCTTTCGCTCCTCACGAACCCTTGCCTCGTTGCTTTTGGTTAAAGTAGCAATTTGAATATCAGAAAAACCGAGCTTCTTAGCCTCCAATATCTCTTTTCTACCAAGGTCCGACCTTGGTAGTTTTTTCGCGTACTGGACGACATTTCGCATTTTCTCTAAAAACCACGGGTCTATGCCGGAGAGCTTACTGATTTTTGAGACAGAAACTCCTCTGTGTAGCGCTGTTGCGATTGCAAAAATCCTGCGAGTCGTCGGGTATTGTATCTCTTTCATATAGTGTGCGGCCTGCCCCGTTAGACGCTTTTTGCTGTCTAATGGGGTGAATCCGTCCGCGCCGATTGAAAGCATTCGAATCGCTTTTTGCAAAACCTCTTCAAAACTCCTGCCAATCGCCATTACTTCGCCGACGCTTTTCATTTCCGTACCGATTTGCGTAATTGCATTTTCAAATTTCCCAAGGTCCCAGCGCGGCATTTTGAGAACTATGTAATCAAGCGCCGGTTCGAAACATGCGGTCGTTGTTTTTGTTATTGAATTTTTTAGTTCGGGTAAAGTGAATCCCAGCGCAAGTTTTGCGGCAATAAAAGCGAGCGGATAACCGGTCGCCTTGGAAGCAAGCGCCGAAGAACGCGAGAGGCGCGCGTTGACTTCAATGACGCGATAATCGCCGGTCTTCGGATGAAGCGCGTATTGAATGTTGCATTCCCCGACAACTCCCAAATGCCGGATGGTTTTGATGGCGATTTCGCGCAGACGGTGATATTCCTCGTTGGAAAGCGTCTGCGAAGGCGCGACGACAATACTTTCTCCGGTATGAATGCCCATCGGATCAATATTTTCCATGTTGCAGACTGATATGCAATTATCGGCGCGGTCGCGCACGATTTCGTACTCCACTTCTTTCCATCCGCACAAATCTTCTTCAATCAGGACTTGCGGGCTGACCCCGTTAGAAGCTCCGCTTCTAACGGGGCTGGGACGGAATATTGCTATTAATTTTTCCGATAACTCATTCTCATTTCTGACCATGCCGGAGCCCTCGCCTCCAAGTGCGAACCCCGCGCGCACCATCACCGGATAGCCGATTTTTTCGGCGGCCTTTTTCGCGTCTTTAATATTTCGCGCCGCGAAACTTCTTGCCGTTTTCACATCAATCTCGCGAAGACGTTTTATGAACATGTCTCTGTCTTCGGTATCGCGAATCACTGACACGGGGGTTCCCAGAACCTGCACCTTGTACTTGGAAAGAACGCCTTTTTCCTGAAGTTCAAGCCCGAGGTTAAGCGCTGTCTGCCCGCCGAACCCTAATAGAATCGCGTCCGGTTTTTCTTTCTTTATCACCTGCACCGCAAATTGCAGAGTGAGCGGCAAAAGATAAACGGAGTCGGCGAGTCCTTCGTCTGTCTGCACTGTCGCGATATTGGGATTAATGAGTACCACGCGGATTCCTTCCTCTTTCAGCGCTTTAATTGCCTGCGTACCGGAATAGTCAAATTCGCCTGCCTGTCCGATTTTTAATCCGCCGGAACCGAGGAGAAGTACTGTTTTTGGTTTTATCATACGAGTGCCAATCTGCAAATGGATCCCAATCTACAAATATCTACGAATGGTAAATGCGAGTATTTGTAGCCATTCGTAGTATTTGGATGATTCGTAGATTGGGACATACTAGCCATTGAGAGAGCGCAAGAATTCATCAAAAATCCAAGCTGTGTCTGTCGGGCCGGGGGATGCCTCGGGATGGAATTGCACTGCTCGCCATGGCTTAACTTTGTGCTTGATACCCTCCACGCTCCCGTCATTGGCATTTGTGAACCAAACTTGCCAATCCTGCGGCAACGATTTCGCATCAACCGCGTAACCATGATTCTGGGACGTGATGAAGCATCGTCCTGCGTTTACTTGTCCTGAGCTATGTCGAAGGATGCATGGCTGATTTTGCGAGCGATGTCCATACTTGAGCTTGTATGTGCTTGCGCCTGCGGCTAGCGCCAGCAATTGATTCCCTAGGCAAATGCCGAGTATCGGCTTGTTTTTGAGCATTGACCGTTTGATATTTTCCACCGTGGCCTCGCACATATTCGGGTCGCCGGGGCCATTTGAAATAACGAGTCCGTCATAAGCGTCATTGGTGAAATCATAATCCCACGGAACGCGGACAACTTTTGCTCCTCGCCCAACCAGCGAGCGCAAAATATTTTCTTTCATTCCGCAATCGACAATGACGATGGTTACCTGACCATCGCCGTGTACTTCCGTCTTTTTGACGCTCACTCGCGCGACCAGATTTTCCTTATTCGGGTCGTTGAATTTCACTTTGTTTGATTTGCCGGAATCAAGAGCTCCCAGCATCACTCCGTGTTCGCGCAATTTCTTTGTAAGCGCGCGAGTATCTACGCCGGTTATCGCCGGAACACCGGAGCGCTTTAGCCATTCAGAAAGCGACTCGCGCGCGTCGTGGTGCGAGTAATTTTCTGAATATTCCGCGACGACAAGTCCCGCAATCTGAATTCTTTTTGACTCAAACGGCTGTTGTATAGGCCTGCCCTCCGAAGCTTTAGCGTAGGAGGGGACGCCATAATTTCCAACGAGCGGATAACTCAAAACAAGTATTTGTCCGGCATATGACGGGTCCGACAAGCTTTCCACATAACCCACCATCCCGGTGTTGAATACAACTTCGCCGGAGGCGGATACATTAGCCCCAAAACTTTCGCCCTCAAATACCGTGCCGTCCTTGAGAATTAATTTCATATGACGTATCCTTCTCCACCACGGCTACGAAGGGTTGCTCCCTTATAAAAACGCCCGCTTACGGCGGGCATAAAAGGAGAGTAAAAAAATACACCCGTGCGGGTGTTCTCCTTTGCGCAATTCCGAGACTTCATTAAGGTGTAATTGTATACCTGTTGCGTAAAAAGTCAATCGCGATTAGCTGTGGATATTGCGTTTGAGTATACTTGGCGAATGACCCGAAAAGAACTGGGCAAATTCAAGCTGCCGGACAGCCCGGGCGTTTATTTCTTTAAGTCGGGCAGGAAGACTCTGTACATAGGGAAGGCGACGTCGCTGCGCGACCGCGTGCGGAGCTATTTCTCCAGCAACCTTGGAGATGCCCGCAGTAGCGCCATTGTGGCGATGATTGAAGAGGCAAAATCTATTTCGTGGCAGAAAACGGATTCTGTTCTTGAAGCATTGATACTTGAGGCGAATTTAATAAAAAAACATCAGCCGAAATACAACTCGCGCGAAAAGGACGACAAGAGCTTTAACTATCTTGTAATCACGAAAGAAGATTTTCCCCGCGTTTTGGTAAAGAGAGGTCGTGAATTGTCAGGGCTACAAGCTACAGGCTACAAGCTACAGGCTATTTTCGGTCCCTACACCCAAGGACGCGCGCTAGCCGATGCGCTAAAAATCGTCCGCAAAATATTTCCGTTTCGCGACAGATGTAGTCCATGCAACATTCCATCTGCGACACTATTGTCTAATTCTCACGAATTAGACAATAGGAGAATGCAAGCGAGGAGCGAGAATGTCTGCAAACCCTGTTTTAATCGGCAGATTGGTTTATGTCCCGGCGTTTGCACCGGTGAAATAAGCGAGAGAGAATACGCGCGCACAATTCGCCACATCAAAACTCTATTTTCA
Organism: uncultured Candidatus Saccharibacteria bacterium; assembly: GCA_964359415.1. Classification (GTDB taxonomy): domain Bacteria; phylum Patescibacteriota; class Minisyncoccia; order Phycocordibacterales; family UBA2100; genus UBA10103. The sequence goes on along the minus strand of CAYHST010000002.1, from coordinate 2,243 downwards.
GGCAAAATCAAAATGCTGAAACAAGTGCTGGAACGCGATATGCGGAGCGAGGCAAAAGCGGAACGATATGAAAAAGCGAAGGAATTGCGGAGGCAGATTGATGCCTTAAATCATATTCAAGATGTCTCGCTAATCCAAAACAACAGCATGTTCGACTTACGAAGTCGAACATCGCGGATAGAAGCTTATGACGTGGCGCATACTTCCGGCTCGGAGACCGTGGCCGTAATGGTGGTTGTAAACAATGGCGAGCCGGAGAAGGAGTCGTACAGGAAATTCAAAATCAAAACGGCAAAAAATGACGATGTCGGAGCTTTGAAGGAAGTTCTTTTAAGACGGCTTGCGCACAGTGAATGGCCTCTGCCACGGGTTTTCGCGGTAGACGGCGGGGGCGCGCAGCGGCGCGCCGCCACAAGCGTGCTCAAAGATGCCGGTATCTCAATTCCCGTAGTCGCAGTGGTAAAAAATGAATTTCACAAGCCGGAGCGATTAATAGGCGATGCGAGGGCTATTGAAACATGCGAAAAAGAGATTTTACTCGCCAACGCCGAAGCGCACCGGTTTGCCATTGCGTATCACAGAAAGCGCCTGCGCAATCGGCAATAAAGAGTTATGATGAACGATAATTGATATGAAAGAGAATTCTGACGGACCCAACAAGCCAGATAAGAAAAGGGTGGTCATAGACGCGAGGCATTTATTTCCCGGCCCAAAGAAAGGAATGTGGAAGCGGCCGACGATAATCAAAGGGCCGCTGCTGGAAAGGCCGCAGAGGCCGACTGCCGAGTCCTTGTCCGAAGATGGCGCGAGGAAATACGCCTGGAACTTGTATGGTAAATACTCAAACAGGGACGTACTGATAAACGAATATATTGAATGGGGGAATAAACACCCCGGAGAAGGGCCGTTTTCCCCGAAGCTGACCCGCGCGGAAATAAGCATGGAGATAAAGTATCAATTGTGGCATGAGGGACAGCTTATCAGAGTTGCTCTTGCGGGCCGCGGGGAAAAGCGCGAGAAATATTTAAGGGACGAGCTGAATAATTTCTCTCAAAGTCCTGATGGCTTTCCGTGTACAAGGAAATTTGCGACCGCGGCAGAATATCTAAAGTGCATAGGCCAACTGCCGCCGAATGAGTGATATAATGTGTAAATGTCGCGCACTATCGTCGGAGTATTAAGGGGTGGAACATCGAATGAATATAATCTTTCGCTTAAAACCGGCGCCTCGATGCTTGCGTCTCTTCCGGAAGAGAGATACGAGACGCGGGACATTCTCATAGACAAGAACGGGGTGTGGCATTCGCGCGGCATTCCAATGAACGCTCCGCGCGCGCTCGCGCAGATTGATGTCGTCTTGAACGGCCTTCACGGCGGAGTGGGCGAGGACGGAACGGTTCAGCGTCTTCTTCGCGAATCCGGAGTCGCGTACGCCGGCTCGCGCGCGTCCGGAGCCGGACTGTCGCTAAATAAAATCCGCGCGCGCGACACTTTGCGAAAAGCCGGATTGCGCGTACCGCGCGGAGTATCGTTTACATTGAGCAGCGGCTTGAATACGGCCGAAATGGCGCAAACCGTCTTTTCGCAATTCGGGCCACCTTACATCGTGAAGCCGACGAGCGAAGGCGCATCTCATGGAATACATTTCGCGATAAATCTGCATGAGTTGCTGGACGCCATCGGCGACGTGTTAGACGCCTACGGCGCCGCGCTGATAGAGCAATACATCCAAGGTGCTGAAGCGAGCGTTGGCGTTATTGAAGATTTCCGCGGACAGGAAATGTATGTTCTGCCGCCCGCGCGCGTCATTTTTCCGGCAGAGGATAAATTCCTTACTCACCATGTGCATGAGAACGCGACAGCGAAATACGAATGTCCGAGCAACTTCACGCGTGAGGAAAAACTGGCAATAGAGGAAATGGCGCGCGCGGCGCACCGCGCGCTCGGCCTTTCGCATTTTTCGCGGGCTGACATTATTAATACACGCCGAGGCCCGTACATGCTGGAAGTTAACGCCTTGCCGGGGCTGTATGCCGGAGCATCCCTTCCCGTGATGTTAGAAGCGGTCGGCTCTTCGACTGGAGAATTTTTGGAGCATGCGATTGTTTTGGCTCATCGTTAATTGTTGCTACTAACGCCTAAAACCTGTAACCTACAACCTGTTCATGGGCCAGTAGTTCAGTGGTAGAACGTCTCATTTGCAATGAGAAGGTCGGGGGTTCGATTCCTCTCTGGTCCACCAC
>CAYHST010000001.1:39480-42099 GCA_964359415.1 uncultured Candidatus Saccharibacteria bacterium | reverse complement strand
AGTTCGGATTGAGGTCTGCAACCCGACCTCATGAAGCCGGAATCGCTAGTAATCGCGGATCAGCCATGCCGCGGTGAATACGTTCTCAAGCCTTGTACTCAACTTGACAAATGCGCTCGGCAGTTTTGTAATCTAGTTAGTTAAAATCTAACCGCGCATGTAAAAATGCGCAGTAGCGAAAAGATAATCGTATCTCGCAAGAGGTACGGTGAAGGATCTTAGTAGCAAAAAGCAGCCGTCTCTTGGAAACAAGAACAAAGCGCATACGACCCGCTCTGGTGAGTAGTGGGGAAGTATGCAAAAAAGCTTAGATAGGATGCAAGGAAAAGAATACAAAATGACCCGAGGAGATCTCACAATATGAGAAGAATAATCGTCGTGAGAAGTCAGCTGTGTCGTAGTAGGTTCGATTATTTCGGACCGAAGGACACAACCAAAATAATTATGGGCTCGCGTAGTGCGGGAAATCCGCACGCTACGTGGGAACGCAAAGTAACTTCAACTATTGCAATCCGCCCGTCAACTCAGGGAAGTTGGGAGTGCCCGAAGTCCATCCTCGCGATGGCCCAAGGTAAACTCAATGACAAAGAGTAAGTCGTCGGGGCTAACGCCCTCTTGTTGCGACTACGAGGAGTAATCCTCGTTAAAATAAATTGGCTATATGCTGGAATACCTGTGAATCTCAGGCTACTCATGTGGTAAAATGTACACATGAGTGACAAAGCTTTGAGTGCAGACAATCAGCAGGAAAGGCTACCGAAGTTAAAACCAGACTACGTTGTCGGTTTAGTTGATGGAGAAGGATACTTCTCTGTCAGTGTAAGCCGCGATCTCTCAAAGACGTACAAATCTTTAAGAGTACGAATAGTGTTTGGCGTTGATTTGAAAGAAGATGATGGTCAGATCTTGTATAGACTTCGCGATTTCTTTGATTGCGGAAATTTATCCAAGAAAATAGATAATAGACCGACATTTTCGAATCAAATTAGATATCAGGTAAAAAATTATCCTGACATCAAGACAAAAATTATCCCGTTCTTCCAGAAACACCCGCTTCTCTTTGAGAGTAAGCGAATGGCGTTTGAAAGATTCGTGGATATTGCACAGCGCTTTGAAGCGAAGAGACATCTCACCGATGACGGATTTGAAGAGATGAAAACTTTGGCAAAGGCGGTACACGGCAGAATCCTCAGAGACTACATGCCAATCTCCAGCCCTAATTTGAAAATTAGAGCTGGATGAAGATATAGTCCGATCTCTATGGCGACATAGAGCTAACACAAAGAACAAGGCACGGCTAGCGGAAGCTGGTCGTGGATTCATTCCAAAATTGGACGCGGAACCCCTCCCCAATTTCTTAAATTGGAGAGGGAGGAAGCTGATAGTCGATTCATGTGTCTCAGCTGAGCACATGACAGGAAATGGCATTCATCCTCAAATGATGCCTGACATGCCGCAAAGACGGCAGTTTGGACGAAACAAAAGAGTGTGTATGGATAGTTAGTAGAAAGTAGTCAGTAGTTAGTAGTGTAAATACCAAAATGCCCTTCCATTTCTTTGAAATGTCAGGATGCTCTGTGTTGTAGCTGCCTTCGGCAGGCAACACAGGCACGTACAAAACAAAAAGCGCCCCGAGCAAAGTCGACGGGCGTTTTTTGTGTTGCATAAATCGTTGTCCACGGATTGTAGCAAAAAAGGGGGCAAAAAAATGGGGTGGAGCAAGTCCACCCCAAAACCCGCGCAAGATTCACCGCGCCTACCTAAACGATGTTCTCCGGCCGGCCGATTTTCCATCCCTTGCGCCGCCGGAGCGCGCCCCCTGGTTTTTTACCTTGCTTTTTGAGCTCAACAAGGTACCGCACATGAAGCTTCCGGATAGGTCGCAGGAAGTCCAGCGCTTCCTGTGGGAGTTTATAATCCCACGGTCGGGACACTGGCTTCGCATGGGACGCGGGGCGCACGCATATCCAGAAGCGGGCCTTTAGCCCACCCCCAAACGCAATGCGCATGTGACCATTACACTCCGGGCATAGGGGACGGTTCTCCACCCTCCATTTAGCGATACAGGAATGCCAGAGCAGATTGTAAAGAAAGTCACTGGTTCTCCTTACCTCCCGCACATACACGCGCTTGTCACCTCTCAAGATGAGGACCCAGCCGCAATCCTCGCTCTTCTTTCGAGGTCTACCTTCCCACGCAAGGAAGGTTGTCCAGGTAACAACCTGCAATCCGTCCGATGAAAAACTAAACCCAACTTCTCTCCCTTCACGCGGGGAGGGGGCTATGAGGCCCAGACGTTGGAAATCCCTTCCGACCTCGACGCGTGAAATTTCCCGGAAGCCATGTTTTATCATAGCTCTCTTAAACGCCGCGAAGTCTTCCGCAGTGAATGGTATCTCTCTGGTTTTCACGCTTTTCCCCTTTCAGGAGAAAATATTGCAATTGAAAAATGTCAAAGAGCGTCCCTAAAAAACAAAGAGCTCTTCGACCCGTTTGAAGCGAAGTAACCGTATAATACGATGTTTTCCCCTCCCTTGCAGAAACTGGGGTCAGGTACCGTTTAATCACTCAAACAAATCCGCGTGCGAACCCGTACGGACGAGGAAGATTTCTTTGTCG
>CAYHST010000001.1:0-39380 GCA_964359415.1 uncultured Candidatus Saccharibacteria bacterium | reverse complement strand
TCACTCAAACAAATCCGCGTGCGAACCCGTACGGACGAGGAAGATTTCTTTGTCGGTAATATCGTAAATCAAAATCCAATCGTAGCTGATATGAGATAAATGGTGTCAGGTACCGTTTTTCAGGTACCGTTTTTCTATTCAAACAAATCCGCGTGCGAACCCGTACGGACGAGGAAGATTTCTTTGTCGGTAATATCGTAAATCAAGAGCCAGTTGTAGCCGATATGGGCTTCCCACAGGCCTTCGTATTTGCCTGACAGTTTGTGCGGATACGCATTATCCGGCAGTTGGATGCCAGATTGTAGCAGCAAAATTGTCGCATTCAGTTTTTCAATATTCCAGCCGCGATTGGCTATACGCTTCAAATCCTTTCTGAACTTGCCAAGCGGAAGAGCGCGTCTCATGCCTTTAATTATCACTTCCTTCCGAGAATGTCTGCAAACATTTCGTTTGCAGTCGCATAACTCCTCACTGTTCCGCGCTTCCCGGCTTTATACGCTTGAAGTTCTTGAATTGCTTTCCGCGTTTCCGCGTTCGGCGTATGGCTCGGAAAAGGACATTCCGCTTCGAGCACGAGCCTTCGGTCGCGTACGAACTGTTTCAGCATTGAATTCATTACCGTAGTGAGAGGCACGCCCATCGCTTGCGCCGTCTTCTTCGCGTCGTCGCGCAACTTTTTGGGAGTCTTTATAGTGAGTGTGGTATTCATCCTCGAATACTACTTCTGGTACGATTTATTGTCAAGCAAAAAACCGCCTCCGAAGCGTTTTTGCGTTTTGCGGTTACTTCCGCAGATTGTAATGCAAGTTGTAGTCACTGGCCTCAAAGAATTCCTTTGCGAAATCGGCCGCTACGTACGGATTGTAGTACCTGCAGGAGAAAACATCCAGGTACACCGTGTTTGTCTGGTTCGCGAAGTGTCCCGAAACAAGCGACGTTTCAATGAGTTGAGTCATTGAAAATCCCGCCACGCGCTCATCTTCGCCGAAATTAACGACGGTGCATTCACCAAATCGCTTCATCCCGATTTTATCGCACAATTCAACGACGAACTGTTTTATCTTTTCCGCATCGCGGATAGTTTCCGCATTGCACCCGTGCAAATCAATGCCGGCATGCAGACCCCAAGCGTCGATGAGTTTGTATTCCTCACGCACCCGCAAATCTTTCTGTGTTGTTTCCATCTTTGATGTTCATAATTAATTAGCTGACAATGTCCGCAAAAAAGTTTCCTAATCTTTTTTGCGGCACTGACGCTATAATACACACTTGATTTCAAATGTATATACCTTTTGTGAAAACTGTGCATAACTCCGACGCACGCAGTGGTCGGAGTCCGGCCGACCTGCCCGCCGAAACCTCGGCGCAGGCGTGAGCGTCGGACTTCTGGTAGTGATATCAAGGTGGTTGGAGGGAGGAGAATTTTTTGATACTATCGCTCATACGCGCGTGTAGCTCAGTGGTAGAGCGCGTCGCTGATAACGACGAGGTCCTTGGTCCGATTCCAAGTACGCGCACTACTTCGCTCTCCAGAAAGGAGGGCTTCGAAGTGCAGACACCCCAGCGAAGTAGCCCTTCGTAGCCCGTCAGGGCGAAGTAGGGCATAATATCCGAGTGAATCCCGTTAGAAGTCGCGGAAGTTCAGATGTAGTTTATACTCCACATATGTTTCTCACGGTCGCATATATTCAAACCCTAATTTTCAAGTCGGAAGCGCGAGCTTCCTACTTCTAACGGGATGAACTACAAAGTCACAGGCGGTAAAAAGCTTTCGGGTTCGGTTACCACGAACATCTCAAAGAATGCAACGGTCGCCTTGCTCGCCGCTTCGCTCTTGAATCGCGGGACGACGACGATAAAGCGTGTACCGAAAATAGAAGAGGCTAACCGCATAATAGAGGTATTGAAAAGTATTGGCGCTGAAGTTTGGTGGAGTAATGGCGACGTAATAATACATCCTTCGAAAATACTTACTCCTGAAAAGATGGACAGAGTAGCCGCGGGGAAGACCAGAAGCACCGTGCTTTTTACTGCACCTCTCGCGCACTTGTTTGAAACGTTTGAACTTCCGCTCCCCGGCGGATGCAATTTGGGCGGGAGGACAATGATGCCTCACATACAGGCGCTCGGCGCTTTGGGAATTCAGATACAGAAAGGCTCGGACGGCATGTACAAGGTCTATTCAAAAGAGAAGACATCCGGAGAAATTGCAATGTACGAATCCAGCGATACGGGGACGGAGAGCGTCCTTATGGCGGCGGCGAAGATTCCCGGGAAAACAATCATCAAATACGCAAGCGCCAATTACATGGTGCAAGACCTCTGCACGTTTCTGGAAGTGTGCGGAGTGAAAGTAGAGGGCATCGGAACTTCCACGCTCACGGTTTACGGTGTTGATGAGATTGATAGAGATGTGGTCATTTATCCGAGCGAGGACCCGATTGAATCCATGTTCTTCATCTCACTTGCGGCGACGACCGGCTCGGAACTTACGATAAAGCGCTGTCCGATGGATTTTCTTGAATTGGAACTCGTAACGCTCGGGCAAATGAGTCAGAAGTACAAATACGGTGCGAAGTACCTCGCCGACAACGGCCGGACGGTTCTCGCTGATGTAACAATGTTTCCCTCAAAGCTCACTGCTCCGCCCGAGAAAATCGCGCCCCGCCCGTATCCGGGCATCAACATAGACAACCTGCCGTTCTTTGTGCCTGTCGCAACGCAGGCAGAAGGGAGGACGCTCATCCACGATTGGGTCTACGAGAACCGCGCGATTTACTACATGGAAATGAAAAAGCTCGGAGCGAATATGCTTCTTGCCGACCCGCACCGCGTGTTCATAGATGGCCCGACACCGCTCCACGCGGCGGATATTGAAGCTCCGCCCGCGCTTCGCCCTGCGACGATTATTTTGATAGGCATGCTTGCGGCGGAAGGGGAATCAATCCTTCGCAACGTGTACCCGATAAACCGCGGGTACGAGCGTCTGCACGAACGGTTACAAGAACTCGGGGCGTCTGTGGAGGCGGTGGAATAGCTCATGAAGCCAAAACTCATAATCTTCGCTTCTGGAACTAAAGATGGCGGCGGTTCCGGTTTTGAGAACCTTGTCGCGGCTAGCCGAAATGGACTATCCCTCGCCTCCGCTCGGGACAATTCGCTCCAGCATAGCGAATTGGATGCGGATGTCGTTGCTGTCGTTTCCAACCACGAGCATGGCGGTGTGCGCGAGCGTGCGGACCGTCTCGGGGTTCCATTTATATTTTTCCCCGGGCCATATGATGCCGAGCACTATTCCAGTGTTTTGCAAAACACCAGAATAGATTGGACTGCTCTTTCCGGGTGGTTGAAGCAGGTAAAAGGACTGGACCCGCAACGTACGTTCAACATCCACCCCGCGCTTCTTTCACAGCTTGATGGTCGCTTCGGCGGACACGGAATGTACGGACAACACGTTCACGAAGCAGTAAAAACCGCGTTAGATGCAGGAGAAATAACCGAATTAGGATTTACCATGCACTTTGTTACCGACGAACTGGACCGCGGCCCTGCTTTTTTCGAATATCGCATACCGCTACAAAAGGGAGTAACGGCCGATGATATAGAAAAGACAGTTCGCGCGGCAGAACACGAGTGGCAGCCGAAGATAACCAACATGGTTGTCCGCGGCGAGATTGCGTGGGACGGGGAAAATCAAAAGAGCCTCGTTGTGCCAGAAGGATACAAATACCTGCCAAAAACTTAGAAACTGGTATATTTACATCGTGCTAAATGCCGCGGTGGTGAAATTGGTAGACACGCTAGCTTCAGGAGCTAGTTCTCGCAAGGGATTGGGAGTTCGAGTCTCCCCCGCGGCACACCATTAGGAACTCAATCCTCTTTCTAACTTTAAGCAACGCGCGAAGGAATGCGGAGAATATCCGCGAAGACTCCGGCGGCAGTTACCTTTGCTCCGGCGCCGGGGCCTTTGATGACGATTGGCGTTGTGCTGTATCGCTTTGTGGTGAACGCTATGACGTTGTCGTTGCCTGAAAGGGAATAGAACGGATGTGTTTTTCCGACCGCCTGCAAAGATACAGTTGCTTTACCCTTTTCAAGCGTTGCTATGAATCGCAAAACCTGGCCATTGTTTTCAGCGGCTAGCATTTTCTTTTCAAATGCAGAATCTTCCTTTTTGAGTTTGATGAAAAAGTCATCGATAGATTTCGCTTTTTGCAATTTTGGATTTAACAGTCCCTTAACTTTGACATCTTTAAGTTCAAGAGGGAATCCGGCTTCTCTTGCCAATATCAATATTTTCCGCGCGACATCCATGCCGTCTAGATCGCTTCGCGGGTCCGGCTCCGTGTATCCGAGCTCGCGCGCTTTCACAACAATTTCGCTGAAGCTCTTGTCGCCGGAATAATGATTAAAAATGTAGCTTAACGTACCGGAAAGTACCGCCTCAATTTTTATAATCTTGTCTCCCGAAAGCCGGAGGTCGTTGAGCGTGCTGATGACCGGCAATCCAGCTCCGACATTCGTTTCGTACAAGAATTTCACTCCGTGCTTCAGCGCGCGCCGTTTCATTTCCATGTACTGTTCGTATGTACCGGAGTTCGCACGCTTATTCGGCGTGACGACTGATATTCCAGCGCGAAGCACATCTGAATAGCAAGAAGCCACATCCTCGCTCGCCGTGCAATCAACGAATACGCTTTCCGGCAATCCCATCTTCTTCATCGTTTCAACGAAATCTTTGATGTTCATCTTTGTCCGAGACTTTTCCAGCGTCTTGCGCCAAGAACCGGTCGCGACACCGTCGGGAGAGCAAACAAAAGCGCGCGTATTCGCGACTCCCGCGAGGCGGATAGCATAACCGTGTTCGCGCGCCAGCGAAGCTTTCTGTTCATGGATTTGCTCCAAAAGAGTACTGCCGATGAGTCCGACCCCCACCAGAAAGATGTTTATCACTTTTTGTTCTGGCGAGAAAAATGCCGCGTGTACCGCATTCAGAGCTTTTATTTCTTCCGATTGATTTATCACCGCGGACACATTTAATTCGGAAGAACCTTGCGCTATTGCGACGACATTGATTCCATTCCTGCCAAGCGTCTGAAAAAAGCGTCCCGCAAGACCGCGTTGATGCCGCATGCCTTCGCCGACTATCGCGATAATGGAAAGCTCCCGTTCAATAAGCACGTCATCAATAGAGCGTGCCGCGCGTTCGGGCGCGAATTCTTTCTCGATTGCCGATTTTGCCCTCTCCGCGTCCGATGAAGCCACGGCGATGGAAATCGAATGCTCCGATGATGCCTGCGTGATGAGTATCACGTTTATTTTTTCTCTGCCAAGCGCGCCGAATAACCGTCCGGAAACTCCTGTTGCGCCAGCCATTCCGATGCCGCGAAGCGAAAGCATGGCAATACCGCTTACAGCCGAGATTCCCTTGATGAGGTTGCCGTCCGATGCTGGTTTCCTGATTATGATAGTGCCGGCCCCTTTCTGGTCATAGATATTTTTAATGTGGATAGTAATATTCTTTTCAAAAGCGGGGCGCATGGTTGCAGGATGAATAACTTTCGCTCCAAAATACGATATTTCAGCCGCTTCTTCATAGGACAGGGAACGGATGAGCTGGGCGTCTTTTACTTTTCGCGGGTTGGCTGTCATGACTCCGTCGACGCCTGCCCACATTTCAATGATTTTTCCTTTTAATGCTGCTCCGAAAATGCAGGCTGTGTAATCGCTCCCGCCGCGCCCGATTGTAGTTGTTTCTTTTTCGCGAGTCGCCGCGATGAAACCCGTTGCGATTTGGAATTTTGCGTGTGTTTGTAAATGTTTTTTTATGTTGCTATTTGTTTTCTCGAAATCAACTGCCGCCGCGCCGAAATTATTATCGGTCACGATGATGGAGCGCGTGTCCAGATATTCGGACGGTATCTTTCTGTCATTCAAAACATCTGCCAGCATTTGCGCAGAAAGGCGTTCTCCAAAACTCATAATTTCGTCCTTGGCGTCCCCATTCAGCGCACCAGCCAGAAATACTTCATGCGCGGACTGCTTCAGCTCGACGAACGAAGTCTCGATTTTTAAGAGAGATGTTTGTTGTGTCCTCTTTCCGAGAAGTGATTTTATGGCATCTTTGTGGCGCTTTTCAATGCTCTGTAGAAGTTTTTTGTACGATTCTTTCTTTCCGGAAGCCAGTTCTGCGACCTGAATTAACTGGTTTGTTACCTCGCGCATGGCCGACACGACGACCACGGGGACATGAGAATCTCTCCGAGATTTCTTCACTATATTTAGCACTTGTTTGATAGTCTCCGGCGTATTCATTGATGCGCCGCCGAACTTTAGGATTTTTGTGCCCTGCATTTAGTGGACGTTATCAAGTGCCGGAGAAGATGTCAAAGAGAGAAACATGTTGGAATATGTCCCTTTTTATCCGCCCATATCCTGATTACAGTATCAGCGGAAGCAGGAGGCATCTTTTTCTGTGGACTCATTTTTCATGATATTGTTCGCATACTATGAAGCGATACGCTTTCATTGACGCGCAAAATACCGCCAGCACGACGCAAAGAATGTGCGGGTTCGTTATCGACTGGGCCAAATTATGCGCTCTCTTAAAAGATAAAAAGCGTTGGAACTGCGACCGCATATATCTTTACTCCGGCATTGAGATTGGAGACACGACGACCGCTGAAGGATTTGCGGCTCTCGATCACGACCATGGATGCGTCGTTCGAACAAAAACCATTATGGCCTACAAAAATCCTGATAAGACCATTCCCTATAAATGCCCGAACTGTAATACCGATGGCGTGAAAGTCATTGATATGGGCTATAGAAAAAAATCCAACTGCGACGTTGAATTAACGATAGACGCCATGGAACTCATGAACAGGAATACCGACCTTATGATATTCACAGCGGACGGAGACTTCGAATGTCTAATGAGAAAAGCCCTAAACAAAGGGGCAACAGTCAAAATAGTCTCGCATCCCAAACGCTATGTGAATAAAGCAGGCCAAATACAGACACGTTTCTCGAAAAGACTTCGCGAGCTTGTCGCGGACCACCCCGAATCTGTTGCAATTATCGATATTGCTCGATGGAAAGAATTAATCAAGAAAGATATTGACGCGTTATGAAAGATAAAATGAAAACGCCAGGCTTGCGCGTGGCGTTTCCGAAGGACATTGCGAGTATACGCGCCATCGACGAGTTGTCAATGAACATGTGGGGATAAATGTCCAGCAGAAACAGTAACCGATATTGTGGTAGCATGATTTTGCATCACTATGATGAATGAATCGCCTAGCTTGGGACATGGTATAGAATCTACGCCGGCACACTTAGAGTACGTCTCGGAACCTCAGTCCTTTCAGAATATCAAAGCTTTATTAATGGGCATGGTTGTTATGTCGGATAAGAGTAATCAAATTACTAACCTTGGCCTGGAAGGATTTGACGATATCCTGCCTGAACCATTAGGAGCAGGAGAATATGAGAATACATTCTTAACCATTCTTCAACTTGCCTTCGTTCTTTCGATATCACCCGTTGCCGCGCAATTAACACAAACTAATTTATCTGAGCGACCAAAAGATGTAATTCAAAAGTGGAGAGATCAAAAGGTTCTTCGCGGTTTGCGCATCATCGATCTTGGAAGTGGTCGCATACCAAGTTTTGCAATTGTTGCACACGCACTTGGTGCGCAATCGTACACTGTTGATGCGGAAGGCATAGATTCCATAGCCAAGGAAAAGATAGATGGACACATAGTCACTGACCTTTCTATGAAAGGAGCAGTGGCTATCCTAAAAAAAGCGACGGGAGGCAATTTTGATTTGGTGACCGAACATATAATCGGTCCAATCCCTGAGGCGAAAGTGCATATGTATGCTCCTTACCCTAATGAAATAATTGATATGGCGAAAGAACTTCTCAAGACAGGGGGATATCTCTACTCGGACCAGGTTGAGAGTTATCAACTACGAGTTAACCGCCCACGGATGCCGTTACAAAGAACTCGCTAAATATGAAAGTGCAACCAATAAGAACCCGCATTTTTAAAGAGGGCGAGAATCTCGCGGATTTTATCGTTGCTCATATTCCAAAATTGAGGGACGGGGCGATTCTCGCGGTAACATCCAAAATTGTCGCGCTGGCGGAGGGTCGTGTTGTACAACTTAAGAATAAGAAAGAAAAGGAAAAGTTAATTCGCGCGGAAAGCGAGTGGCAACTGAAAGTTTTGCCGGAGTGGTGGCTCACGGTGCGCGACGGCACGGTTGTCGTAAACGCGGGACTGGATGATTCAAACGCGGATGGGAAAACAATTTTATTGCCGAAGGATAGTTTTAAGTCGGCGATTGAGTTGCGCACGAAATTAAAAAAGAGATACAAAATCAAACAGCTGGGCATCGTCATTACCGACAGCCGGACAAGCGCCTTGCGCGAAGGCGTGACTGGCGTTGCTCTAGGTTACGCGGGTTTCAAGGGTGTGAAAGATTATCGCGGCGATAAGGATATATTCGGGCGGAAGCTGAAAGTAACTCAAACCAATATCGCGGATTCTCTCGCAACCGTGGCGACCGTCGTGATGGGCGAGGGGAATGAGCGTCAGCCGCTCGCTGTCATAGAAAACACGCCTGTTAAATTCTGCGAGAGGGTCAACCGGAAAGAGTTGCGCATCGCCCGCAAGTACGACATGTATCGTTCATTATTCGCTTAAAATCAAGGGGAGTCCTTGATTTCGGGAGAAACTCCTACTTTTTTTGCGGTTGTTTGCGCTTGCGGAATCCGCGCGCGAAGCCGGCAATAAATGCAAGCAAGAGCAGAATGGCCAAAATCCATTTCCACAAGTTCGAGATTCCATAATCAACGATAGCTATGGCCGCTGTCTGGACGAATGGCGGAGAAATACTTGCCAGCGTCGTTGTCGCTTCCGTGTTCGTAGCGGGTTCTGGAACGGGCGCTTCCGGCGCTTGTTCCACGAACACTTCTTGTTTTTGTTTTTGCGCCGCAATGCTCGGCAATCTTTCAGGCGCGTCTAAAGGCTCTACCGGCGCCGGCGCGATTACGGAAGCTGTCGTCGTTGCCGGCTCTTGTACTTTTGGCGCGACAGTTTCCGGTTTCTCAAACGAGGAAAGAAGCGAATGCCACGTTTTTCTCTCTGCCGCGGGAATCGCGTACGCGGTCGCCCACGCGCGGGTATTCCCGCTGACTTCGTTTTTTGGAACACCGCCGTCTCTGTCCTGCTGTGCGGATAGATAATCTATCGGAGAAAGGGTATTTTTTGTCCAGTTTGAAATGGAGTCACCGAGCGCGTAAATTGCCTGAATAGCCCAGCCTGTTGAAAAGCTGTTCCCGTCTCCTGGGCCGAATCCGGCATTTATTTTCTGCTGTTCGTGCAGATAGCTCTTCGCTGAAGAAAGCGCGGACGGGACATTCGGCAGAGAATGAAGCGGCGCGAGAGCTTGTATGGCCGCGGCGGTCATGTCAACGCTTTCTTCCCATGAACCTCCAGCTTTCTGTTTGGAGATAATGAACGCGGTGATTTTCCGTATTATTTCATCGTTTGCGCCATACCCCGCGTGCATCAGCGGAAACAGAGCAAAAATGTCGTCGTTCACAAGCGCGGGGTCTCCAACCTGCGTTTTATCAAAAGCTTTGACGATAGGCGTTATGTAATCAATTCCAGCGGCAGAGTAGGGATTAATCCCGAGCGCTTGAAGCGCCATCGCGTGCCGTTCGTAATCGGTGACGGTATCAAGCGCTGTTGTTGCGGAGGAAAAAAATCCTCGCAATTTTTCTCGCGCGTCTCCCGCGCCTCCGCCTGCGAAGGCGATTGAAGCCCAATCGGAAAGAAGCGTGGTGGAAAATGAGCCGTCCGCGCGCTGATGCCCAACGAGATAAGCGAGCGCAAGAGGAATATCAAATTCTGGACGCGCTAGCATTCCGCCAGAAGACGAGGCAGGAGGTTGCGGCGTGGCCGATGCCGTTATCGGTGCATTTGGAAAATAAAAATCTTCCGCGAGACCGGCCGTATATGCGCCGGCAGTATTAATAGTGAATGTTGCCCTTCCGTCTGCTCCGGTTGTGGCGGAGGAAATGATTGTCGGGCTTCCGAACGGATCGCCCTGAAGGATTCTCATTGTAAGGCTGGTCGCCGGTGTCCACGAATTTGAGGAGGCGACATATGATTCTGCTAGAACGGTGAACGGAACTCCTATGGTTACGTTAGACGAGCTTGGCGTTATACGGCGCGATGGACCGAAATATAAATACACGATGTCCCCATCGGAGAGAGTTTTTGCATCCATGCCGACGCCTGGGCTTGCGCCGTTCACCACGTACTGCCAATTTCCGCAGAGAGGGCTTGCGGGGTCTGCGGGCGCCGTTATGCAGTTGAGATAAAACGAGCTATACGCATTTGAATATTGCAGGTCTGATAAGGAAAATGTTGTTGTTGCTGATTCAATATCCTTGAGAACGGCCAAAACGCTTTGGGCTGGAACATTGTGAGAACCGCCTCCGGCTGAGGGAGTTATGGCGACATCAGGTGAGCCAATCGCTGGAAGTGCCGCGGAACCGCTTGAAATAATTATTGCGCCGTTACGGATGGTTATTGTCGCGCTTTCGCCCGGCGGAGGCGGAGGAGGCGCGACATCCGCGAAAACCGTTTTTATCTCTCCCGTTGAAACCAGAAAAAGGGCAATGATTGCAACAATAAATGGTCGAAATAGGTACCTCATACAATCCAATTGTATATCATTTTGTCAATGACTGCTAATAACCTTTTTCGTATTTCCATTCAATCTCGTCTCCCGCATGGATTTTCGCCTGTGAGGCTCCCAAATCAGAAGCTTTGCCATTCAAATACAGAATCCAATAGAACCCCCCAGCGTTTTTCTTGTCGTTTATGGATTCAACAAAAAATCCGAGCGAGGGGTAATCTTTCCCAGTGAATGCAAAATTGCTTGTAGATGCAAGTCTTTGCATCGCTTGTAGGACAGTTCCATCACTCGCCGAAATCTCGTACTGATTTTTTCCAGCAATGAGAGTTGCAGTAGATATCGCAGATGCGAGCGGAGGCTCTGTTCGCGGAAAGGAAGTTCTAAAAGATTGCTCGGTAAAATACGAACCCGCGCCGAGTGCGACGATTGTGATGAATAGTGCTATGTATTTTTTCATACGCAAAATCTCTGCCCAGAGCAGAGATATTGAATGCGTGCGACGCAACTGCGGTACACGGTCTCCTGCTCGGGATATCCGCTTTCTGAAGACCGGACTCACTCTAGAGCAAGGAAGCTAGATAACTAGGAGCTAGAAAACACAAAACTTTGGTTTCCAGTTTCCAGTATCCGGCATCCAGTTTCCAGCGTTTTACCGTTGCGGCACAGTGCGGGAATCCCTTGCCCTTCGAAGTCTTGACGAAGAATGGGGAACCCAACTTCCACAGAAAGCAGGAACGGAATTATACATGCGGCATAAGCGAATGCAACGTCGTTTTCCACATAATCATGGCCGGTGGTACAATGCGTAACTATGCCAAATGAGCCGAAACTCATTCCAGGACCTTCGTTTTTTATTGGAAAAGGTGACGATAACGGCCTCATTTCGTTCGGTTCCGGCCAGCCCGATTTGCCGCCTCCGCCGGAGGCTTTTGACGCACTCACAAAATACAAGGGTTTCAAATACGGCTTAATACAAGGCGAGGAGCCTCTGCGCGCGAAGCTCGCGGAAGAATATCCTGCCGCTATGCCGGAACATTTTGTCATTACGAACGGCGCGTCGGAAGCCATTGACCTTGTTCTGCGCTCGATTTCAAAACCCGGCGGCAAAGTTCTTCTGCCACGCCCGTATTACTACTCGTATCCTTTCGATGTCATGTATGCCGGCATGACCCCGGTTTATTACGACCTTGCCGAAGGTGGGAAGATTAACTACGAGCAATTTGAGAAAGTCGCTCCCGGATGCCGCGCGGTTTTCATAAATTCGCCGTCCAACCCGACCGGCACGGTCCAGGATATTGAAACGCTGGAAAAAGTGGAGGCGCTCTGCGACAAGTTGGGGCTATATATCATTTCCGACGAGGTGTACAAAGACCTCATTTACGACAGAGAAAATTATCTCCTGCATGGCAAGCATGTTGTTACCGTGAATTCGTTCTCCAAGACGTACGCGATGTGCGGGTTTCGCGTCGGCTATCTCTATTCGCAAGACGCGCAGCTTGTTTCAAAAGTGATTGAAATGAAAACGCACACATCAATGAATACGAGCGTCGCGGCGCAAATCATGGCTCTCGCGGCCTTGCGCGTGCCCGCGTCGTACGTGGAAAAACACGTGAAAATATGGAAAGAGCGGCGCGACATGCTCTACGCGGGCATGTTAGAACTCGGACTCAAGTTGTGGAAACCGGAAGGCGCGTTCTATGTTCTGCCAAAGTTAAAGAATTCAGGACGCGTTGTTTCCGACCTCTACTACAAGTACAGAATGATTACTTACGACGGGGCGTGGTTCGGCGCGCCCGACCACGTGAGATTCAGCTACGCGCTTGATGCCTCCAAGATAAAAGAGGGCCTGCGGAGATTGAAGAAATTCCTTAAGACTGAATATCGGGAGTATTGAAGCGCATGTTGAATTATAGGGAATTGTTTGAAGGAAAAAAGATTACCGTACTCGGTCTCGGCTTGCTTGGCCGCGGTATGGGCGACGCGGAGTTTCTCGCGAAATGCGGGGCGGACGTGCTCGTGACGGACAAGAAAAGCGAGAAGGAGCTTGCGGAGTCCGTCAAAAAATTAAAGCAGTACAAAAATGTTTCTTTCAAGCTCGGCGGACACGATGAGCGTGATTTCATAAATAGCGACCTTGTTATCAAGGGGGCGAAGACTCCGCTGGACTCGCCATATATTGCGGCTGCGAAAAAAGCCGGAGTTCCGGTCGTGATGTCCACCGCGCTTTTCGCAAAATACGCGATGCAAGATGGAGTAGTTATCGTTGGTGTAACAGGCACTCGTGGAAAATCTACGATAACACACATGATTCACCATTGTCTTATTTCCGCCTTCGCTAAAGCTTCGGCGGACAAGCGTACTGTCTCTGTATTCTTAGGCGGGAATGTTCGTGGCGTATCCACACTCGCTATGCTACCCGACGTGCAGAAGGGCGACATCGCGGTTTTGGAACTGGACTCATGGCAGTTACAGGGTTTTGGGGATATCAAAATTAGCCCGCATGTTTCTATATTTACAAATCTTTTTCCTGACCATCAGGATTATTATCCGAATATGGAATCGTATTTTGAAGATAAGGCGAATATTTTTCGATATCAATCCCGACGCCCTTGGGTCGGGACCCCGACCGTAGCGTCGGGGAAGAAAGGCGCGCTTTTCGTCGGAGAAAGTATTTTGCAGAAGGTTCAGGGGGCACAACCGCCCATTAGGGCGATTGTGCCGCCAGAGATTCCAACTGATTGGAAATTGAAAATCATTGGTGTACACAACCGTCAAAATGCCGCGCTCGCGGTGACGGCATTGCGCAGTCTCGGTCTTTCGGAGCCGGATATTCAGAGCGGAATCGAGTCATTCTCGGGTCTTGAGGGCCGGCTTCAATTTGTCGGCAAAGTTAAGGGAGTCAGCGTGTACAACGACACGAGCGCGACAACGCCCGAAGCGACTATTGCCGCACTGCGGGCAGTTGGAGATGAAAAGAAGAGGAGAGTTGTTTTGATTTTGGGCGGGGATGAAAAGAATCTTCCAATGTCAGAACTGCTTGCGGAAATCCCGAAATGGTGTTCCAAAGTTGTTCTCTTTAAGGAGCGCGGAACCGAACGCATCCGCGACGAGATATTCGGACTCTCGTCCGCCGGTGTTGATGTATACGAAGAAAAAGGACTGTCGGCAACAGTTAATCGCGCGTTTTCCGTTGCGGTTGCCGGCGAGTGCGTTTTGTACAGTCCGGCGTTTTCCTCGTTTGGGAAATATTTTGCGAACGAATTTGACAGAGGCAATCAATTTATGAAACTTGCGCGCGCGCGAGGAACTCGCGGTTAGTTCAAGTTGTCTCCGATCTTGCCGGAAGCCGATTAAGCATCTGAACGATTCCTTTGCGCATTCTTGCCGATGTCTCGGGGTCGTTCTCAATGTCGCGGATAGTTTCCGAGAGTTTGCTGTCAATGCCGTCGGTATTGTCGAATAGGTACGACGGGAATTCCTCGAACTGCTCGAAGTATTCTTCGAAGACTTTTTTCCGCACCACGGCGTTCTCGCTTGTCGCGGCTGTTTTTAATTCCTCAAAATTGAACTTTGTTTTTTTGCGCGAATCTTTCACAGTGCCATTGTAGACCTTTTGGAGTGGATTGATAGGGTGGTATGCCCGGTAGGACAATGTGGCATTGTCTTGGTTGCGGTTTCTTACGACAAAATCAATCTGCTTATCCAACAGAAAAATGTTGGTGCGGTGAATTGTGTAGCGACAGAAACTATGCCACATTGTACTAACCGGGTATGCTCGAAGTGAATTATGATTCCACAGAATATTTACATGGTTGGAGTTGGAGGTATAGGGATGTCGGCTTTGGCACAGCTTCTTGTGCATCAAGGCAAGCAGGTTAGCGGGTCGGATAGAGAAGAATCGCCCACGACGAAATTGCTCGCAGAAAAAGGCATTTCTGTTTCAATCGGCCATGATGGCTGTCTCATACCACCGGATACGGAGCTTCTTGTATACAGCGATGCCGTGTGGCCGGATAATCCGGAGCGAACGCGCGCGAAAGAAATGAAAATCCCCGAGATGTCCTACTTTGAGGCGCTAGGCCAGGTTTCGAAAAATATGAGGACTCTTGCTGTGACGGGGACTCACGGAAAAACCACGACGACGGGAATGTTGGCTGCGATATTAAAACACGCGGGAAAGAATCCGAGCGCTATCGTCGGTTCCATAGTTTCAGACTTCGGTTCTAATTATCTGGAAGGTCGTGATGACCTTCTTGTCGTTGAGGCGTGCGAATACAAAGACCACATGCTGAAACTTCTCCCTGAAATACTTGTGATTACCAACGCCGAGTGGGACCACACGGATTATTTCCCGACGCTCGACAAAATGCTTGAATCGTTCGGAAAGGCCGCGCGCGCTATTCCAAAACATGGAGTTGTCGTTGCGGCTCCGAACGGCGAGAATATGGGCATTGTCTTAAAAGGCGTAACAGCGCGCGTGGTTGATTACACGAAAGAAACAGTACCCGCGCTCAAATTGCTTGGCGAATTTAACCGTGAAAACGCCCGCGCCGCGAAAGCCGCCGCGCGCGCGGCATTTCCCGACGTTATCGAGTCTGTTGCGGACGATGCGCTCAAGAATTTCAAGGGTTCTTGGCGCCGGTTTGAATACAAAGGCGAAACACCTAAAGGGGCGCAAGTCTACGATGACTATGCGCACCATCCGACAGCGATTGAAAAGACTCTGCATGCAGTTCGTGAGAAATTCCCCGGCAAGAAAATCGTCGTCGCATTTCACGCGCACCTCTATTCGCGGACGCGGGATTTGATGAAAGATTTTGGCGAGGCGTTGGCACATGCAGACGAAGTAATTGTCGCGCCCATTTACCCGGCGCGCGAGGAGCCGATTCAAGGCGTAACAAACCGCGCGCTCGCTGAAGCGGTCGTCAAGAATGGAGGAAATGCCCGCGCCCTTGATTCATTTGATGAAATCCGCGACGCTCTGCTAAAAGAAAAAGACGATGCCGTAATCATCACGATGGGAGCAGGGGACATCTATAAAGTCGCCGAGCAGATAATTGAGCAATAAAAACATCCTTACATACTCAAGTATGTAAGGATGTTTTTAGCAGATGCGGATTCTCCTATGCTAGTGTTTTGCAAAACACTAGCATAGGAAATGCAGTCTATTTTACTACGACTTCACGACACATTTACTTTCTTCGTAACGACAACTATGATAGCCCTAATGTCAAAACAGGCGTATCACGGCGGAGCGTTTTTCAATGCTATTGGTAACGACTTCTCTACGTTGGAAAATTCAACAAAAGTAATCAGCGCAGATGTATTGGATGCTTGGTTTGACCCTTCTCCCAAAGTAATCGAGAAAATCCGGGAGTATTTATCATTCGCTTTGAAAACTTCTCCACCGACGCATTGCGAAGGATTGATAAGAACTATTTCCGAACAACGAGATATACCGCAGGAGAATATTATTGTCGGTAGTGGTTCATCAAATTTAATATTTGCTTTTTTCCCGCACGTTGTAAAGAAAGGCGATAAAGTTCTGATACTTGACCCGATGTATGGCGAATATTCGCATATTTTAGAAGATGTTATCAACGTGGAACTGTTCCGACATGCATTGGATAAGGAACGAGATTTTGTGCTTGACTATGACTTGCTGACTAAAAACATTACTCAGGTTAATCCCGTGATGGCGGTCTTGGTAAATCCGAATAGCCCGACTGGACAGTATTGGGACAGAGAAAACATTCTTACACTTGCAAAGACTTTTTCCGACGTAACATTTGTTGTGGACGAAGCATACATAGATTATGTCGGGGGAGAAAAAACCGTGGAAAGAGACGTGGCAAAACACCCCAATCTCGTTGTAATCAAATCTATGTCCAAAGTGTACGGATTAAGTGGCGTACGCCTTGCTTATCTCACCGCCCCTGTTTCAATAATTGAAAGAATCTTTCAATTCATTCCTCCGTGGCCAGTCAGTTTAGTCGCGCAGATTGCAGGGGTTGAAGCACTTAAAGACAAGAAATATTATTTGCGAAAATACGCAGAAACTAAGTCGCTTCGAGAAGGGATGATGCAAGATTTGCAAATGCCGTCTGTGAAAATATTTAATTCAGTTGCAAACTTTTTCCTTGTCAATCTGACCGGTGCAGGATTGAGCGCAAGAAATATAGTTGAGGAACTGCGCAAAAAGAACATATATCTACGCAACTGCGACTCAATCAGTAAACAGTTTCATGATGATTTTATCCGTATAGCTGTGAAAGATAAAACAACGAATATAATCGTTACCGATGCACTCAAGAAGTTGCTGTAATTGAAAATATTCTAACATTCTTGAGAATGTTGGAATGTTTTGTGTGTAGAGGTGCGTGAATGTTGCAAAAGTGAGGAGCGGTGTATAATGAAACTTCCTTCGGGGTAGGGTGATGTTCGTGAGGTACGAGCAAAATCCCAATCGGCGGTAAAGCCCGTCCTCCTTCGCCAAGGCTATGGAGGGCAAGCGAGTCCGCGAGTTCTGGTATTTATCAGGGCACGACTGCGGTTAGATTCCGCGACCGACCGTATAGTCGGGATGAAAGAAGGAAACCGTACCGATGTACTAACGGTGCCGTTTATCCCCGAAGAGATGAGGGGATTTTTTGTTGTATGTTCACCGGAATCATCACGTACACAGGAACTGTCACGGAGAAAACGCGGACCACGCTCGCTATTCGTGCAGAGCGCGAGATTTTGCGCGCGCTAAAGAAAGGCAGAAGTATCGCAGTTAACGGCGTGTGCCTCACGGTTACTGCGAAGTCCAAAGATTCTTTCTCCGCCGATGTCATGCCGGAGACTTTTAAAAGAACAAATTTCGAGACTTTCAAAAATGGAAATGCGGTCAATCTTGAATTGTCGGCAACTCCGAAAACATTTCTTTCCGGGCACATCGTGCAGGGACATGTTGACGCGGTGGGAACAGTGAAAGAAATCAGGAAGAACGGCAATCAATTCACACTCTCCATTTCCGTTCCGAAGCAGATTTCTCGCTACATTGTTTCCAAAGGTTCTATCACCGTGAATGGTGTTTCTCTTACTGTTATTAATGCACGGCCTAGCAGTTTTTCAGTCGGCATCATTCCGCATACTTGGAAATCAACCATGTTCCACACGTTGAAGCTGAAGGCAAAGGTCAATATAGAAGTGGATGTTATCGCCAAGTACGTTAAAAGGTTACTCGTTAATAGCAAAGTATGAAGCCGATAAAAAAGATACGAATAGGAATTATCGGAACTTCATTCCGCGAGGATGTTACGCGAGAGCTTGAAAAGCGCTGTGTCGCGACGCTTCTGGCTCATGGGGTTTCAAAGAATCATATAACGATGGTGCGCGTGCCGGGCGCTCTGGAAGTTGCGCTCATTGCCAAGAAAATGGCAAAGCAGAAGAAATACGACGCTCTGATAACATTCGGCGCGATTGTAAAAGGGAAAACATATCATTTTGAGCAAATCGCGAACGAATGCGCGCGCGGATGCGCCGAGGTGTCGCTTCAATACGAAATCCCAGTGATATTTGAGGTACTCGCGGTTTATCGCTTGGCGGATGCCATGGAGCGCGCGACAAGAAAAGTTGAGAACAAAGGCGTTGAAGCCGCGGAAACCGCGCTCGCGATGATTAAACTCATTTCTGAAGTATGAACCCCGTTAGAGGCCGCGGTCGCACGAAACTAGCAGGGAATAGCTTTTAAATAATTAGTAAATTGTTATGAGAACAATTGTTAAAGAATCCACACGAACGCGCCCTGCCTCTAACGGGGTGAAAAAAGCCGCGAAAAACTTCTGCACAGTGCCGGAAGCGATAGAGGAGATTAAAAAGGGCAAGATGCTTATTGTCGTTGATAGTCCGGAGCGCGAGAACGAGGCTGATTTATATATTCCAGCAGATGCCGCGACCGGAGAAAACATCAACATCATGTTGAAGTACGGCGGCGGCATTGTCTGCACCGCGATTACTCCCCTGCAAGCGCACAATCTCCGGCTTTCCGCGATGGTTCCTTTGAGCCAGAATACCGAAAAAACGGGCGTGAATTTTACTGTCTCGGTAAACGCGAAAAAAGGCATTACGACCGGAGTTTCCGCGTACGACAGGGCGAAAACAATCCGCATACTCGCAAACCCGAAATCGCGCGCGGAGGACATCGTAAAGCCGGGCCATGTGTTCGGTCTCGTCGCGCGAGCCGGAGGATTATTGAAGCGGGAAGGGCATACCGAGGCGGCGGTGGATTTGGCCCGTCTTGCGGGCAGGCACCCAGCGGGCGTCTTGTGCGAGATAGTCGGGAAAAATGGCCGCATGGCAAGAGGCGCCGAAATCGCGCGCTTCTCGCGAGAACTCAAGATAAAGATTATCGCGATAAAAGACGTAGTGCGATACCTGCGCGCGCATCCTCTCCCCGCGCTGCGTTCTCCGCACGGAGTCGCGAGATTTTCGGAGTCCACGCTTCCCACGCGGTACGGAACGTTTCGCGTCATCGTCTACACTTCTACTTTTGACGACCTGGAACATGTCGCGCTCATACACCTGCCTGCCGCGCCCGCGGCGCAGGCAGGCGGCGACATTAAAAAAATGCCGGTACTCGTCAGGGTTCACTCGCAATGCCTTACAGGGGACACGTTCGGTTCTCTTCGGTGCGATTGCAGAGAACAACTTCAGGCAAGCATGGAAATAATAAAAAAGGCAGGGAGCGGAATCATCGTGTATTTGAATCAAGAGGGGCGCGGCATCGGGCTTGGGAATAAGATAAAAGCTTACGCGCTTCAGGACGAAGGGTATGACACGGTAGACGCGAACCACGCGCTTGGATTCTCCGCAGACGCGCGGGATTACGAAGTTTCCGCGCTTATATTAAAAGATTTGGGCGCGAAGAAAATAAAACTGCTGACCAATAATCCGGAGAAAGAGAAACAGCTTTCTTCTTTTGGGATAAAAATTGCGGAGCGTGTGCCATTAGAAATCTATCATAATGAAATAAACGCCGCGTATCTCTCTGCGAAGAAAAAGAGGCTCGGCCATAAGTTGAAAAACGTTTAGCTCTTATGAGGAATGCCCACACACAGGACGACAAGTTCATGGATGAGGCGCTGAAGCTGGCCGAAAAGGGCGCCGGCTGGACCAACCCCAATCCCATGGTTGGAGCAGTGATTGTTAAGAACGGGAGAATTATCGGGCAGGGGTATCACAGAAGGGCAGGCGGCCCGCACGCGGAAATTGAAGCGCTTGCCGAGGCGGGTGCCAGCGCCTCCGGCGCCACTTTATATGTCAACCTTGAGCCATGCGCTCATTTCGGGAAAACTCCGCCGTGCATTGAAGCGCTCATCAACGCGGGAATAAAAAGAGTTGTTTGTTCCGCGATTGACCCCAACCCGCAGGTGAGCGGACGGGGTGTCGCCAGACTCGAACAATTTGGAGTTTCCGTTTCGGTCGGCGTGAGGAGCGAGGAGGCGCGCGCCCTCAATGAAGCCTTTTTTGTTTTCCACGAAAAGAAGCGGCCACTCGTCGCTCTCAAATTCGCGATGAGCTTGGACGGCAAACTTGCAACGAGAACTGGCGACTCAAAATGGATTACCGGCGAGGAGGCCAGAAGTTTTGCCAGGGGATTAAGAACCACGCACCAAGCGATACTCGTTGGTGTGAATACGGTCATTCGCGACAACCCGCATTTGGGAGCGAGAACAAAAGGAAAGAAAGACCCGGTGCGAATAATCGCGGATTCGCGCCTTCGCATTCCAAGAAATGCGCGAGTACTTCGAGATGTAAATGTCATTATCGCGACGACCTCTGGCGCTCCAAAACAAAAAATTAGAGATTTGGAAAAGCGAGGCATACGCGTTCTCGTGTTCAAGGGTGCGCGAGTTTCTATACGGAAGCTTCTTTCTGAATTGCGGAAAATAGAAATTATAAGCGTTTTTGTGGAAGGAGGAGGAGAGATGCTTGGCAGTTTTATTGATGCCAAAATCGCCGATAAGGCCTACATTTTTTGCGCGCCAATCTTGGTGGGCGGGGAAGAGGCACGTTCTATCGGCGGTAAGGGCGTTCAGAAAATCGCACAGGCCTTGCGCTTTAAACATGTGTCGGTAAGGCGTTTTGGTGAGGATGTTCTCGTAATTGCCAGCAGAACTGATTGCTCCTCCTGCGCAATGGCTGCATCCTCGAAAGTGATATAAACACATCCTTACAAACTTGAGAATGTAGGAATGAGTTATATAATGAACGTATGAAAAAAGTCAAAACCGCGAAGCAGATGGAGCGGCATTTGAAGGGGATGGCGAATCATTACCGGATAGAGATTTTGCTCCTAGTAGCCGAAAGTGGCGGAATAACGCTTGAGGATATTGTAGAGGCACTTGGCGCAAATGAAAAAACACTTGGTGAACACACGCGGCGGCTTCACAATAGCGGACTCATCAACAAAAAATATCGCGGCAAATTTGTAGAGCATACCTTATCTCCATACGGCAAACTATTTGTTCGTTTCCTAAAATCATTTCAACACGTTTGAAACATACTTACAAACTTGAGAATGTTGGTGTGTTCTGTGAGAGTTGGTGCAATTCTTGAAGATATATGCGAAAGAAGCACGTTTGTCGCAAAAATGATATATTCAGTTTTGCTTGCCGCCTTAGCTCAGTTGGTAGAGCACGTCTTTCGTAAAGACGGGGTCCGGAGTTCGAATCTCCGAGGCGGCTCAAATGAACAGAAAGAACATCTTTTTCTGGACTCTCTACGATTTCGCGAATTCCATCGTTATCGTCGTTTTCTTTCTGTATTTTTCGCAATGGCTTGTCGTTGATAAGGGGGTGTCTGATTTGTGGTACAACCTGACGTTTAGTATCGGCTCCCTGCTTCTTCTCCTCACGGCTCCGGTTCTGGGGAGCATCGCCGACAGAAATGGTCGCCAGCAAAAGTACCTGAATCGCATCACTGTTATCGCTTTCGTATTTTTCCTGCTTGCATCTCTCGTGGCGCTTTTTTACTCAAAGCACGTATTCACGGCGATGCTCTTTTTCCTTCTGGCAAATTACTTCTATCAATTTTCTTTCGTATTTTATAACGCGCTTCTGCATTTTCTGGCACCGCGAGAAAAATGGGGAAGGATTTCCGGAGTGGGACAGGCGGGAAATTGGCTCGGACAAATTGCCGGAATTCTCATCACCATTCCATTTGCCAGCGGCGCAGTGTACCTCTTTGGTGAAGCGGGGCGGGCGCAGACCTTTCTCCCCTCGGCCATTGCCTTCTTCTTGCTCGCGCTCCCCATGCTTTTATTTTTCAGATTGTCCAAAACAGAAGACCCCGGCCAGCCCGCAGATAAAATAAATTGGAGGGAAGAATACAGAAGCCAGTGGTCAAAATTCAAGGAACTGATTAAGGTTCCGCACATGGGCATGTTTTTGCTTTCCTATTTCTTTTTCAACGATGCGATAATCACAGCCGCGAATAATTTTCCCATCTACATGCAAAATGTATTTGCCGCCGCAGACAGCACGAAATCAGCGCTTCTTGGCGGCATTCTTGTTACTTCGGCGGTAGGCGCGCTTTTGTCAGGCTGGGTAGCGGACAAAATCGGATTGAAACGGACTCTAGTCATAATACTCGGAAGTTGGATTGTTATTTTCCCGCTTCTCGGAACCGCGGCTAACTTTTCCGTTTTTGTTGCGATGTCCATACTCATGGGATTTTTCTTCGGCGCGACATGGACGGTCGCTCGCGCCGCCATGACAGCTCTCTGTCCGAAAGACAAGCTCAACTTCGGGTTCAGCTTTTACACTCTTGCCGAGAGGGTGTCCACGCTCGTGGGGCCGCTCTCCTGGGGTCTGATAACAACTCTCTTTGTCGGCCTTGGCCCGACGCGCTACAGAATAGCCGCCTGTTTCATGGCAGTCTTTGCCGCAATAGGATTATTTTTGTTGCGAAAAGTTGAGATAGGGGAAAATAAAAACATTGTCTCAAAATAGCATTCTGTCCAGTGCCTCCGCCAGTTGGCGGATGCCTAGTATTCAGAATATACTGCCACAATGCAATCGAAAGAAGAAATTAAGGAACGGATAGTGGATATTGAAACGGCGATGGCTAGCCCTGATTTTTGGGCTGATAAAGAAAAGGCCAGAGGCGCGCTCAAGGAGTATCAGGAGCTTAAGCAGAAGCTCGCGGGAGGAGGTTCACACGATAAAAGTGACGCGATTATTTCAATAATCTCCGGCGCTGGCGGGGACGATGCTGAGGATTTCTCAAGGATACTTTTCAGCATGTACAGCAAGTATGTCGCTAGCAGGGGTTGGCGCACGTCGCTTCTTTCGGCAAATGAAAATTCAGTCGGCGGATACAGAAGCGTTTCTTTTGAGGTCTTGGGTAGTGGCGCTCCCGCCTCCGTCAAGGCTACGGCGGGCCCGTACGGAACACTAAAAAACGAAGCGGGAGTACATCGGCTTGTGCGCATGTCGCCGTTCAATGCGGCGGGGAAACGGCAGACAAGCTTTTCAATGGTTGAAGTGCTTCCCAAGTTGCCGGACGCGGGCGAAATGCACATTCCGGACGCGGAAATTGAAGTTTCTGTCGCTCGCTCCGGCGGCCCCGGCGGGCAGAATGTAAACAAGCGCGACACAGCGGTGCGAATGACGCACAAGCCGACAGGTATTTCCGTCCAAGTTACCTCGGAGCGCAGTCAAGCACAGAATCGCGAGAAAGCTCTGGAAATGATTCGCGGAAAACTTTTTAAGATGCGCGAGGAAGCGCAGACAAAGGAATCGCGGGGTTTTTCCGTTGCCGCGACAACGAAAATTGAGTGGGGAAGCCAGATTCGCTCATACGTTCTGCACCCATACAAGCTCGTGAAAGACCACCGCACCGAGCATGAAGAGCGCGATACGGACAAAGTGCTGGACGGCGGCATCCAATCGTTCGTAGACGCCGAAAAAGATTTAGGCGGTTCTTAAGATCCGCCGGTTGGCGGAGAGTTAGAAATGCCTAACCCAGCACCTTTTTTGCGATGGTTATCTTCGTGATACAATTGCCAGAATTGACCTCAATGATTATGAAATCTAATTTGCTTGAAAAGGTGCTGGGTACTCGGTTTTGTACCTACTCGCTGCACTCGTAGACAAAACCGGCACATGATTCACTACGACAAAGTTACAAAAGTGTACAACGGCGGCCAGCATGCGGTTGAGGACATTACTCTTTCCATTGACGCGGGCGAATTCGTTTTCATTGTCGGACATTCTGGCGCCGGGAAAACGACGCTCCTGAAAATGTTGTTTGCCGAAGTACTCCCAACCTCCGGCTCGGTGTACTTCGATTCCCGCTCAATAGGCGAACTCTCAAATTCGGAGCTTCTGAAAGTGAGGCGCAATATAGGGACGGTTTTCCAGGATTTCCGCCTTTTGCCGACAAAAACAATATATGAAAACATCGCCTTCGCGCTCGAGGTGGCCGGCAAGAGCGATGACGATATAAAGGCCGATGTTCCCCACGTACTCGAGCTGGTAGGGCTCGCGGATAAGATGTGGAGTTTTCCGCGGGAGCTTTCCGGAGGCGAACAGCAAAGGGTCGCGATAGCGCGCGCCATAGTGAATCAGCCGGCCGTACTCCTTGCCGACGAGCCGACAGGAAATCTGGACCCGATAAACACGCACGATGTCTTGGAAATCTTGAAGAAGATAAACAATCTTGGGACGACGGTATTGCTCGCGACACACAATAGGTCGGTCGTAGACGCCGGCGGCAAGCGCGTGGTAACGATGGACCAGGGGAGGTTGATACGCGATGACAAGGAGGGGAAGTATGTCCTATGAAATTAACGACCAAAGGGAGTATAATTTCAAGGACCCAGCACCATTTTGGCATCCCGCTACTTCCTCTCGACCACCAGATATCGTTGAGACAGTCTCAACAACGTCGTACAATGGACACATGAGTACGGATGTCAAAATGGTGCTGGGTGTAAGATTTTCTAAGCTCGCTTCGCTCACTAACAAAATCTAACATGTCCCTCTGGCTAAACACAAAAAGAGTCGCGAGGTACGGGCTTATCGGATTTATCCGCAACGGATTTGTTTCTCTCGCGGCCGTTTCAATAATGACTCTGACCCTCTTTGTAATTTCTGGTCTGATGATTTTCGGCGCGGCGCTTGATGCGACTCTCGCTCAATTAACGCAAAAGGTTGATGTGAACGTGTACTTCACGACCAACGCGACGGATGCCCAGATTACGGATGTCAAAAGAATGCTTGAGGCGCTTCCTGAAGTTGCCACTGTTTCGTTCGTGAGCCGCGACGACGCGCTCGCGCAATTTCGCGAGAGGCATAAGAACGACCAGCTTACGCTTCAGGCACTCGACGAATTGAAGGACAACCCTCTGGGCGCCTCGCTTGAAGTGAGAGCCAAGCAGACTTCCCAATATGAAGCGATAGCGAAATTCCTGGGGACACAACAATCGAGCGGAACGAGCGCCGGCTCCGCGATTGACAAGGTTAATTTCTACCAGAACAAGACTGCCATAGACCGGCTTACGAGCATCATTGATACGTCAAAGCGGTTGGGGACGATAATCGCCATAATTATGGGGCTCGCGTCTGTTCTGATAGCTTTTAACACTATCCGGCTTGCTATTTATACATCGCGGGATGAAATCGGAGTGATGAATATCGTAGGCGCGGGGAGGTGGTACGTCCGCGGGCCTTTTATGATTGCCGGCATCCTATACGGGTTTGTCTCCGGTCTTATCGTGTTGATATTGCTTTATCCAATCACGCTGTATATAAGCGCGCCCCTGCAGCGTTTTCTGGGCACGTTTAACGCGTTCGCATACTATGCCAGTTCGTTCCCTGCGATTTTCTTTGTTGTTATGGCTTCCGGCATCGCGCTTGGAGCGTTATCAAGCTATTTGGCAGTAAGAAGATATTTACGAAATTAAGGAGCACAGCGACTATAATTTCGTTAATCCCTCCCCAATTTAGTATCCCACAACCGCATCTCACATTTGATATACTGTTGAGACGGTCTCAACAAAATGAGAAGATTATCACATGAAAACGGATACTAAATTGGGGAGGGGTCATGATTCTCTAATTACTCATTTCATTCGTAAAGAATATCTATGACGGGGCATAAATACATTTTCGTCGTGGGCGGAGTGATGTCCGGCGTCGGCAAAGGAATCGCTTCTTCGTCAATTGCTACCTTACTCAAGGCGCGAGGACTCAAAGTAACTTCACTCAAGATTGACCCGTACATAAACGTTGACGCCGGCACGATGAATCCGACGGTTCACGGCGAGGTGTTTGTTTTGGAAGACGGCATGGAGACTGACCAGGACATGGGCAATTATGAACGCTTCCTCAATCAAGATATTCCCTCTATCAATTACATGACGACAGGTTCCGTCTATCTCTCCGTCATCAAGCGCGAGCGCAATTTGGAATATGAGGGGCGGTGCGTTGAGGTGGTACCCGATATTCCGCTGGAAGTCATTTCTCGCATTGAAAAAGCGGCCGAGGGCGCTGGGGCGGATGTCACGACGATTGAAATCGGCGGGACGGTGGGCGAGTACCAGAACATTCTTTTCCTCGAGGCTATACGCATGATGAAAACCCAGCGCCCCGATGATGTTGCCACTGTCTTGGTGAGCTATCTTCCCGTGCCAAATTCAATCGGAGAGATGAAAACAAAACCGACGCAGTACGCGGCGCGCACATTGAATGGCGCCGGCGTCTTCGCGGACATAATCATCGCGCGCGCTCCAATCGCGCTCGATGAGAAACGCCGGCAGAAAATCGCTCTCTTCTGCAACGTGAAGCCGGAGCATGTCATATCGGCGCCCGATGTTAAGAGTATCTACGACGTACCGCTCAACTTTGAAAAAGACAATTTGTCGGCACAGCTATGCGAGATACTGAAGATGAAAAAATGCTCCACAACGGCTAACCTCAAGGATTGGGAAGATTTTGTTCTCCGCTCAAAAAACGGGGGAAAGGAACTGAAAATCGCAGTCGTCGGCAAATATTTTGATTCAGGAGACTTCGTGCTTTCCGATGTCTATATTTCCGTTCTTGAAGCGATAAAATATTCCTGCTATGCATCGGGGGTTAAACCTGTCATTGATTACACCTCATCTCAACAGTTTGAGAAAGGAGAGAATCTTGAGAAGCTTTCTGAATACGACGGCGTACTTGTTCCAGGAGGATTCGGCGAAACCGGGATTGACGGGAAAATCAAAGCCATACAATATGTGCGAGAAAACAAAATACCGTATTTCGGCCTTTGCTACGGCATGCAGTTGATGACCGTTGAATTCGCGCGAAATGTCGCGGGATTGGCAAACGCGCACACGACGGAAATTGACGCAAAAACGCCGCATCCGGTTATCGCTATTTTGCCCGAACAGGTGGAAAAGCTCGCAAAAAAGGATTATGGAGGCACGATGCGTTTGGGCGCGTACCCGTGCGAATTGAAAGAAGGGACGATTGCGAACGAAGCGTACGGCAAGGAAGCGATTTCCGAGAGACACAGGCACCGATACGAGGTTAATCCGAAATATATCGAAAGGTTGGAAAAAGCCGGACTAGTCTTCTCCGGCAAATCGCCGGACGGGGTGCTTATGGAAATAGCGGAATTGCCGAAGAGCGTTCATCCGTTCTTCCTCGGAACTCAATTCCACCCGGAGTTCCGCGCCCGCCCGCTTTCCCCGCATCCGTTGTTCAATGCTTTCATCAAAGCGGCGATTGTGCGCGGTAAAGCGAAATGAAAGATTCCAGGGAGTCGGCGTCAATCAAGCTAATTTCGCTCAACATTGAGCGAGCCAAGCATCTCGGTACTACCCTCTCTTTTCTTGATAAAGAAAAGCCAGAAATTGTTTGCGTTCAGGAAATTCTCGAGAATGATACCGCGCGATTCGCCTCGATACTTGGGGAAGCGGAGTATGTGTTTGCGCCCTTGCTTCGGCATATGGAAGAACAGGGCAATCCAATCGTTGGAGAAGCAATATTTTCTTGTCTCCGCGTTGTTCGTAAGGAGGTTCAATATTATGTTGGAAATGCGAATGATATTCCAAAGCACCGTCCTTCTGAAGAGATAGGGAATGGACACACAATGAATTGCGCGCTCGTAACGTTAGCGGTTGAGAAAGATGGAAGCTTGTTCAACATAGGGACGACGCATTTTACATGGTCTCCAAATGGCGAGACTACCTCGGAGCAACGAATACATCTGAAGAAACTTCTTGGCACACTCGGCACACATAATGAAATAGTATTTACCGGAGACTTCAATGCTCCGCGCGGCGGAGAAATCTTCTCGATGCTTGCGGACAAATATAAGGACAACGTGCCGGCGCATTACACTGCATCCATTGACGGCAATTTTCATCGCGCTGGACATCTTAATTTCATGGTTGACGGGTTATTCTCTACGCCCGCGTATAAGGTTTCCGATGCCAAAATGGTTTCGGGATTAAGCGACCACTGCGCGCTCGTCGCGACAGTTTCAAAAACGTAGCGTGAAATTGACAAGCATGGCCAACCGCGCGATAGTAGTGACATGAAAAGGAAAAAGGCAAAAATAACGGAGGGATATTCACTCTCCGAAATGCGCGTCATCACGGACCGTATGATAGACGAATCAGTTGATCGTCTGCGCAAACGCTTACGGGCGGCGTGGAAAAAAACAGGCGCGCGGAACGTACGTCATGGAGCTACGGTTTAAGGAATCGGCGCTTGCCGATGTGCGCTCATTTGTATTTCACTACGAAGATGCTTTTCTCGAGCTCTATAGCGACTCTGGTTTGTGGAGCGAAGAAATAATCCTTGAAGGCGTTCGCGGAAACGCAAAGCAGTTGTTCGTAGATGTGTACGATGCGGTTGCGAAGCATCTTGAACATCGCCTTGTATTGGGTAGAAAAAGAGCGCGCCGTGGTTGGCACGAACTTAGTTTTCACGTCGGAAGCAGATTGATAATTGTGTACTACTCGGAAAATAGAAAAGCGGACGTTCGATGGGTCGAGTCTATATCGATAGATAGAAAACCAATCATTTTTTGACTTTTCCACTTTGGCAACTATAATAGGCCATGGCAATAAAGATTCTAAACAGGAGTTTTACATTTGACGACGTACTCATCCGCCCTTCCGCCTCCGCCATGGAGCCTGCGGAAGCGTCGCTCCAAACAAGCATTTGCGGCATTAATCTCGCGGTGCCGTTCCTTTCGGCCGCAATGGACCGCGTTACGGAAGTGCCAATGGCGGCCGCGCTTGGCAAGCTCGGAGGGCTTGGAGTTCTCCATCGCAATTGTTCCATTGAAGAGCAATCGAGAATGGTGAAAGAAGTAAAATCCTCCGGAGTTCGAGTCGCCGCCGCCTGCGGGCCATTTGCCGCGGACCGCGCGAAAGCGCTAGACGACGCCGGGTGCGATGTGATTGTGATTGATTGCGCGCATGGACATAATCTGAATGTCGTAGCAAGCGCGAAGAAAATAAAAAAGTCTCTAAAGCACGCAAAAATGATTTACGGGAATATCGCGACGGCAGAAGCCGCCAAGGAGGCGTGCAAATTTGCGGATGCAATCAAGGTTGGCGTGGGGCCCGGGAGCATCTGCACGACGCGCATTATTTCGGGCGTAGGCGTACCGCAACTCTCCGCAATACTAGAAGTTGTGTCGGTTGCAGAAAAGAAAGGCGTGCCGGTTATCGCGGATGGAGGAATCCGCACATCGGGCGACATCGCGAAAGCTCTCGCCGCCGGCGCTTCGGCGGTCATGCTCGGAAATCTTTTGGCCGGCACAGACGAGACACCGGGCAAGATTGTCGGGAAGAACGGCGGGAAATACAAAGAGTATCGCGGGATGGGTTCGAAGTCGGTCATTGAAAGCGCGGCGGGGAAGGAGCGCTACTTTACTCACGGACGCAAAGCCGTGCCGGAGGGAGTTGAAGCACTGGTGTCGTACAAAGGGCCGGTCGCGGATGTTGTAGCCACCCTTGTTTCCGGCGTTCAAGTCGGAATGGGCTATGTCGGCGCGCGAAATCTCAAAGAATTCCACAAAAAGGCCAAATTCACCCGCATTACGAACGCCTCAATAACAGAAGGAAAACCACATTCTCTCGCTGGTATTATTGAGTAGATGTCGGGTTTAATAAAAGCAGCTGTCCTTGGTTTTACGCTTATCGCGGCGGTGCTTTCTTTCGTTCTTGCCGATAAATATGCGATGCATATTCAGTCGGCAATTAACTATGCGCGGCCGGAGAGGCCGAAACTCGCGACAATTATTTTCGGCGGCGATATGCTGTTTGACCGTTCAATCCGCGCGGCAATAGACCAAAAAGGCGAAGACTTTGTTTTTTCTTGCATTGACTCGATTCTAAAAGATGCCGATTTAGTGGTCGCGAATCTTGAAGGGCCGATAACGGAATCTGCCTCTATCAGCGCGTCGTCGGCTCCGGGCGACGAGAATAATTTCACGTTTACGTTTCCTCCATCAACCGCGGCACTCTTGCAAGCGCACAATATTCGCATGGTGAATCTCGGAAATAATCACATCCTGAATTTTGGAAATGTTGGAGCAAAGCTGACCGCGCGGTTTCTAAAAGACGCGAGCATTGGATATTTCGGCCAGCCAGAGATTATATCGGCAGAAGCTTTAGCGCAGGTAGGAACCGCCGCCTGCCCCTTTGAAGCTTCATGCGAAGGATGGGCAAAGGCGGGCGGCGAGCTGATGCGGGCAGTTTCTACCAGTATAGTACATGGCGTTTCGCTGGCATTCATAAACTACAACGAATTCGCTCCCGCAGAACATACCAACATACTTGAGAATGTTGGTATGTCGTCAACGACAATATTTCAAATCCAAAATGCCCGCGCCAGCGGGTACCTCCCAATCGTTTACACGCACTGGGGAGTGGAATACGCGACCACCTCATCGGCTAATTCGCGCGAATTAGCCCATAGTTTCGTGGATGCCGGCGCGGAGATTGTTATCGGCTCTCATCCGCATGTAGTGCAAGAGAGGGAAGAGTATAAAGGTAAGCGAATTTATTACTCGCTCGGCAATTTCATCTTTGACCAGTATTTCAGCGAGGATGTGAGAAACGGGCTATTGCTCTCGGTCACATTTGACCAAAACGGAGTCGCGTCAGTCAAAGAAATTCCTGTCCGTCTGGAGAGCGACCGCCGGACGTGCCCCGTACTAACTTCGACATAACAATGTTTTGCCGAGATTATATTTCAGTAAACCGGTTACTCATATTTGTTTGCGCGATGAGACAGACTGTCAAAATACTTTCGCAAAACGATGCCGAAGTTTAGTGTCGGGGCGTGCCCAGTTGAATAATGGCTGTTTCTAAAGTATTCTCTACAAGCTGGAAGCTAGCCGCTGGAAGCTAGAAGCTAGTCATTGCCGGATCATCTAACGGTAGGATGCGACCCTCTGGAGGTCGTCATCTTGGTTCGAGTCCAAGTCCGGCAGCAATGGTAAATTTAATAATCACAATTATTTTCCTTTGCATAGCAGCCTTTTTTGGTTTCAAGGCTGCGGCTGACTTTGGTTACGCATTCCACCTAAAGATCCCTTTTCTTCTCGGCGAGTTTTCCAAAGAATCGACTCTAATAATATTAAGCCCCAAAATGATTAGACTCTCGCCAAGTTGGGGAGTGGTGCAAGAAATCAAGGTAACCAATAATAGTTCGGACCCGCTATACCAAATCCAACTATGGGCTATCCCACAGGAGAGTGATACAGATTTCTCGCAGTTGGAGATAGAACCTTTTAACCAGTCAACACTGTCTCAACCCGTGGACAGTTCGAAGGACACCTATGTGGCGGGACTGGATTACTTGATACTAAGAGTGAATGACCCTAAGGGGAGGTCTAATCTAATTGTATTCATCAGGGCACTCGATCCGCGGCAGACAGTTAGTTTTAAGCTAACTCTACCAGCAGAAGCAATAAAGAAAGAATCCACCCTTATATTAAAGATTACCGATTCTTCAAAAGAACAAGCAAGGATTCTTTACAAGGAAGGTTCCGTTGCAGTTCCTTTCCGTCCAACCTTTCCGGCTAATTTAAATGAATAGTGTGGAGAACGGTTCCAACATCGTCCCAGACCTCCAGCATGAATGTCTATGAAAGTAGTCAGTCAAATCAGTGAACCGCAATTTGAGCTAGAATTTCTGAGTTCTGAATGGCATAAGGATTTTTATGATTCCGTTCGAGCTCAGTTTAATGAAATAGTTACAAATCCGGACATATCCAATTGGGAGCAAAATTACTGGCGGAAGGAATTATTATGGAGATTGAGAGCACCGCTTCTTGCACAGCTACCTTTCAATATTCAATGGCATGTAATCGGATTGGATGCCGGAGAGTTTGAGCACATAAGAGTAATTCGAGAACATGGTTGGAATCGAACATTTGGCGAGCGTAAAAATTTAATGGAAGTAGCAGAGGCTGTTCAAAAAAATCTGCCAGATGAATGGGGTGTAAACTTTCCACAAATATTGGACATGAAAAATAACGTTGGACGCACTGAGTTCAAGGAACGAATAATATTAATCTCATCAGGGCTAACGGGCCCATACACAGTGCTTGAAGGTAACCATAGAGCAGTCGCCTTTGCCCTAAAAAAACTTGAATCGGAACAAATAAACCATGTTCCTAAGCAATATATATTGGGCATATCTCCCACCATGAGCAGTGCCTATTGGTTAAATGGTTGAGATGAATGAGTAGGTAGCATTCCCATGTCATATAGTTCCAACATCGTCCCAGACCTCCAGCAAGCTTTTGGTACAATTGAGCTATGCCCATTCGACAAGCTCCCTCCTCTGCTGAAGCTACGGCGGGCGGGCGGGGTAAACCCTTCGACTTTGCTCAGGGCGAGCAAAAGCTCACAAAAAGACTCATTAAGTGGGCTGTGGATAACGATAATAATATAACATCTGGGAGTTGACAATTTAGAAAAGCGGATAGATACTTCAGCCATGTCTAAAGATAAATATGAGGTTAAGCGGACAGAGTCAATATTCGGTGAAAAGGTCACCGTCACGAACAAAGAGACGGGAGAAAGTGCAAGTGCTCGTTCAGGGTACGGCCATAAAGACTTGCTACAAACTGCAAAAGATCGGTTGCGAGCGAACGAAGACGATTGAGTGGTGGTGCGAAAGTCCAAAAACTGCTCCTACCCAGCAAAATTGGGGTCAAAATTGTCAGGCACGCAAATAAGCAAAAAATCGTGTCGTAGTATAACAAAGTGGGAATGATGTCAGGTATCCGCTATTGCAGTCTTTTGCCCGCCAGAGGCGGGCAAAAGACTGCAACGACGCCGACTCGCATCTGTTCCCCAAAATATAAAATTGTGGGATGATTTAATGCATGGTTAAGACGGAATCCATCACGCGATTGAAAAAAGGCGACATGGCGCCGGATTTTGCACTGCCGAGCATTGATGGGCGCACCGCCTCGCTTTCGCCCGGAATGGGCGGGATTTTCATTCTTTTTATGTGCAACCACTGCCCGTATGTGAAAGTGCGGATGGACGAAGTCGTGGCGCTTCACAAAGAATTTGGTCGGCACATTGCTTTCTTCGGCATCAACTCAAGCGACCCGGAGTATCCGGGCGAGGGGATGGAGAATATGAAAACGTTCGCGAAAAAGCGCCTGCCTGCGCAGGCAGGCGGCATCGCGTTCCCGTATCTTATGGATGAAGACGGCAGTGTCGCTAGAAAATACGGCGCGACATGCACGCCCGACCCGTTTCTTTTCGACAAGAACGCGAAGCTGGTATTTCATGGCCGTCTCGTTGATGCTCTAGAGCCGCAAGAGGAAGTGAAAGAACGCACCATGCGCGAGAACATGCGGAAGCTCCTTGCTGGAAAACCGATAGAGCCGTGGTTCAATCCGTCGCTCGGATGTTCCATCAAATTCAAGGGATAAAATCCTCCCGAGAGGCCATCAGTGGGGAATTCTCTTTTTTGTGTATAATCCATACCATGTCTGTTTTTAAGATGTTCTTGGTGCCAATCCTTGGCCTGGGGGCGGGTTTCTTCCTTGCGCTTGGCGCCACCGCCGCATATGCCGCCTCGCCATCGGAGCTTCGCATAAGTCCAGACGGCAAGTTCTACGCGACCAATGTTGTTGTATTCCAAAAAGCCGGAACCTCGAATTTCTTTTCCCGCGTGACATGGGGGAATAATGTGTATGTCCGCATTACGGTTCTCGCGCAGAAAGACACGGCGATAACCAAAGCTCACGGCGAGCCGGCAACTGCCAGTGATATCAAAGAAAAAGACATCCTAGATGTGGAAGGCAGGCTTTCCTCCGGAGAGGGGGTTCTGATAATAAACGCCACCCGCATCCGCGACACGTCGCTCCAAGTTGAGTCCAAAACCATTTCCGGCACGGTCGCGAGCGTTAGTCCCGAAAATTCGTCGCTTGTCCTTGCCAATACCAGATTTGGCGCGACAACGACTGTCATGCTAGCGACATCCACGCTCATTCAAAAGGGCGTGCGCATCATCGGTATCCGCGAAATATCTAAAGGAGACAGAATACTTTCGGCTTCGGGCAATTACGACTATTCCAGAAACATTTTCTCGGCATCGCTCATAGAGGTGTATCAAGATAAAAGCATATTCGTGCCGCGCAATTTTCAGGGAACGCTCAAAAGCATTTCCGCTACCACTTTGCCGGCGACTCTTGTCGTAGGAGTGGGCAACGCGGATTACACTGTTTATCTTGCCGAAGGAGCCAGCGTGTTGAACAGCAGTAAGAAACCCACAAGTCTCACGCGATTCGTGGCGGGGGACACGGTGAGGTTCTACGGCGGAATTCGGCAAACCAATTTCAGCGAAATAGACGCGGAAGTCGTGCGCGACTTGAATTTTTAACAACCATATGAAAAAGCCCGCCCCGATGGATAAGAAGAAGCTCTTGCGTGAGACCGACCGCCTTACGCGTCCGCCACGACTCGAGGGCAGGGCAAAAAATGCGGGGATGAACCCAGTCCGCAAGAAGAAAAATCCGCGCAAGAAGTAATGTCTAGGGGGGATAGCCAGATATGTTCAGAGACAGAGAAGACGCCGGAAGGCAACTCGCGGAGAAACTCGCGAAATATCGCGGCCAAGATGCAGTGGTACTCGCGCTCCCGCGCGGAGGCGTCGTGACCGGGTGCGAGATAGCAAAAATGCTCGGACTCTCTCTTGATATCGTAGTTGTCAGGAAAATTGGGCACCCTCTCTCGCCCGAATATGCGATTGGCGCGGTTGACGATAAGGGTATGACAATTTTGAATGACGCCGCGACGGCATCTATTGACCAGAAGTGGCTTCGGCGCGAAATTGAACGGCAGGAAAATGAAGCTCTGCGGCGCGTCAGGGTATATAGGGGAGGACGGAAGCCGATAGCGATTTCCGGCAAAACCGCGCTTATCGTTGACGATGGAATCGCGACAGGTCTTACGATACGGCTCGCGGCGCGAGCCGTGCGAGCGCAGCACCCCGCGCGCGTCGTTATCGCGGCTCCCGTCGCGTCAGCCGAAGCGGTTGAGAATTTACTTAAAGAAGCGGATGAGGTCGTCGTCCTGGAACCTCCCGAAGAGTTTTTGGGCGCTGTCGGCTCGCACTATATTGAATTTGAACAGGTTGAAGACGCGGAGGTAAAAGAATTGCTCGCGGGTAAGAGGTAAGAAATACGGCAGAAGCTTGAATCTACAGAAACATGAGATACTACGGGCATGAACACGACATTAAGTAGCCTTGCAAGACTTATTCAATACGTTATAATAATGCGCATATGAATTACAAAACATTTGGGGGACTGTTGGCTGTGCTTGTGCTTTTTACGGGAGTGGGCGCGTTCGCGTTTGTGGGCGTGGCGCAAGGGGAGGGTGAGAATGCTTCCAACCGCAAAATCGTCGTTTTCAAAGAGGGCGTTTCAGATAGCGAGAAGGATGCCGTGCTTGGCGCCTTGTCTCAAAATCGCATCAAACGCTTGACGCGGGCGCTTTCGGCAGACGTGCTTGAGAACGCCGATGCAAGCAAGCTTGGTGAACTTGCAAAGAATCCAAAAGTGAAGCGCATTGATAACGATGTCATCGTATACGCGCTCTCGCGTACCGAAGAGCTCGCAAAAGGCGGTTCGCAAGTTGGAGTCGCGGCCGCGCAAGTGCTCCCATGGGGGATAGACCGCATAGACGCAGAACTCGTTTGGCTGACGGGGAACAGCGCGAACCCAATCAAGGTTGGCGTCATTGACACCGGCATCTCGCTTTCGCATCCTGACCTCGCATCAAATATCAAAGGGTCGTACAACGCCATCAGCACGAAACGCTCTGCAAATGATGACAACGGCCACGGTTCTCATGTGGCAGGCATTGTTGCGGCGCTCAACAACACGGCGGGAGTCGTCGGGGGAGCGCCACAAGCCGACCTCTATGCCATCAAAGCTCTTAGCGCCTCCGGTTCCGGCTATCTCTCGGACGTTATTGAGAGTATTGATTGGGCGATTTTTAAGAAGCTCAATGTAATTAACATGAGTTTAGGCACGACTGCCGACGTGCAGTCATTCCATGATGCCGTTATCCGTGCGAATAATGCCGGCATAACAGTAGTCGCGGCGGCCGGCAACAGTGGCGGGGCGGTAAACTATCCCGGAGCGTATAACGAAGTCATCGGAGTGAGCGCGACGGATTCAACAAATACGATTGCGTCATGGTCTAGCCGCGGGCCGGAGGTAGACCTAGCTGCGCCGGGTGTCTCTATCTACTCTACTTATAAAGGGAGCGGATATGCGACGCTTTCGGGCACCTCTATGGCTTCTCCTCATGTCGCGGCGGCCGCGGCGCTCCTGATGAATCGCACCATTCGTCCCTCGGAAGACGCGAACACGAACGGCAAGTGGGAGCCGGCAGAAATTAAAGCGCGCCTCCAGAGCACTGCGACCGATCTTGGCGCAACAGGGGCCGACCCTCTTTACGGCGCAGGACTCGTGAACGCTTTTGCGGCCGTGCAATAATCAAGCAATCGGTGTCAAACGTCGATTGACATCGGATTTCAGACATGCTACACTCGTGCAATCAAATCAGCGCTGATCCAGAGAAGTGAGGATCGAGCTTCCACTCCAGCTTACTGCACTTGATACATTAATTACGTAATTTTTCTCATTGCTATGCAAACAGGAACAATTGCCCGTCTTACCGACAAGGGATTCGGGTTCATCAAGCGAGAGGGTCAGGAGAGAGATCTCTTTTTCCACTCCAACGAGCTCGTCGGCGTTACGTTCGACGAACTTCGCGAAGGCGACAAGGTGACTTTTGAAGTCGCGGACAGCCCGAAAGGGCCGAACGCGGTCAAGGTCAGCAAGGTTGCTTAAGACTTAATTGTCTGAAATGAAAACCACCGGCCTTGCTGGTGGTTTTCATTTGCTGTGAGCGAGGTAAAAGCTATACTAGGAAGCAAAGGTTATGAAAATATTTATAATAGGTTTCGGGCATATGGGGCAGGCAATCGCGCAATCTTTGCGCGGTTCTCAATCGCGCTACGATATTTCCGCATCCAGTCTCGATACCGCCGGTTTAGAGAAGGCAGCGTCCGCACTGTCTGTCACGCCCGATTGCGCGTATGTCAATCTCAAGGACGCGGATGCTGTCATTATCGCGGTAAAGCCGCAGGACTTGACAACGGTGGCGGAAGAAACCAAGGGACTAATCTCGGAAAATGCCATTCTCGTTTCAATCGCGGCCGGAGTAACTATCGCCAAAATCAAGAAACTATTCGGGCGCGATAAAATTGTTAGAGTTATGCCGAACATCGGGCTATCCGTGGGGCAGGGCATCTCCGCGTGGAAAAGTTCCGGATTGTCATCCGACGATGGAAAAATCGCGCGGAAGTTTTTAGATGACCTTTCCGAGAATTTTGAGGTGAGCAAAGAAGAGTTAATTGATGCCGTAACAGCAATTTCCGGAAGCGGTCCCGCGTATTTCTTTTTGTTCGCTGAAGCTCTGGAGAAATCAGCCAAAGCCCTCGGGCTTGGCGAGAAAGATGCCCGCGCTCTGGTAGAAAAAACTCTTTCCGCCTCCGCGTCGTTGCAAAAAGGAGCGAGTTACAAAGAGCTTGTAAATAAAGTGGCTTCCAAGGGCGGAACGACGGAAGCCGCACTTCGTGTCTTTGAGAAGAACGGACTCTCGCGCATTGTAGAAGAAGCGGCTAAAGCGGCGCATAACCGCGCTCAAGAATTGAATGAAGAGTAATATCTCACAATTCAAGAAAACGAAGACGGCAAGCGTACAGCTGGGCCTCTTGAGCCACGCGGTACGCATCGCGATTCTACGCGATGTCGCGCAGGCTCTGCGGGGCGCGCGCGGGGAAATAATCGCGGCAAACGCGCGCGATATTTCCGCTTTCAAGGGAAATGATGCCATGCGGCAAAGACTTGAGTTGGGAGCAGAAAAGTTGGAGAAGTACGTACGAGGCGTAGAGGACGTCGCGAAGCTTCCGGATGTTTTAGGGAATGTTCTGGACGAAAGAACGAGGCCGAATGGCCTCCGCATACAAAAGGTGAGCGTGCCGCTCGGAGTTGTAGGGGTCATATATGAATCACGGCCAGAGGTAACAATTGACCTCGTTGCGCTCGCGCTCAAAACTGGAAACGCCATCGTGTTAAAAGGCGGAAAGGAAAGTT
Source organism: uncultured Candidatus Saccharibacteria bacterium (assembly GCA_964359415.1). Taxonomy (GTDB): domain Bacteria; phylum Patescibacteriota; class Minisyncoccia; order Phycocordibacterales; family UBA2100; genus UBA10103. The sequence continues at coordinate 960 of CAYHST010000001.1, read as the reverse complement.
ATCTCACCAATCGCGCGATTGCCGGCTGTATTCAAAATGTTTTGAAAGCGCACGGCGTGTCTCGAGATGCAGTTCTTTTGGTGGACCCGAAGAGCGGCTGGAAGAAAGAATTGCTGAATGCCCGCGGCCTCATAGATTTGCTTGTGCCGCGCGGCGGCGCCGGGTTAATATCATTTGTGCGGGAAAATGCGCGCATACCTATTATTGAGACCGGCGCGGGAGTGTGCCACATACTTGCGGATGAATCGTGCGATGTGGAAAAAGCGGTCCCGCTCATCGTCAACGCGAAAGTTCAAGCCCCCGGCGTATGCAACGCGCTCGACGCGCTCGTGGTACATGAGAAAATCGCGCCTCGCCTTTTGCCCTCTTTCGCGAAAGCCATTTCCAAGTACGGCGTTGAGATTTTTGCCGACCCTCCGGCATTCAAGATACTAAAGAGCGTTCTCCCGCCGGGACTTCTCAAAAAAGCGAGTCCTGCCGATTTCGGGCGTGAATTTCTTTCGCTGAAGATGGCGGTGAAAACAGTGAAAAACTTTGAGGAAGGCCTCGCTTTCGTGCAAAAACACACTTCATCGCACACCGAAGCGATACTTACGGAGAACGCGGAACACGCGCGCGTGTTTTTGAACTCGGTTGACGCGGCTGTCGTGATGCACAACGCATCCACCAGATTTACAGATGGCGGGGAATTCGGCATGGGGGCTGAAGTCGGCATCAGCACGCAAAAGCTACACGCACGCGGGCCTATGGGCATTGATGCGCTTACGAGTTATAAATGGATTGTGCGCGGGAATGGACAGGTTAGAGAAATGTCGAAGTAGTTTCCAGCAAACCAGGGTATGTATCCCGTTAGAGATGAAAAAAGTTGGTATACATACGTTCTCCTGAGCTTGAAGGACCGTGAGACATATACAGGTTCAACAAACGATTTACGGAAGCGTTTCAAGCAGCATAGCGACG